>CAIPHQ010000339.1 GCA_903864895.1 uncultured Rhodospirillales bacterium
GGATTCGAACCCACGGCCCCAGGATTAGGAATCCTGTGCTCTATCCTGCTGAGCTACGGGAACAGCCGTTGGCGTTATAACGCGCCAAGCCCGCGCCGTCAGCCAGGTTATCGCGCATCCGGCACACGCCGGGCTTGACGGCGCGGCGGGGGGTAAGGACGCTGGGGGGATGACCGATCCCCTCGCCCTGCATCGCAGCCTGCTCACGCTGGACAGCCATATCGACATCCCGTGGCCCAGCGGCCCCGCGTTCACGGACGACACCGAGCGACGGGTGGACCTGCCGAAGATGCGGCGCGGTCATCTCGCGGCCGGGTTCTTTGCCGCCTATGTCGGCCAGACCCGCCGCACGCCCGATGCCAATGAGGCCGCGTTCGCCCGCGCCACCGCGATGCTGCACGCCATCCGCGCGATGGGCGCGGCAGAGGGGGCGCGGCTGTGCCGCACGGCGGATGATATCGAGATGGCGTTTCGCAGCAACGCCACCGCCATCATCCCGGCGGTGGAAAACGGCCATGCCTGCGGCGGCGACGTGGGGCGGCTGAAGACATTCGCCGAACTCGGCGCGCGCTACATGACTCTCACCCATAACGGCCACAACGCATTCAGCGATTCGTCCAATCCGCGCGGTGATCTGGGCGATGCGGCGCAGGAACATGGCGGGCTGTCTGCGCTGGGGCGGCAGGCGGTGGTGGAGATGAACCGGCTGGGGATGCTGATCGACATCTCCCATGTCTCCAAGGCCGCCATGCTGCAGGCCGCCACGCTGTCGCGCGTGCCGGTGGTGGCCACGCATTCCTGCATCAAGGCGCTGTGCGACGTGCCGCGCAATCTGGACGACGAGCAACTCGATGCGCTGCGCGACACGGGCGGCGTGGTGCAGATCACCGCCGTGCCGTCCTTCCTGAAACCGGGCGCCAAGGCGGAGGCGGTCACGCCCGCCGACTATTGCGACCATGTCGATTACGCGGTCCGGCGCATCGGGCTGGCGCATGTCGGCCTGTCGTCGGATTTCGATGGCGGCGGCGGGTTTTCCGGCTGGCATGACGCGGGCGAGACAGCTTCCATCACCGCCGAACTGCTCAGGCGCGGCTACGACGCGGACGCGATTGCAGCACTCTGGAGCGGCAATTTCCTGCGCCTGCTGCGCCGCGCCGAACAGGTGGCGGACTGAGCGATGCGCACCGTCCGGCTGCCCGATGCCACACAGGTCCCCGCCCTCGGGCAAGGCACGTGGAAAATGGCCGAGGGCGGGCGCACCCGCGCCGAGGAGGCCGCAGCCCTGCGGCTGGGCCTCGACCTTGGCCTGACGCTGATCGACACCGCCGAGATGTATGCCGAGGGCGGGGCCGAGGAAGTGGTGGGCGAGGCCATCGCCGGGCGGCGCAATGAGGTATTTCTGGTCTCGAAAGTCTATCCGCACAATGCCAGCCGCAAGGGCGTGCCTGCCGCCTGCGCGCGCAGCCTGAAGCGGCTGAAAACGGACCGCATCGACCTGTACCTGCTGCACTGGCGCGGCGGCGTGCCATTGGCCGAAACGGTGGCGGCGTTTCAGGCGTTGCAGGCCGAGGGCAAGATCGGCGCGTGGGGCGTATCGAACTTCGACACCGATGACATGGACGAATTGCTGGCCGTGCCGGGCGGCGCGGCCTGCGCCACCAATCAGGTGCTGTACAACCCCGAGCATCGCGGCATCGAGTTTGACCTGCTGGGCTGGCAGGCAGCCCGCGGCATCCCTTTGATGGCCTATTCGCCGGTGGGTCAGGGCGGGCGGCTGTTGCGCCATCCGGTGCTGGCGTCCGTTGCAGCACGGCACGATGCCACCCCGGCGCAGGTGGCGCTGGCATGGGCGCTGCGCCATCCGGGCGTGATCGCCATTCCGAAAGCGGGCACACAGGCGCATGTGCGGGCCAACGCAGCGGCCATCGAATTGACGCTGACGGCCGAAGACTTTTCTGCAATCGACGCCGCATTTCCACCGCCGCGACGCAAGCAATCACTGGCGATGCTGTAATCGCCGCAAGGCGGTTGAATTGCGGTGCAGACCCGGCCAGCACCTTGACGCGCCGCTGGCAACGCCGTGAAGTGCCGGGGTGCGCATACTGGATGGCAGTCCTTGGCCGCGCGCATGGCGGCCGCATGGCCGTGCTTGGGTTGTTGCGGCCAATGGCTACCGCGATTGGGGGAAATTGACATGAGCGACCAGAGTGATTCGCCGAATGTGAACCTGCTGCGCAAGCAGCTTGCCGAGGGTCAGGTCAGCCGCCGCGAGTTTGTGCGCTATGCCGCGCTGCTCGGCGTGGCCGCCCCGCTGGCCGCCAAGATGGCCGGTCTCGCCCCGGTCGCCAGCGCCAAGGCTGCCGGCCTGCCGCAGGGCGGCGTGATCCGCATGGGCACGCAGGTGAAGGACGTGAAAAGCCCGCACACCTATAGCTGGGGCGGCTACGACAGCAACGTCTCGCGGCAGGTCTGCGAATACCTGACCTTCACCGACAAGGACAACGTCACCCACCCGTATCTTCTGGAAAGCTGGAAGGCCAGCGACGACCTGAAGACCTGGACGCTGAATGTCCGCAAGGGCGTGAAGTGGCACAATGGCAAGGACTTCACCGCCGACGACGTGGTGTGGAACCTCAAGCGCATGACCGATGCCTCGGTCGGCTCGTCGATGGTCGGCCTCGTGAAGGCCTATCTGCTGAAGGAAGTCACCGGCAAGGACGGCAAGCCCACCACCGAGTTGTGGTCGCCGAACGCCATCGAGAAGGTGGACGACTACACGGTGCGGCTGAACTGCGCCGCCCCGCAGCTCGCGGTGCCGGAGCATCTGTTCCACTACCCGGCGGCAATTCTGTACCCGGGCGACAACGGCGTGTTCGGCGCAGGGTCCATCGGCACCGGGCCGTTCGAACTGGTGCAGGTGGAAACCGGCAAGATTGCCGTGTTCAAGAAGGCCAAGAACTACTGGGGTGAGCCCGCGAACGTTGACAGCATCGAGTTCATCGATCTCGGCGACGATCCGGCGGCACAGATTGCGGCGCTGGCCTCGCAGCAGATCCATGGGCTGATCTGGGCTGATCCCGGCCAGTACGACGCGCTGAAGGCGATGCCGCATCTGCAGATGTACAGCGTGCCCACCAGCCAGACGGCAGTGATGCGCATGAAGGTGTCGGAGAAGCCGTTCGACGATGCGCGCGTGCGCATGGCCATGAAGCTGGGTCTGGACAGTGCCGCCATCGTGCAGATCGCATTGCGCGGTCTGGGCACCGAAGGCGACCACATGCATGTGTCGTCCTCGCACCCCGACTATCACGCCATCAAGCCGCTGGGCCGCGACATTGCCGGGGCCAAGAAGCTGTTGGCCGAAGCCGGGCACCCGAACGGGTTCGAGACCACGCTGTATGTGCCCAACGACATCCCCTGGATTGTCGCGCAGGCGCAGGCGGCCGCTGAGCAGTGGAAGGACATCGGCGTCACGGTGAAGTTGAACGTGATGCCGGGCGCGCAGTATTGGGACGTGTGGACCAAGGTGCCGATGGGCGCCACCATCTGGTACCACCGCCCGCTCGGCGCGATGCTGATCGCACTCGCCTACCGGACCGGCGTGCCCTGGAACGAGAGCGGCTACTCCAACCCGGCGCTGGACGGCATCCTGACCGCCGTGGAAGGCACGCTGGACATCGAGAAGCGGCGCGACCTGATGCTGAAGATCGAGCAGATCATGCATGAGGACGGGCCGATCTGTCAGCCACTGTGGACCAACATGTTCACCTTCTACGACAAGAAGGTACAGGGCGTGTATCCGCACCCGACCAACTACTTCTTCGGCAACAAGCTGGCGCTGTCGGCTTGATCGGCAAATTCTGCACAACGCGAGGCACCCCGGCGCAAGCCGGGGTGTGTTCGCGATGATCCGCTACATGCTGCGCCGTGGCGCGGAAATGCTGATAACGCTGCTGGTGGCATCGTTTCTGGTGTTTCTGGTCACCGAGTTCTCGCCCGGCAACGTGGCGCGCAAGACGCTGGGCGCGTTCGCGCTGCAATCGCAGGTCGATCTGCTCTACGAAAAACTGCATCTGAACGACCCGCTGTTGGTGCGCTACGTGCGCTGGGCGGGCGTGCTGACCGGGTTGCAGGCCGATCCGTTGCAGGACCCGGCACTGAAGCTGGATTTCAAGGACCCGCGCGGCGACCAGTATTTCGGCAATTTCGGCTACTCCACGCTGTACAAGGCCCCGGTCAACGACGTGCTGTGGGACCGCCTTGGCAATACTGCGCTGCTGGCCGGTTTGGCATTTGCCGTGATCGTGCCGCTGTCGCTGCTGCTGGGCGTGCTGGCCGGGATGCGCGCGGGTACCACGCTGGACCGTGTGGTCTCGACCATCTCGATCATCATGACCTCGATTCCCGAATTTGCGCTGGGCGTGATTCTGGTCGCGGTGTTCGTGGTGTGGCTGAAGCTGCTGCCGGGCACGTCACCGTTGAAGAACAACTCCGGCTGGCCGATCTGGACACAGTTGATTCTGCCGGTCTCGGTGCTGGCCTTGTATGACGCGGGCTATGTGGCGCGCATCGTGCGCGCATCGATGGCCGAGGTGATGGCCAAGCCCTATGTGCGCACCGCCGTGCTGAAGGGCCTGCCATGGCGCACGGTGATTCTGCGCCATGCGCTGCGCAATGCGCTGATCGCGCCGTTCACGGTGATCCTGCTGCAGATCAACTGGCTGATCGGCGGCGTGGTGGTCACCGAACTGGTGTTCGCCTATCCCGGCTTCGGGCGGATGCTGCTGGACGCCTCGCTGTTCGGCGATGTGTCGCTGATCGAGGCGGCCACGTTGATCGCGCTGTTCGTGGCCACCGCCACGCAACTGCTCAGCGACATTGGCTACCGCCTGCTCGACCCGCAGGCGCGCCGCTGATGCCGGCCAGCCTCCCGTCCACCGAAACCGCCGGGCGCGCCACACCGGGCATTTTGCGCCGCCTGCCCACATCGGGTGTGGCCATGGTGGGGCTTGGCATCGTGCTGTTCTGGGTGGTGCTGGCGCTGCTGGCCCCGGTGCTGCCGATGCCCGACCCCAACAAGTCCGACTACGCGGCGATGTCCGCCCCGTTCAGCAGCGCCAAGCACTGGCTGGGCGTGGATTCACTCGGCCGCGATTTGATGTCGCGCATCATCTGGGGCGGGCGCACCGTGCTGGCGGTGGCGCCGCTGGCCGTGCTGGCCGCCTATACAGTCGGCTGCATCATGGGCCTGCTGGCCGGGTATTATCGCGGCTGGGTGGACACATTGGTCAGCCGTGCGTCAGACGTGATCCTGTCGTTTCCGGTGATCGTGCTGTACGTGATCCTGATCGCCAATATCGGCCCGTCGGCACTGAACATCGTTGTCGCCGTAGTGCTGGCCTCCTCACCGGGCATCGCACGCATCGTGCGCGGGCTGGTGCTGAGCCTGATGCATCAGGAGTTCGTCGCCGCCGCCTATATGCGGCGCGAGAGCGACATCTTCGTGATGGTCATCGAGTTGCTGCCCAACTGCCGCGGCCCGCTGATCACCGATTTCTGCCTGCGGCTGGGCTACACCACCATCACCATCGGCACGCTGGGCTTTCTGGGCCTCGGCCTGCCGCCGCCCAATCCGGACTGGGGCGGCATGGTCAAGCAGGCCACCGCGATGATCACGGTGTTCCCGCACATGTCACTGTATCCCACCGTGGCGCTGGTCAGCCTGATTCTGGGCTTCAATCTGCTGGCCGATGGCTTGACCGAATTGTCGCAGGCGGATTGAGCATGGCCCTGCTGTCCATCCGCGATCTGCGCGTTGAATACCGCACCTCACGCGGCACGGTGGCGGCAATACCGGATTTCTCGCTGGACATCGGCGCGGGCGAAAGCTTCGGGCTGGTCGGCGAATCCGGCTGCGGCAAGTCCACGCTGATCATGGCGATCATGGGCTATATGGGCCGCAACGGCGGCATGCCGCGCGGGCAAATTCTGTTCGAGGGCAAGGATCTGGCCCGTGCGACGCCCGAAGAACTGCGCGCCATCCGCGGCGGGCGCATCGCCATCGTCTATCAGGAACCGGCGACCGCCCTGAACCCGTCGCTGACCATCGGCCAGCAACTGATGGAAGTGCCCATCGCGCATACCGGGGCCAGCCAGCGCGAGGCGCGCGCCGCCGCCGCGCG
Organism: uncultured Rhodospirillales bacterium; assembly: GCA_903864895.1. Lineage (GTDB taxonomy): Bacteria > Pseudomonadota > Alphaproteobacteria > Acetobacterales > Acetobacteraceae > CAIPHQ01. The sequence continues at coordinate 6,183 of CAIPHQ010000339.1, forward strand.
GGTATTGCAGGACGTGCATCTGCCCGACCCGGACAGCGTGATGCGCCGCTACCCGCACCAACTCTCCGGCGGGCAGAAGCAGCGCGTGGTGATCGCCATGGCGCTGCTGGCCAACCCGGCGCTGCTGCTGCTGGACGAACCCACCACCGGGCTAGATGTGACGGTGGAAGCCACCGTGCTCGATCTGCTGAACGAGTTGCGCCAGAAATACGGCACCGCGCTGTTCTACATCTCGCACAATCTGGGTGTGATCGCGCAGGTCTGCGACCGCATCGGCGTGATGTACGCGGGGCGGTTGGTGGAAGACGCGCCCGCCGCCGAATTGTTTGCCCATCCCCGCCACCCGTACACGCGCGGCCTGCTGGCCTCCCTGCCACGCCCGGGGGCGGACAAGCATTCGCACCCGCTGGTCTCCATTCCCGGCGTGGTGCCATCCGCCGGACGCGCGCCGGAAAGCTGCGGCTTTCTGACCCGCTGCGGCTTTGCCACACCGGGCGTGTGCGATGCCGCCCCGGTGGCGATGATCGACAGTGGTGCCGGCCATCTGGTGCGCTGCGCCCGCTGGCAGGACCTTCCGGCCGAACAGGTGGCCGCTGCGGCCACGCGCGGTGCTGCGGTGCGCGAGTCAGACGTGGTGATGGACGCGCACGACATCAGCCGCGTGTTTCCGGTCGGCCGCCGCAAATTGCTGGCCAACGACCGGCTGAACATGGCCGCACAGCGCGGGCATGTGCTGGCGGTGGTGGGTGAATCCGGCTCGGGCAAGTCCACCTTCGCCAAGGTGCTGGCCGGGCTTGATACCGCCACCGGCGGCAAGCTGCGGGTGATGGGGGCCGATCTGGCCAGCGTGCCGGTGCGCCGCCGCACGCCGCAGCAGGTAGCCGCCATCCAGATGGTGTTCCAGAACCCCGACGGCACGCTGAACCCGTCGCATCCTGTGGGCTGGCCGCTGGCCCGCGCCCTGCGCAAATTCGGCATCGCCAGCGGCAAGGCGGACATCGAAAAACGCGTCACCGCCCTGCTGGACATGGTGCGCCTGCCGCCCTCCCTGCGCCACGCGCTGCCGCGCCAGTTATCCGGCGGCCAGAAGCAGCGCATCGCCATCGCCCGCGCCTTCGCGGGCAACCCGGAACTGCTGGTGGCGGACGAACCGGTCTCGGCGCTGGACGTGTCGGTGCAGGCGGCGGTGATCAACCTGCTGCTGCGGATTCAGGAAGAACAGGGCACCACGCTGGTGTTCATCAGCCACGATCTGGGGCTGGTGCGCTACCTGGCTGATGAGGTGGTGGTGATGTATCTGGGGCAGGTGATGGAAGCCGGTCCGACGGCGGCGATTTTCGAGCCGCCGTATCATCCCTACACCGAAGCCCTGCTGTCCGCAGTGCCGGTGCCGGACCCGAGCATCAGGACCAAGCGCATCCGCCTGCAAGGCGAAATCCCCAGCCCGCTGAACGTGCCCGCCGGGTGCCGCTTCGCCACGCGCTGCCCGCGCAAGCTGGGCACGATCTGCGACACCACGCCCCCGCCGCGCCGTGACAACCGTGACGGGCATGTGATCCATTGCCATATCCCGCTGGAGCAACTGGCCGAGGTGGAGCCGGTGTTCCGCCACGCCTCGTAACCTACGCTGCGGCTTGCCGCTGCCGGTCCGCTATGGCAGCAAGATAGCACCCGCTTCGGAGACGCATGGTGCCGCCTGTCAGCAATTCGCCTGCCCTGCCTGCGGCCGAGCCATGGGCGCCGCGCGAACTGGCGCTGGTGGTGCCCACGCTGAACGAACGGGCCAATATCCCGGTGCTGGTCGGCAAGCTGCATGACGTGTTGCAGGGCATCGAGTGGGAAGTGCTGTTCGTCGATGACGACAGCAAGGACGGCACCGCCGCCGAGGTGCGCCGCATCGCCCAGACCGACCCGCGCGTGCGCTGCATCCAGCGCATCGGCCGCCGGGGCTTGGCCAGTGCCTGCATTGAAGGGATTCTGGCCACCTCCACCCCGTTCGTCGGCGTGATGGACGCCGACTTGCAGCACGACGAAACCCTGCTGCCGCGCATGTTGCAGGCGCTGCGCGAGGAGCAATTGCAGATTGTTGTCGCCAGCCGCCATGTCGAAGGCGGCAGCATGGGCGATTTTGACAAGAAGCGCGTGGCGATCAGCGACTTCGCCACCCGCCTCAGCCGCCTGATCGTCTCGTCCGACCTGACTGACCCGATGAGCGGGTTTTTCATGCTGCGGCGGGATGCGTTCGAGGCTGCCGTCCGCAACCTGTCCGGGCAAGGGTTCAAGATCCTGCTCGACATCTTCGCCTCGTCGCCCACGCCGCCGAAATTCCGCGAATTCCCGTTCCGCTTCCGCACCCGCCAGTTCGGCGAAAGCAAGCTGGATGCGATGGTGGTGTGGGAATACCTGATGCTGATTGCCGACAAGCTGATCGGCCACATCATCCCGGTCCGCTTCGTGCTGTTCGCCCTCATCGGCGGCATCGGCGTGGGGGTGAATCTGGTGGTGCTGAAGCTGGCCCTGCAAGCCGGGCTGAGCATCACCGGGGCCGGGGTGTGGGCCACGCTGGCGGCGATGGTGTTCAACTTCCTGCTGAACAACCAACTCACCTACCGCGACCGCCGCCTGAAACGCTGGAAGCTGCTGCGCGGCCTGATCACATTCTGCATCGGCTGCAGCATCGGTGCCGTGGCCAATGTGGGCATTGCGGCACAGGTGTACGGGCAGGGCAACAGCTGGTGGCTGGCGGGGCTGGCCGGGGCGCTGATAGGCGCGGTGTGGAATTACGCGATTGCGTCCACCTATACGTGGGGGAAGACGAAGTAGCACGCTGCCGCCACCGGCTTCACGAAAAACCGGTTTGCGGCGAAATAGCCGCATTCGATTTGGCTGCGGTCCGATAGACAGAGTGGGCCGCTTGTGAAAGGCTGTTGCCAGTCGATCTTTAATCATCCCGATATCGAAATATCATGCGCAGCAAATTCGACAGGCGCGTTGATTCCAGACGCGGAGCCGCCCATGCCAACACCGCCCGGCCAAACCGCCTTGGTGCCCATTCTGGTCGGTGTCACCGGCAAGCGGACGTTTGACTCGAAAGACTCCGTTCGCAACGACGAACTGCGATCAGAGTTTCGCAGGCGATTTGCCAAGCTGGTGCGGGCACTGGATGCCGCGTTGCCAAACACGCCGAAAGTGTTGCTGTGCGGCGGAGCGGCAGGGGCGGATCTGGACGCGGCGCGGGTGGTGCTGGCGCAGGATGGAATCCGCCGCGCGCACCCAGGCTGGTCGGTGGTCCTGGTGCTGCCGCTGGAACCCGCACTGTTCACTGAAGATTTCGCGGCACCCGTCATGCAGGCCGATCTGGCATATTTGCATAGCCTGCAATGCGATCTTGCGGTGCCGTGCAAGTATCTGCGCCCGCTGTTGCAGGCCCCGTTCGACAGCCGCCTGCGCCTGGAACCTGCGGGCCTGGCACGCGTGCCAGCCGCGGTGCTCTCGCGTCACAGTCCATCCTATGACCGGCAGGAACGTCAGCGGCACTACGAGCAGTTCGGGCTTTGGCTGGCCCGCACCGCGACAATTTTGGTCGCTGCCGGCCCCGCCGAACCAGCTTGCAGCATTGGTGGCACCGCCCGCGTTGTGGCGCACCGGCGCACCGCGATGCCGGACGAAGCCGCGAACGAAGTCATCGCCCGCAGTTCCGAACTTCTCGCCAGTTCGCCGTTCGAGGAGCCAGATGGTGCCCATGTGCTGTGGCTCGACCCCACGCAACCTGAGCCGCACAGCGCGCCACTGGCATGCGTGACCATTCTGCGCCCGGCGCAGCTTGTGAGCGACACGCGCAATCCGGAGGCCCCCCCCTCCAAGACCGGGAAGGCCATCTTTGCCAACCCGTTTGATGACCCGGTGCGGGACTCGGAAAGCGGCGGCATGGCGGCGCGCGGCCGGGGTGCGCTGGCGCTGGCCGGGGCGCTGGACCGGATGCACGCCCGCCGCCGCAAGGCGGCAGGGATACATGCTTCGGCAGCCGAAGTGGCCGGACCAGAAGCTGAACACCCGGCGGCGTATCTGGAACGGGTGCGCAAGGGCACCATGAATACACAGGGCACTGATGCCGCCGGCAAGGTGCGCTTCGCGCTCCGCGCCTGTGCCGTGCTGTTTTTGGCCGCCGTGGCTGCGTATGAAGCGTACATCGAAGTCTTGCCTGGCAGCGCTTGGCCGTTGGCGCTGTATCTGCTGCCCCTTGGGCTGATCTGGGGGATTGCCGAGATGGTGCGGCATCGCAAGATCCAGCTGCGTGCCGAGGATTATCGCGGCGTGCTGGAAATGCTGCGGGTACAGATCGCGTGGTGGTCGGCGGGCATTGGCCGTCCTGCTGACCGGGTGCATCTGCGCAACGCGGATACCGATCTGCGACTGGTGCGCGAGGCGGCGGCGCTCGTGTCCAGTTGGGCGGTACTTCGGAGCAATGATCTGAAAACACTTGATGCAGTGGCCGTGCCGCGCACCGCAAAGGACCATCCAGACCCGGCGCGGTTCTTCGTTGGCAACTGGATCAAGGATCAATCAGATTATTTTGCCACCAACGCCGCCGCGCAGTTCGGCGCCAAGCGGCTGGCGGAACTGTCGTTCCAGGTCACGTTCATCGCCGCCGCCATCGCGCTGCTTGCGCTGATCGTGGTGTTGCATTGGAAGACGTTCGGATCAGTGGACGACCTGCTGGCCATTTGGAGCGGGCCGGCATTGTCCGTCCTGCCCACCATGACGACGGTCGCGGCGCTTGGGGTGGCGTGGCTGATCACCGGCGAGATCGCTGGCAAGCCCGAGCCAAGCCTCTCGTGGCCGCTCCCGGCCGCGATGACCGCGCTCGCACTGTGTGTGGCCGCGATGCTGGGTGGCTCGCACCGGGACCCGGCATGGCTCGGTCTGCTGGTGCCCGCTGCCTGGACCGCCACGCTGACCTGCCTGACACTGTGGCTGATCCCGCGCCGGGCAAAGGATTTCGACGTGCAGGAATTGTCGCGTTGGGGAAAGGCGGTGGCAGCGCTGTTTCTGGCGCTGCTGCTCTGGACATCTGCGGCGGGGCTTACCCCGTTGCTGACCGCCGCGGTGTCCGAGCACGATGTGAAGCACGCGACGGAGCCTGCGTTGCACAAGCTGGTGCTGATTCAGGCGGTATTGCTGCTGGCCGGGTCCGGCATGGTCCGGTGGTACACCGAACGGCGGAACCATCTCGCACAGGCGGCGCATTACGACGACATGCTGCGCACCTTCCGCCGCGCGCAAGACTGGCTGGCGCAGCAACCGGCGCCCTTCGGCCCTGAGGCACTGGAACATCTGGTGGAACTGGGCGAGATGGCGCTGGACGAGAATGAGGCTTGGCTGAAGGCGCACCGCGAACGCCCGGCGGAGCCGATTGCCGGGGCCTGATCCGCTTGCCGGAGCGTGCGGCCTATATACGATGCGTCTGCGTTCGCAACGACCGCCATGAAGGCGAGGAACCGCCTGACCCGTTCGTTCCTTTCGGGCCATTCCTGTTGCTCCGGCGATGCTCCACGCGACGGTTTCAAACGGCGCGGGCGAGTTATTCTCCAGCCAAGCATTTGATTTGAAATGGTGCCGGCACACAGAATCGAACTGTGGACCTACTGATTACGAAACTGCCCGGAGTGCGTTCCACAGGCCGCCGCAGATAGCCATAACCCGCCAATATCAACGGGTTGCTGGATCGGCTCACGCCACGGGGCGCAGGAACATAACAGGATTACGCGTTCAGATGAGTCCGCGGTGAGTCCGCGAACGGGGCCTCTGGGTGCGAAACGGCTGACGGCGAGTGCGTCCAGGCGCGGGGCCGGGCCGGAGTCCGCTGCGAGTCCGGGGGTGAGTAGCTCGGCGCGGGTCAGCGGGCCTCGGTTCGGTAAATGTTCCGGGCTGGGGGTCCGGTAACATCAAAATGGCATGTTCTAGGTGTTCTAGATGTACTCACATATATAACCCACTGATAGCCTTTCTTTTTCTCGCCGGATGCCGGTAACACCTAGATTTTCGCAGGTGTTCCAGATGTTACGGGCAGCAGGGGGTAAAAAAATGGCGCGAAAGTGACCCGCCGTCCTGCCCGCGTCATCGGGCCGCATGGAGAATCGGCGGGCCATGCGATGGAGTGGCGGTGGATGGCGGCTTGGGGCGGGCGATGAAGCTGCAAAAACGCGAAATTGACGCGCTGGCCTGCCCGCCGGAACGGGCCGACATGCTGGTATTTGACGACGATCTGACCGGCTTTGCGCTGCGCGTGACCCGCGCCGGGGCGAAAACCTTCCTGTTCCAATACCGCCGGGGTGCAGCGGTGCGCCGCCTGCGCCTCGGCGAGTACGGCGACATCACGCCAGCACAGGCGCGCAAGCTGGCCGAGCGGGCGCTCGGTCAGGTGGCCGAAGGCGGTGACCCGGCGGCCGAACGCAAGGCGGTGATCCAGGCGGAGGCCGAGGCGAAGAAGGCTGCCAAGATTCGCGCCGAGGCCGACGCCTACACGCTGCGCATGTTGGTGGACGAATGGGAGCGGCTGAGCCTGTCGCACCGCCGGGACCGGTACAGGCTCGAGGCCACGCGCGCGCTCCGGTTCGGTCTGGCCGAGCTGCTCGAGCAACCGGCACACGAGATCGACCGCACGCGGCTACAGCGCGCGCTCGACGGCATGACCAGACCGGCAGCGCCAGCGCCGCGCATCACGGCATCGAAGTCCGCGCGCGCCGGGCAGCAAAAGGACGCCACGGTGCCGCGGTACGGGCCGCCAGTGGCGGAGGGCGTGACGCCGGGCGAGACCATGGCGCGGCGCACGCGCGCCTACGGGCACGCCTGTTACGCCTGGGGCGTGAAGCGTGGCCTGGTGCCTGCCAATCCGTTCGCGGGCACGGTGGCCGAGGGCCGCAATGGCCAACGTGACAGGGTGCTGACCGATTCGGAGATTGGCGAAATCTGGCAGGCGGCTGGCCTGCTGGGCTGGCCGTGGGGGCCGTTCTTCCGCTTCCTGCTGCTGACGCTGCAACGCGAGGCTGAGACGGCTGGTATGAACTGGGCTGAACTGCCTGCCGATCTGGCGGTATGGGAACTGCCGGGCCACCGCACCAAGAATGGCCGCCCGCATGTCGTGCATCTGGCCGAGGAAGCCCGCGCCATCCTGCGCGCCGCGCCGCGCGTGGCAATGCAGGAATCGCCGGGCCGGTTGCTGCCTTCGCCGCTGGTGTTCACCACGACCGGCACAACGCCGGTCTCGGGCTTCGCCCATGCCAAGCTGCGCCTTGATGCCGAAATCACGAAAGCCCGCGCGAAAGTGGCGGCGGAAAGCGGGGCCGATCCGGTTGCCCTGGTGCCGTGGCGCATTCACGATTTCCGCCGGGCGGGCGTGACGGTGATGGCGCGGCTTGGTGTGCAAATCGCGGTAGCCGACAAGATTCTGAACCACTCTGCCGGGGCCATTCGCGGGGTGGCGGCCATCTACCAGCGCCATGATTTCATGGGCGAACGCAAGGCGGCGCTCGAGACCTGGGCGGCGCATGTGGTGAGCGCCGCCCAAGCTGTTGTGCTGCCAAAGAGGGGCCGCCGGGAACGCGCCTGACATCCTTGCTGTCGCTGACCGGACATCCGGACTGTCGCGCTACACGGTTCCGACTCTAGCGGTTTGGCCAGTAATTCAATTACTGGCTTTACTGGCGGACATGCGCCCGCCTGCGATGGCACGGTGTTTCTACCAAACGCGCGACGTTTTGCGCTGAAGCTGTGGAGACATCCTGTGCAAATCGAAATTCCCAACCTGCTGTTGACCCGTAGGGAAGCGGCGGAACGCCTGCGGATGAGCACGCGGACGCTGGCGAAGCTCATCGACTCCGGCGAGGGGCCGAATCCGGTTCGCGTCTCGCCGGGCAAGGTCATGTTCAAGCCAGCCGATCTGTCCGCCTGGGTGGACAGCCGCGTGGATCATGGCGCTGGCGGCATGCGGTAATCCGCTCCTGCAAGAAAGGCTCCATCATGAAGATCCAATGGATTAGCGGAAACCAGCATGGCATCGTCGAAGATGTCGAAAGGCCGGTGGCCGAGCAAGCTATCGGGTTCGGCTCGGCGGTGCTGTGGTTCGATACGCCGACCCCGGTTGATACTGCCTCGCTGGCACGCGAAAGCGCCGCTGTGACGCAGCAGCCGGACGTCCCGGCAGCCGATCCGGCGCTTGCTGATGCCACGCCCGCACAGGACGCCCCTGCGTTCGATACCACGCCCGCGCTGGATGTCTCTGCGGCAGATACCATCGCTTCTCCCGCCGTGCTGCTGACCGGCGGAGGTTAAACAATGCTGACCACCACCACGTCATCCAGCCGCATCGTGACAGCAGGCGGCTTTGGCCGTCCTGCGGCTACGCCGCATCGCGCTTCACCAGTCCAGCGGCCTGCCGCGCTGCCTGCCAGCACCAGGCAGGACGCGCAGCACCGATGGCCCGCCCTGTTCGGCACGCCGCGCAGCGCCGGGGCAACCCGCCACACGCCGCAGGTGCCGCCGCCCGGCTTGGGCGCGCAAATCGCCTACGTACCGCGTGGCGCGACGCCGCTGCAAATCGCCGCGATCAAGCAGCAACTCACCGACAACCGGAACCGCCGCCAGCAGTCGATTCTCGACGCGCTTGAGCCGGGCATGCGTGCTCGCGGCGTCAAGTCGGAAGACATCACCGAATTGCGCTTCATGTGCGCAATGGTCGCACGCTAACCAAAGGCAAGCAGTTATGTTGTCCCATTTCGTCAATGATCATCGCGTGAATCTCGACAAGGATTGGCGTCCTGTCGAACTGGAAGATTTGAAAAACTTCCTGAAGTCGCATCCCGCTTTCAAGGAGATGGAAGCCAAGCAGGCGGCGCAGGACATCGCCGAGCGGCGGGCCAAGATCGCCACGATCAAACAAATCCGCAAACAGCAGGCTATCGATGAAGTGGAAAAATTCGCTATCTGGCAGAAGGCGGAAGCGGCACGGGTCGAGGCTGAGGCACTTGCCAAGAAGCTCACGATAGAGGCCCAAATTGCTTACGGCTATGCCGCTGGCATCGGCCTGGCGGCGCAACAGAAGGTGTTCACGTTGGAGCAAGAGCTTGCTGCTTCGGCGCATCCTGCAATCGGTCAATTCATCGCTCTCCTGGATGATGTGTGGTGGAAACTGCGCGCGACACAGCCGACGATGCAGCCTGCTGGCCGTAAGAGTTCGATTACGTTTCTGAATGAATATCCTGAGACCTCCAACGCTCCGCAGCTTGCGGCCGCCGCAGACGGTGTCCGCCACGCGAGGGGGGCCGCAATTGCGCTGAAGCATGGCGACAACGGCGATGTCCCGAAGAAGATTGCAGTGATCCGCGACGAGGTTATCGAACTGCTGCGCGCCATCGGCAACTGAGCAAGCAGCACCGCAAACCACAAGGCGGCGCGCATAGCGCCGCCGTTCGCGCCTGGCTGGAAGGGCAAGGCGATTAGAAGGAGCCTCTGTGGCCGTTGTCCGGAAAAGTGTCATCCTGAATGCTTCGGCGCTGATCCCTCAGGCGGAATTGGCAAAGATATTTGCCGAGGGTGCTCGCAAACTGCGTGACAATGCAATTTCGGCGGGCGAGGCTCCGCCGCAGTTCACGACGTTTGTTGATGGGCGCAGTGGGGCGCTTGAAGAATCAGTTCGGACTGATGGCCGTGGGACCATTCTGTACAAATTCACGTCGCTAGCTGATGCAACAGCCTTTGCTCTGGCCTTTGTCCGTACTCGCAGCCCTGTGGACAGCGGCGCTTATCGGCACGCGTGGCTTGTGGCCGTCAATGGTCTGCGCTGGGCTGGTGAATTGGCGGATATTCCGACAGAGGCCGAAGTGATGATCGTCAACCCGGAGCCGTACGCGCGCAAGATCGATGTGGGTGGCATGAAGATGAGCGTTCCGCCGCAGATTGTCGAAGATGCGCGCCAAGCCGTCAAAAGGAAGTATCCGGCGATTGAGGCGCAGCGCACTTTTGTCAATCTTCCATCCGGTCTAGACGCCGGTATCAACTATCCCGTGCCCTGGATTTTGAAAGGCCGAACGAAGAAACGTGGTTTCATCCGGCGCGAAAATCGTGCCGGAATGCCGATCACGTATCCGGCCTTGGTCCTGAAGGGCAAATCCTAAAAACTGGTCTGCCGACTTCAAGGGTATATGTTGAGCATACACCCTTGGCACAACGAGAGAATGCAGGGGGGTCGGTTAAGCCGACTCGCTTGCAAATGGCTGGCGGCATAGCACCCGGCGACTGGGACCGGCTCGGCCAGCCCAGCATGCACAGGGTGGCGCTGGCGGTGCTGCGCTGGTGATCGGCA
>CAIPHQ010000340.1 GCA_903864895.1 uncultured Rhodospirillales bacterium
CTGTCGTTCGGCCATATCGGCTTCATGTGCATCGGCGCCTACGCCGCCGCGTGGGCCACGGTGGACCCGACCTGGAAGCAGATGATGCTGACCGGGCTGCCGGATTTCCTGCAACAAAACCAGTACGGCTTCCTGCCGGCCGTGGCCGGGGCCGGGTTGCTGGCCGGTCTGGTGGCGCTGATCGTGGGCGCTGCCATCATGCGCCTGTCCGGCATTGCCGGGTCCATCGACACGTTCGCGCTGCTGGGCATTGTGAACAGCGTGTATTCCAACTGGGAGTCAGTGACGGCGGCCACCAGTTCCATCATCGGCGTGCCTGCCGTGGTAGGGCCGTGGGTGGCGCTGGCGTTCGCCATCGGCACGCTGGTTGTGGCCTATGTGTTTCAGGTGTCCCGCTTCGGCCTGATGCTGCGCGCATCGCGCGATGACGAGGTGGCGGCGAAATCCTCGGCCGTCAGCATCGTGAAGATGCGGCTGATCGCTTTCGTGTTCAGCGCGGTGATCGTCGGCGTGGCGGGCGCGCTGTACGGACACTTCCTTGGCATCCTGACCGCCGACACGTTCTACCTGCAGATGACCTTCGTTACGCTGGCCATGCTGGTGGTGGGCGGCGTGGGCAGTCTGGCGGGCGCGCTGACCGGCGTGATTGCGGTGACGGTGATTGTCGAGGTGCTGCGCCATATCGAAGCCGGTGTTCCGCTGGGCGGCATGACGCTGCAAATCCCGCAGGGCAGTCAGGAAATCGGGCTTGGCATCGCGATGGCGCTGATCCTGATCTTCCGGCCCACCGGGCTGACCAAGGGCAGCGAAATCCCGTATCCGTTCGGCGGCACCGCGAAGCGCAAGCGGGCGAAGTAACCCCGGCCCCGCCGGGACAGCAAAGGACGCAGCGATGGCCAAACGCCGCCCCGTCTCCGCCACCACCATCGAAGCTGTTGCAGCGGAAATGGCCGGGCATCCGCTGGATGCGGCGCGGGCGGCTTCCTACGCCGCCGCGTATGAGCCGGTGCTGACCGCGATGGACATGCTGCGCCGCCTGCCGTTGAAAACCATCGAACCGGCCTGCGTTTTCAGCCCGGAGGGAGCGCCGGACCGTGGCTGACCTGATCGATCTCAGCGCGTCCGAGCTTGGTGACGCCATCGCCGCCCGAAAAATCTCGCCGGTCGAGGTGGCCGAGGCGTGTCTGGCGCAGATCGGGCGGCTGAACGGCCGCCTCAACGCCTTCGTGACGCTGGATGAAGCGGGCACACGTGCGGCGGCCAAAGCCGCTGAAGCACAGATCATGCGCGGCGATTATCTCGGCCCGCTGCACGGCATTCCGATAGCGCACAAGGATCTGTACGAGACGCGCGGGATGCGCACCACGGCAGGCTCGCGCGTGCTGGAACACCATGTGCCGGACACCGATGCCACCGTGGTGCGGCGCCTGTCTGACGCCGGGATGGTGCTGCTGGGCAAGACCAACACGCATGAATTTGCCTTCGGGCCGACCAACGAACACTCGATGTTCGGCGCGGTGCATAACCCGTGGGATCTGACGCGCATCTCCGGCGGTTCCAGCGGCGGCGCGGGGGCGGCGATTGCGGCGCGGATGACGCCGCTGGCCAGCGGCAGTGACACGGGCGGCTCCATCCGCATGCCCGCCGCCTGCTGTGGCGTCACCGGGCTGAAACCAACCTATGGCCGCGTCAGCCGCGCCGGAATTTTCCCGCTGTGCTGGACCATGGACCATGCCGGACCGCTGGCGCGCACGGTGCGCGATGCAGCACTGTTCCTGCAAGCCACCGCCGGGCACGACAAGCGCGATGCCGCATCGTCCCATGCAGCAGTGCCGGATTACATGGCCGCCCTGACCGGCGGCGTGCGCGGCCTGCGCATCGGCGTGCCGCGCCGTTACTTCTTCGACCGCAGCCAGGACAGCGTGACTGCGCTGGTGGATGCAGCCCTGGATGTGCTGGCCGGGCTGGGGGCCGAACTGGTCGAGATCGACATCCCGCATATCGAGGCGGCAGCAGCAGCGGCACTGGCGATCTATCTGGGCGAGGCGACGGCGTATCACGACGATACGCTGGATGATCGCGCCCACTTGTACACCGAGCAGGTTCGCACCTTCCTGGAACTCGGCGACCAGTTGCTGGCCAAGGACTACATCCACGCCCAGCGCTACCGCAGCCTGCTGGGCCGCGAACTGACCACCCTCTTCGGGCGCGTGGACCTGATCGCCACCCCCGGCATCGCCATGACCGCAACGCCCATCGGCGGCCAGACAGTGACCATTCGCGGGACCGAGGACAGCGTGTTCGGCGCCATCCTGCGCAACACCGAGCCGTTCAATCTGGTGGGCCTGCCCGCGCTGGTGCTGCCCTGCGGGTTCGACGCGCAGGGCCTGCCCGCCAGCCTGCAACTGGTGGGCCCAGCGTTCAGCGAGGCGCTGGTGCTGCGAGCGGGTGATGCCTATCAGCGCGCGACGGACTGGCACACGCGCCGCCCGCCGCTCTGAACGTGCGGGCAACCGCCCGCTGCATACGCCGCGATTGCCGCCGCGCGGGGCTTGATCCACAATATCAGCGACGGCGCAACCCGCCGGGGCGGCCCCGCGAACGGGCGGGCCAGGACTGCCGGTGGCTGGCGCAACGCAACACAGGAGAAGACACACGTGAACCATTTCAAGGTGAAGCTTGGGCTTCTCACCGTGGTTCTGGCGGCCGCCAGCGTGCCCGCACAGGCGCAGGTCGCCTCGGTTCCGCCGCCCGCCGATGGCAAACCCGGCTGGAGCTATGCCATCGCCCCGTATATCTGGGCGCCGACGATCTCGTCGGAGGTCAAACTCACTGACCCGCGCACCGGCGGCGTGGTGACCAGCAACATGAGCGTCGGTTTCAGCGATTACCTGACCGACATCAATTTCGCAGCCATGGCGAGTGCGGTGGCGCGCAACGGCAAGTTCACGGTGATGACCGATCTTGTCTACATGAACGCCAGCATGACCACGAATACCAGCCACTTGTCGTCGGTCAATCTCGGATCCGGTCCGATCGACATTCCGCGCTCGCTCGATCTCGGCACCGGCACAAGGATGGCCACCACGGTCTGGTCACTGGCCGGTGGCTACACGGTCACGAGCGGCATCTGGGGCAATCTCGATCTGGTCGGCGGGCTGCGGATGCTGTCGATGCAGTCGAAGACCAACTACACGTTCAGCGCCGACATTCTCGACAAGAACGGTACTGTAGCGCTGTCGCGTGGCGGATCGCTGAGCGTGAACGAAACGTATTTTGAAGGTGTCGGCGGCGTGACCGGCCGCTTCAACATTCCGGACAGCAAGTTCTACATCCCGTTCTATTTCGACGCTGGCGGCGGCGCGCTGCCGTTCACCTGGCAAGCCTATACGGGCCTGTCGTATGCGACCGGAAAATGGGGCGATGTGGGGCTGGGCTACCGCTACCTGACGTTCCAGAACGGCGGCAGCACCGGTGTGCGCAACCTGTCGCTCAGCGGCGTCCTGCTGTCCGGCAACTTCCACTTCTAGATGGCCCCCTATTCGCCGCGCCCGCCGGGTGCGGCGAATAGGGCAGCCTGCGCGTCAGGCGCTGCGGGCCGTGGCCAGTGTTGCCTGCTGCAACTGCTCCACTTCGGCCTCGATGCCAGCGATGTCGCGGCGGAGTTGATCGACCTCTTCCTCATAGACCGCCACACGCTCCTGCACCGCTTCGGGCGGTTCCAGATCGCGGCGCTTGGAGACGAAATCGTAGTCTGACGCCAGTTTGCCAAGCTCGGTGGCCACGCGGCGGACATCGGATTCCAGGCCGCCAATTTCGCGCAACAGGGCGGCATTGGTGGACGGCAGATCGGCTTCGAATGGCAGCAGCCGTTCCTCGAACGGCAGATTGGCCTGCTGGCACAGGTCGCGCGCGCGCTGGATCAGGCGGCGCAGATCAGCGCGGCGCAGCGTGGTGTTGGCGCGCTGGTCACCGCGCCTTATTGCGGCGGCTTCCAGCCACAGCGCGTTCAACTGCGCCCGCACCGCGTCCGGCACGTCGTCGGAATGGCGGTCGGGGTGGGTCAGCCACGCGATGGAGCGGTACATCCGCTTCATGTCGCTGAAATATTCCAGCACCTCGTCCTGGCTGGCGCCTTCGCCCTTCAGGCGTTCATTCAGCCCCGCCACAACGCGGCCTGCGGCCAGGGTTTCAACGTCGGCGCGGTCCTTGGCCCCCTGTTCGGCGGCGTAGCGCTGTTCCAGTTCCTGCCCCGTCAGCCTTGGGTTTTCCTTCAGCCACGCCAGAAAGCTGCGCAGCTTTTCCTTGCGCTGCTGGGCTTGCAGGAAATCGGAGTAGACCGCGCCGAACGCGACGTACCAGCGTGTTTCAATCTGCTTGTGAATCTGACGGGCTGATTCCAGTTGCATCGCCGCAGCATCAAACGCCCGGCTGGCCGCATACCATTTTTCCATCCGCATCAGGCACGCCACCTGCTCGGTGGACTCGGCCGTCTGGTACTGTTCGGCGAAGCCGCGCAACGCGGCATGGAATTGCTGTGCGATGGCCGAGAAGACCGAGGCGCGCTGTAGGTCCTGATGCACGATGAAATCGGCGAGGATGTAATAGCTGTGCCCGGCCTGACGGCGCGGCCCCGGCGGGGTGAAGGCGTGCGTGTCCATGCCGCCGGTCAGCGCGGCTTCGGTTTCCTTCTGGATGTCGTCGATGCGCGGGGTGAGCCAGTGTTCACAGAACTCGTCGACAAGGTCGGGATAGCGATCCACATTCGCCGAGGTGCCGTCGAGCTTCTGGTAGGTGCGCACCGGCCACGTCTTCAGCGGCAGCGCCTTTTGCCGCACGACGGCCGAGAGCGGCTCATCTTCCGGTACCAGCCGCACCGGATCGAACTGGCTCTGCCCATCCCCTGCCACGGGCTGCGTTTCGGTCAGAAAACGCTCCCATTCCAGCTTCAGTTGCAGGTGGAAGGCCTGCGGCCACGACAGCCCGAACAGCTTGGCCATGCGCGCCACGTTGCGCCGCGACGGCAGCATCCATTCGTTGTCATGC
>CAIPHQ010000341.1 GCA_903864895.1 uncultured Rhodospirillales bacterium
CGGGCGCGAATACGCCACGGTCGGGATGCGCTTCTCGATGCTGGACGTCACCCGCGACCAGACCGGACGGGTGGTGGACGGCAGCCTGGCCGAGCGGATTTCGGTGGCCGAGATCTGGACCTTCATGCGCGTGCCGGGCGGCCGGTGGATTTTGTCAGCGATTCAGCAGGCGCGCTGATCGGCCATTCACGTCCCAGATGCACGCCGAAGCTGACCGCCCGCCGGCGCCCTCAGGGGGCCAGCCCGAACACCTGCACCACCTTGTCGCCCGCCGCATAGACCCGCCCATTGGCCTGCATCGGCGTCAGATACGGATTGTTCTCGGCCAAATTCGACCACAGCCCGATGGGGGCGGTGAAGATCGGCGCGCCCAGATGCTCGGCGTCATAGGCTTCGATGGTGAAAGGCTCGGCGGCGCGGTTGATCAGCCAGACCACCCCGGTGCCCGGCGTGGCGCCGTTGGAGGAGACGATGGGAATCGACCCGCCGCCCCCGGCGAGGGAGGTGCCTTTGACCGTGGCGGTCAGACTTGGCTTCGCCCCGGTATCCAGCGCCCACGCCCGCAGCGTGTGCTTGGTGGTCTGGGTGAATACCGTCGGACCCGACGGGCCGTTGTAGTAGGCCGGGCCGCCCCACAACCCGCCGCCGCCCGCCCATTGCGCCTGCAACGGGCCGCTGTCGTCAGCAGTCAGGCCGCCCAGATGCGAGCGCTTCAAAAGGTACAACGTGCCCGTCTTGCCCATCGCCACCGCCATGTGCGGCGCCAGTTGCCCCGGCACCGGCGGTAGCAGCATCACGCCGCCCGACCCGAGGTCCGAATCATTGGTGTTCATGTTGGCGTAGTTCGACGGCGTGAAATAGGTGTTCACGCTGGACAGCGTGGGCGTCAGCTTCAGCACGCTTTCGCCCCAGTCGTAGCGGCCTTTCTCGAAATCACCATTGCCGGTGGCCACGAACACGAAGCCGCTGGGGTCGATGGCCGGTGCGAAACCGCTCATCCAGATACTGGCCAGTTCCAGCCCGCCCGGCGTGTCCACCGTATGAAACGCGGCCAGCGGTTTGAGGTGATTGTCATAGCGAAGCAGCCAGCCGGTGATGGAATTCGGTTTCGCATCGCAATGCGAGCCGATGGCCACGTAAACGGAATGGTTGTTGAAGGCCAGACCGGGACGATTCCACTGGTTGCGCGGATTGTACGCAATGATCGAGCCATCACTCATCGTGGCCGACGGCGAAATCACCGCCGGTGTGTCCAGATCGGCACCGGTGCCCAGATTCAACTTGTGCAGCGTGGACACGAACGTGTTGGTTCCGGGATTCGTCGCGGTCACCAGGTACAGCGACGCGGAATTGGCGCTTTGGCGCACAATCACAGGTGTGCTGGCAATGCCGTATTCCGGCCGAACATTGCCGCAATGCACCGCGCCGGTGGATTGCGAAGGCCCGAAATTCACTTGCCATAGCTGGGCATAGGTCTGGGCGTCGAAGGCATAGACGGTATTGTGCATGGTTGCCACGATCAGCACGTCGCGGACGCTGCCATCCGGCATGCTGAAATCCGACACCAGCAACGGCTGCCCCAGCACCGTGCCATCCACCGTCAAACTCGCACGCAGACCGAAATCCGCCGAGGCAACGCTTGCCACCGTCAGGTCCTGCTCCGCCGCGTTCCAGCCGGTGCGGTTGTTGTCGTAGTGGTAAGTGGTCACGTCGATCTTGGCACCGCTATAGGGCCGTACCAACACTGCAGACGGCGTCTCAGCCGCGTGGGCGGACGGGTTGCCGGTCAACAGCGCTGCGGCGCATAGCGCCGGGACAATCGGCAGCAGAATCGGCAGGCGCATGGGTCGCAGCTCCGGCGGGTGACGTGTGCCGGAATGTTACAAAATGCAGGATCGATGGTTCAAGCACCAATTACGGTGGGCAAACGCGCACCGATCCCGCGTGGGCGCGTGCGGTGATCGCCGTCAGACCGTGAACTGCTCCGCGATAATCCGCTCCGACAGCCCCTGATCCGGGTCGAACAGCACACGCACCGCAATCGTGCGGTCCTCGCTGACTGCCACCGACATCACGTCGCGCACTTCGGTAAAGTCGGCCACCGCCGCCACCGGGCGCTTCTCCGGCTCCAGAATTTCGAACAGCACTTCCGCCGTGGCGGGCAGCAACGCGCCGCGCCAGCGGCGGGGGCGGAAGGCGCTGATGGGGGTCAGCGGCAGCAGATTGGCCGACAGCGGCACAATCGGGCCGTGCGCGGACAGATTATAGGCGGTCGAGCCTGCCGGCGTGGACACCAGCACGCCGTCGCAGATCAGTTCGGTCAGGCGCACGCGGCCATCAATGGAAATGCGGATTTTCGCCGCCTGCCGCAATTGGCGC
>CAIPHQ010000342.1 GCA_903864895.1 uncultured Rhodospirillales bacterium
CTGCAGGCCAAGGCGGTGATGGAGGCCGGGCAACTGGTGTCCGACGATATTCTGGTGCGGATGCTGGGCAACCGCATCACGCGTCCGGATTGCGCGGCCGGTTTCATTCTGGACGGGTTCCCCCGCACGGAACCGCAGGCGGTGGCGCTGGACGATATGCTGTTGTCACGCGGTCTGCGCCTGGATGCGGTGCTGGAACTGCGGGTGGATGCGGCGGCGCTGGTTGAGCGGATTGGCGGTCGGTTCACCTGCGCCAAATGCGGCGCCGGCTACCACGACAGCTTCAAGCGCCCGGCGGCCGAGGGCACCTGTGACGTGTGCGGCGGGCATGAGTTCACCCGGCGTGCTGATGACAAGCGTGAGACGGTGGCGGCCCGTCTGGATGCCTATGAGCGCCAGACAGCACCGATTGTGCCCCATTATGCCAAACTGGGATTGCTGCATGCCGTCGATGGCATGGCGGAGATGGATGCGGTGACAGCCGAAATCATGGCGGTGCTGGATAATCTTCCGTCAACCGCGTCTGTGTGATCTTGCCAACTCACGCAAAGTTGATGTAGGCGCGTTGACTCTGGCGGAACCGCCGCTATAGTGCGCGCCCTCAGCGGCACCCACGGTGGTGGGTGCCGTGACGTATTTTCCGGCCTTTCTGGTTCGCAAACCTCCCGTTCGCAAACCGTCAGGGCGACCAATGGGTCCGCACGCAGGTGTGGCCAACCAGGACTGTTCCTGGAATGAAGGAGTGTAGGGCGTGGCGCGTATTGCCGGTGTGAATATCCCGACGAACAAGCGGGTCACCATTAGCCTTCGGTACATCTATGGCATCGGTCCGGCCAAGGCGCAGGCGATCTGCGAGCGCCTGAACATCGCCGATGAGCGCCGGGTGAACCAGCTCTCGGACGATGAAGTTCTGCGTATCCGCGAACTGATCGACCGGGAATTCCGCGTCGAGGGCGACCTGCGCCGCGAAGTGGCGATGAACATCAAGCGCCTGATGGATCTCGGCTGCTACCGTGGCCTGCGCCATCGCCGTGGTCTGCCGGTGCGCGGCCAGCGCACCCACACCAATGCCCGCACCCGCAAGGGCAAGGCGGTGGCGATTGCCGGCAAGAAGAAGGTGACGAAGTAAGGGCGGTTCGCCGCCCTTCCACCCTTCGCACGATTTGTCTCGCGCCTCCGGACCCGGTCCGGTCCGGCGCCGAAAGGATACCAGATGGCCAAGCAAGCGACCGGCGCCGCGCGCCCCCGGAAAAAAGAGCGCAAGAACATCACCTCGGGCGTGGCGCATGTGGCGGCCACGTTCAACAACACGATGGTGACCATCACCGACGCACAGGGCAACGCCATTGCCTGGTCGTCGTCCGGCAGCCAGGGCTTCAAGGGCAGCCGCAAGTCCACGCCGTATGCCGCGCAGGTTGCCGCCGAAGACGCCGGCAAGAAGGCGCGTGAGCACGGCATGGAGACGCTGGAGATCGAAGTCAGCGGGCCGGGGTCTGGCCGTGAGAGCGCGCTGCGCGCCCTGCAGTCGGTTGGCTTCGCCATCACTGCGATCCGCGACATGACGCCGATTCCGCACAATGGCTGCCGCCCGCGCAAGCGCCGCCGCGTTTGACACGAGTATCGGCGATTCTCCCCGGCTGCGGCCGTATGACTGGGCGATTTTCAATAGGGGGCGGCGCAAGCCGCAATATCTGATCCCATGAGGCTCAGCGTAGTCCTGCAAAAGAACTGGCAATCCCTGATCAAGCCGGAAAAGCTCGAAGTCGAGCCCGGCTCCGATCCCGCGCGCGTTGCCACCATCATCGCCGAACCGCTGGAGCGTGGCTTCGGCATGACGTTGGGCAACGCCCTGCGCCGCATCCTGCTGTCGTCGTTGCAGGGCGCTGCGGTCACGGCCATCCAGATCGACGGCGTGCTGCATGAATTCAGCAGCGTGCCCGGCGTGCGCGAAGACGTGACCGACATCGTGCTGAACGTGAAGCAGCTTGCGCTGCGCATGCATGGTGACGGCCCGAAGCGCATGACGCTGAACGCCACCGGCCCGGGCGAAGTCCGCGCCGGTCAGATTCAGGCCGGTCACGACATCGACATCATGAACCCCGATCTGGTCATCTGCACGCTGGACGACGGCGTGAAGCTGGGCATGGAGTTCACTGTCAACAGCAACAAGGGCTACTGGCCCGCCAGCGCCAACCGTCCGGAAGACGCGCCGATCGGGTTGATCCCGGTGGACGCGATCTACTCGCCGGTGCGCCGCGTGTCGTACAAGGTCGAGCCGACCCGCGTGGGTCAGGTGACCGACTACGACAAGCTGTTGCTGCAGCTTGAGACGAACGGTGCGGTGACGCCCGAGGACGCGGTGGCTCTGGCCGCGCGCATCCTGCAGGACCAACTGCAACTGTTCATAAACTTCGACGAGCCGCAGGCCGTTCGGTCGGAAGAGCCGCAGGACGACCTGCCGTTCAACCGCAACCTGCTGCGCAAGGTCGATGAGCTCGAACTGTCGGTCCGCTCGGCAAATTGCCTGAAGAACGACAATATCGTGTATATCGGCGATCTGGTGCAGAAGTCCGAACAGGAAATGCTGCGCACGCCGAACTTCGGCCGCAAGTCGCTCAACGAGATCAAGGAGGTGCTTGCCTCCATGGGTCTGTCGCTGGGCATGACGGTCACCGGCTGGCCGCCTGAGAATGTAGAAGATCTGGCCAAGCGTCTCGAAGAGCCGTTCTAAGCCTGATCTGACTGGAAGCGCGCGAACCCCCGAGGGGTTCGCTTAGGAGAAGAGACGATGCGTCACGGAGTCGCCGGCCGTAAGCTTGGCGTGACCAGCACCCACCGCTTGGCCATGTTCCGCAACCTGGCCCATGCGTTGCTGAA
The DNA here is from genome assembly GCA_903864895.1 of uncultured Rhodospirillales bacterium. GTDB lineage: Bacteria > Pseudomonadota > Alphaproteobacteria > Acetobacterales > Acetobacteraceae > CAIPHQ01. The sequence goes on from CAIPHQ010000342.1 coordinate 2,878, forward strand.
GCACGAGCAGATCACCACCACGCTGCCCAAGGCGAAGGAGCTTCGGCCGGTTGCCGAAAAGCTCATCACGCTCGGCAAGCGCGGCGGCCTGCATGCCCGCCGGCAAGCCTATGCCCAGCTGCGCGACGACGTGATCGTGGCCAAGCTGTTTTCCACGCTCGCCGACCGCTACAAGGCGCGCGCCGGTGGCTACACCCGCGTGATGAAGGCGGGCATTCGCTACGGCGATGCGGCCAGCATGGCGGTGATCGAGCTTGTGGACCGCGACCCGTCCGCCCGCGGGCAGGACAGCGGCCCGAAGCAGGAAGTGGCTGCGGATTCCGAGAGCGAGTAATCGCGCCCCGGCTTGATGCAGAACGGCCCGGAACGTTGTTCCGGGCCGTTTTTGCGTACGCCCGCTAGTCCGTTGCTGGCAGGTCCAGCCCGGCATAACAGGCGGCGATGGGCATCGAGATACCGATCTCCGGCATCTCGAGGTCATCGGCGCCGGTGACAGTGCGGACCTGCCACACGCCGCCTGCGCGCACGAACACAGTGGCTGCCGCGCTGTCTTGCTCAAGGATCACGTAGCGCTGAATGCTGCTCGCGCTCAGACAGTCGCGCAGCTTGTCGATCCTGTCGGTCCGCGATGATCCTTGGCTGACGACCTCAAACACCACAATCGGGGCATCGACGATGGTATGGGTGGGGATCTGCGCCGTGCAGGTCACAACGCCATCGGGATAGCGGATTCGATCTGCTGTCAGGATTTTGACGTTCGGGCCATGCGCCGAGCAGCAGCCTTTGCCCAGGCGGGCGTCGAGTGCCCGGCGCAGGTTGAAGGTGATGGCATCGTGCGCAAGCGTGCCGTCCGTCACGGCCACGGCTTGCACGCCATCAAACTCGTAACGTAATTCCTGCCGTTCCTCCCACGCGAGGAACCCGGCCACGCTCATCGGGTTGCGCAGGGCCCTGGGCATGCCACGCAGTATAGCAAGCCCAGGGCCGGTTTGTCGCGAATCAGCCGGTCAGCCCGCCATCCACCACCAGCGTCTGCCCGGTCACCATCGCCGCAGCGCAGCCCAGATACACCACCACCTCGGCAATATCCTCCGGTGTGCAGCGGCGCTTGAGCAGCGCGTTGTCGGTGGCGAACTGCACCTCCTCGTTGGTCCACTGGATTTGCCAGGTGCTGTCCACCGAACCGGGGGCAACGGCATTCACCCGCACCTCCGGCGAAAGCGCGCGGGCCAGATGGCGGGTCAGGGTGATCACGCCGCCCTTGGTGGCGGCATAGGCCATGCTGCTGCCGCGTGAGGTCAGGCCCGAGATGGAGGCGATGCTGACCACCGCGCCATGCGCCGCGCGCA
>CAIPHQ010000343.1 GCA_903864895.1 uncultured Rhodospirillales bacterium
CCAATGCCGGAGCACGTACCCCATGCAGGACACCACCGCCGCCCCCGTCACCGTGCGGCGCGAGGATTACCTGCCGCCGGCGTTTCTGGTGGACAGCGTCGATCTGCATTTCACGCTCGACCCGTCCGACACGCTGGTGCGCGCGCGTCTCGCCCTGCGGCGCAATCCGGCGTTTGGTGACGCGGCGGCCCCGTTGCGGCTGGATGGCGAAGGGTTGGCGCTGGTGGCGTTGCGGCTGGATGGCGTGGATGTGGCGGGCGACCGCTTCCACATCGCACCCGGCGGCGGGCTGGTGATCGGTGCCATGCCGGATGACTGCGTGCTGGAAATCGAAAACCGCATCGCGCCAGACCAGAACACCGAATTCTCGGGCCTGTATGTCTCGGGCGGCAATTTCTTCACGCAATGCGAGGCGGAGGGGTTCCGCCGCATCACGTGGTTCCCCGACCGTCCGGACGTGATGGCCAAATTCACCGTCACGCTGGAGGCAGACCGCGCGCGCTGCCCGGTGCTGCTGTCCAACGGCAACCCGGCGGGCAGCGGCGATCTCGGCAATGGCCGCCACTGGGCGCGCTGGGACGACCCGCACCCCAAGCCCAGCTACCTGTTCGCACTGGTGGCGGGCGACCTTGTGGCGGTGACGGACCATTTCACCACGCGGTCGGGCAAGCCGGTCGATCTGGCCATCTGGGTGCGGCGCGGCGATGAGGATCGCTGCGGCCACGCCATGCACGCGCTGAAAACCTCGATGACGTGGGACGAGGAGGTTTTCGGGCTGGAATACGATCTGGACGTGTTCAACATCGCTGCCGTGTCGGATTTCAACATGGGCGCAATGGAGAACAAGGGGCTGAACGTCTTCAACACCAAATACGTGCTGGCCCGCCCGGATACCGCCACCGACGGCGACTATCAGGGCATCGAGACGGTGATCGCGCACGAGTATTTCCACAACTGGACCGGCAACCGCGTGACCTGCCGGGACTGGTTCCAGTTGTCGCTGAAGGAAGGCCTGACCGTGTTCCGCGATCAGGAATTCAGCGCGGATCAGGGCAGCCGCGCGGTGAAACGCCTGATGGACGTGCGCCGCCTGCGCGCCGCGCAGTTCCCGGAAGACGACGGCCCGCTGGCACACCCGGTGCGGCCGGACAGCTACATCGCCATCGACAATTTCTATACCGCCACCGTGTACCAGAAGGGCGCGGAAGTGGTGCGGATGATGCACACGCTGATCGGGCCGGACGGCTTCCGGCGCGGCATGGATTTGTATTTCGCCCGCCACGACAACCAGGCCGTCACCATCGAGGACTACGTCAGCGCGCTGCAGGACGGCTCGGGCGTGGATCTGTCGGCGTTCAAGGATTGGTACGGGCAGGCAGGCACGCCGGAACTGGCGGTGTCGGACGCGTATGACGCCGAAGCCCGGCGCTACACGCTCACGCTGCGCCAGTCATTGCGCCCCACGCCGGGCCAGCCCGGCAAGCGCCCGGTGCCGGTGCCGGTGGCCATGGGTCTGCTCGGCCCCAATGGCGGCGAACTGCCCACCAAGCTGGCTGGCGAGGCTGACGCGGCGGAGGGAACACGCGTGCTGCTGCTGCACGGCGCCGAACAGGATTTCGTGTTCGAGGACGTGCCCGCCCCCCCGGTGCCGTCACTGCTGCGCGGCTATTCCGCCCCGGTGAAACTGTCCGGCATGTCGCCCGCGCGGCTGAAATTCCTCGCCGCCCACGACAACGATCCGTTCGTGCGCTGGGATTCGCTGCAAAGCTACGCCACCGGCCTGATTCTGGAGCAGGTGGC
>CAIPHQ010000344.1 GCA_903864895.1 uncultured Rhodospirillales bacterium
AAACGCCGTCTTGCTGCCATGGGCAAACACCTCACCGCGCAGCACGCGCCCGGTTTCGCTGCCTTCCATGACGATCATGCGTTCTTCGGCCTGTGCGCCGGGTTCTTCGCGGGCGGACCCAAGCCCGGCATCGCGCCCGTAGGCCAGCAGCAATTCGGGGCCTAGTTCGGCTCCGATAGTGTTGGAGCCGTGCAGGCGCAGTGTTCCGTCACGCTGCTCCGGCTTCAGCCGCGCATTCGGGTCCGCCAGCACTGCGGCTGGCGTTTGGGCATACGCTGGCAACGCCATCGCGGCAGTGGTGAGCCCGAGCAGCAAGGTTGCGATTTTGGTCATGGCGTTGTCTCGCTCATGGGGCGCGGGCGGGCCGGTGTCAGCGCAATTTCATGCTGAAAAACCGCACATTCGGCGGCAACTCGCGGCCACAGGGCATTGCCCCGGTGCGGAACTTGCGGATTTTCGCGGGCTTGCCGGGTTCCAGCACGGTCAGGTCGTATTCGATGTCGGCGAACCTGCCGGTCTCGCAGAAATCCCCGGCCGGCTTGTCGCCCCGGCTGGCGTATTCCGCCCGGAAGGTGAACACGCCGTCCTTGGGCCGCGCGGCGTCCTCGATGACATAGGATTGCTCGCCGGTCGCATCCTCGGCGATGGCGTCGGTGATGATGTCGATCTGCCCGATTCCGGCCGGCGGTGGCGCGCCGGGTTCGGCGGGGCGGATATGGCCGTATTCCCACATGCGCCGGAACGGTTCCACCACATGCAGGTTCATCCGCACCGGCGCGCGCCAGCGCAGCACCACGCGAAAATACTGTGCCCGGTCAGGGGCGGGCAGATCGCAATGCACGGTGCTGAATTCCGGCCCGCGCACGCTGATCTGGTTGCTGTCGGACACCAGCGCCATGCTCAGCGCGGCCTGTCCGTTGGCGGCGATGCGGGCGGCGAAGGACTCGCCGTCATAGTCCACCCACACGAGTTGCCCGGCCCGTCCCGCATCAGTCGCCACTGTGATGGTGCCGCGCCCGCGCGCCTGCACGGCGGTCACTTTGGTATGGCCATCATCCAGCGCCGAGCAGGTGCCGCCGGTCTGGGCAGCCGCCGGACCCGCCGCAAGCAACAGCGTGAGCAGGAACAGGGCAACCGCGCCGAGGCATCCGGGCAAGCGCACATATCCTCCTTCACCGTCTCGCCGTGCGGCGAAAGCGGTAATGTTTACACTAATATGACAGCCGCGAAGGTTAGCATTTCGCTATGCGAAGTAACGCCTATACCGAAACACCACTTGCCGCAATCACGAATTTTTTTTCGTGTGCGTTATTGAAGAAATATGTTGAACCATATCTAGTGACAATATGATTGCATTGGGTCCGGCATGGCGCGGCACCCGCGCCGTCAGGTCACCCTTTCATCAGCGCCTGCAACCTGGTGGCCGGATCGGCCAGCACACTCGGCGGCACCACCGCCCCGCGCCCGATCAGCGCCAGGCCCACGCGCACATCGCGCGCCGCATTCACCCCGGTCACCGCCACCACACGCCCCGCGCCATCGAAATGCCAGACCGAGAAACTCTCGGCGGCCTCGTCGCCGCGCACCACGCTGTCGATGGCGTCCTGCGCCAGACCGCCCACCTGAATGGTCACGCCGAACTGATCCGTCCAGAACCACGGCACGTCGTCATACTGCGCGGGCACGCCAGCCATCGCCCGTCCGGCGGCGATGCCGTGGTTCTGCGCGTGTTTCCAGCATTCCAGCCGCAAGCGGCGCTGCAACACCGGGTGCCAGAACGCGGCCACGTCGCCTGCGGCACAAATGCCGTCCATGCCGGTGCGGCAGAACTCGTCCACCACGATGCCATTGTCCACGTCCAGCCCGGCGTCCTGCGCCATTTCGGTGTTGCGCAGGATGCCGATGCCCGCCACCACCACGTCAGCCGTCACGCTCGACCCATCGGCCAGCACCACGCGGTCCGCCTCGATGGCAGCGAGGTGCACGCCGAAGCGCAGCACGACGCCGTGGCGTTCATGCAGGCGCACCACCCAGCGCGCCATGTCCGGCGTCATGCCCCGCCCCAGCGCAGCAGGGGCGGCTTCCAGCACCGTCACCTCGCAGCCCTGATGCCGGGCGGAGGCGGCGGTTTCCAGCCCGATCACACCCGCCCCGATGCACACCACGCGCGCCCCCGGCGTCAGATGCGGGCGCAGCCCGGCGGCGTCTTCCAGCGTGCGCACGTAATGCACCCGCTCATGCCCCGGCAGCGTCAGATGCCGCGGCCGTCCGCCCGTGGCGAACAGCAACTTGTCGAAGCCCAGCGTGCTGCCGTCTGACAGCGTCAGGCGGCGTCCGGCCAGATCAAGGCGGCGCGCGGCATGGCCGAGGCGCATTTCCACGCCCAGCGATTCATACCGTGCGGCGGCCACCACCCATGCCGGGTCCGGGGCAGGGTCTTCGGTCAGCGCCGCCTTGGACAGCGGCGGGCGCTCATACGGCGCGTGCGCCTCGTCGCCCACCAGCACGATGCGCCCGGCGAACCCGGCCTCACGCATCGCCACCACCGCATTGGCACCGGTCTGCCCGGCCCCGACCACCACATGCACCTGAGCGGACATCGCGCGTTCTCCCTGACGTTGGTTATTGGGCAGACAAGACAGCGCCGCGCGCCTGCGGCATGATGGGGTGCCACGGGGCCAGCGGCCCCGCAACCGGAGGTGAGTGTATGTCGGACGGAGCCAATTGGGTGCGCCTTGCTGGTGTGAAGCAGATCGGCCGCGGCGAAATGCTGGCCGCCACCGCCGGCAAGCGCAAGATCGCCCTGTATCATCTGGAGGACGATTCCTGGCACGCCACAGATAACGTCTGCACCCACGCGTTTGCGTTACTCACCGAAGGGTTTCTCGACGGCGAGGAAGTGGAATGCCCGCTGCACGCCGGCAAGTTCAACGTGCGCAACGGCAAGGGCGTGTGCGCCCCGATTGACGGCGATCTGGCGACCTACCCCGTGCGCATCGACGGCGCGGACGTTCTGGTGGGCCTGCCTGCGTGATCTCACCCGCATGGGTGCAGATGATGGCGGCGTACAATGCCGGGATGAACCGGCGCGTGTACGCCGCCGCCGCGCGTCTCGATGATGCGGCGCGGCGGCAGGACCGGGGCGCATTTTTCGGCTCCATCCACGCCACGCTGAACCATCTGCTGTGGGCTGACCGCATGTGGATGGCGCGGTTCGCCAACTGGCCGAAGCCTGACGCCGGCATTGCGGGCAGCGTGGCGCTGTTCGCCACGTTTGACAGCCTTGCCGCCGGGCGTGACGCCACCGGCATGGCGATGTGCGCGTGGGCCGCGGACATCGGCGCGGCATGGCTGGCGGGCGATCTGTCATGGTACAGCGGCGCGTTGCAGCGCGATGTGACGCGGCCGGTATGGGTGCTGGTGACGCATCTGTTCAACCACCAGACCCACCACCGCGGACAGGTGCACGCCATGCTGACGCAGGCGGGCGAGAGCACCGGCGATACCGGCCTGTTCGCGGTGGTGGAGTTCTAGACGCTACGCGCCGGCGGGGGCGGCCAGCACGCGCAGGCGGTTGCCGTCCGGGTCCACGGCCAGAAAATTGCGGCCGAATTCCATGTCCTGCGGCGGTTGCAGCACATGCACGCCCAGCGCCTGCCAGTCTGCATGGGTGGCATCCACTGCCGCCGCATCTTCGGCCATGCGCACCAGTTCCATCCCGCCGCCCGCATCGGGCCGCACCGAAGCGCGGGACCACAGGCCGAGCATGACCCCCTCGGCCAGCGCGAACATGGCGAACGCGGGCGACTGATCGACCGGGGTACGGCCGAGCAGGCGGGCGTAGAACTCGGCACTTCCGGTCAGGTTTTCGACATAGAAGACAATGATGGTGGGAGCGGACATTGCGTGCCTCCGTGGTGTGACGCGGGGGCAGAATGGGCGGGCCTGCTGACAGATTCCGTCAGCAGACGTCAGTCTCCGTTCTGCGGCAACTGCGCCCGCCATTCCTGCAACAGCACGCTGCGCCGCCGCGGGTAGCGCGCCTCGGTCACGTCCAGCGTGGCAATCCGGTCGGTGCGGAAATGCCGGAACGCCTGCCGCAATTCGCACCACGCCGCCAGCACCCGCACGCGGTCGAAGAATGCCAGCGCGAACGGCCACACCGCACGCTCGCTCGCCGCCCCCGCCGCGTCCCGGTAGCCGATCAGCGTCCGCCGCTCCCGCCTTATGGCCGCGCGAATGGCCGCCAGATCCACCGTCTGCGCCAAGGGGTCGGATGGCCCGGTGATCAGCGCCGAGGCTGCGAAATCCGCCCGCTTGCTGTCCGGCACCACGGCGGCAATCTTGGCCAGCGCATGGCGCGCCGCCGCCGCAAGCCGCGCATCGCCGTGCTGTTCCACCCAGCGGCTGCCCAGCACCAGCGCCTCGATTTCCTCCTCGCCGAACATCAGCGGCGGCAGGGTGAAACCGGGTTGCAGGATGTAGCCGGTGCCCGCCTCTCCCGCGACGGGTGCCCCCTGTGCGCGCAGGCTGTCGATGTCGCGGTACAGCGTGCGCAGGCTGACGCCGGTTTCCTCCGCCAGCGCCTGCCCGCGCACCGGCCGGCGATGGCGGCGCAGGGCTTCCAGCAATCCCAGCAGGCGCTCGGCGCGCGACATGCCTCAGGCGCTCCCTGTTGCCAATTGTAGCCGGCCACGGCACATTCGCTGACCTAGTGGCTTTTGCTGAAACAGACGCTGATTCATGCCGTCTCCATCCAAGGGTACACCGCCGCGCAAACGCCAAGTTGCCATTCTGGGCAATTCGAACTCGATTGTTCGCTACTCCTACGTCCAGTATTTGCGGCAGTTCGATGACATTTCGATCCGCGACGCCAGCATCGGCGACAACAGCAACGTGTTTCTGGCCGATGTGCTGGTGTGTCACGCGGTGGCCGATGCGGATGTGATCGTCGTCGAAACCTCGGTGATCGACGCGCACTGGACACGGGTGCAACGCATGGGAGAGGGGGAGGCGCGGGACGGGCTGGACCTGTTCCTGACCGCGCTGCGCCGCGTGTCGGCCGCCCCTGTGATATTGCTGGTGCTGCCGGTGCGCCAGTATCTGCTGGCCCCGGAGCCGCTTTGGGCCGAACAAATGGCCGCCGAGTTGTCGCAGCGGTTCGGGGTGCAGGTGCTGAACCTGTACGGCGTGCTGCGGCCCGCACTGGCGCATTGGGCGCGTGAGCCGCGCAAGCTCGACGACGTGTCCAAGGGCGTGCTGGACGCCGCCGGTCTGCCGGTAGGGCTGTGGCTCGATTTCCTGTGGCTCTGTGGCCTGCGTTTCCTCAACAGCCCGCTGTCGCCGCTGCACCGGATGCTGTTTGCCGATGAACTGCACCCCGCCAACGTGGTGCATGCCTTGGCCGCGGACGTGCTGCACGGCTGGATGTCCCGGCTTGGACCCGCGCAAGCGGCCCCTGTGGCACAAGCGGCCCCGCTGATCAGCGCCGTCTTGCCGGACTCCGCGCCGCTGCCGCCGCTGGAACGCCGCTCCAGCCTGCTGGCGCGGCAGATGCTGCCGTTACGGCCGGGGCAGGCACTTACCTACGTGGCCCCGCAGGGCTGGCGGGCACTCGGCCTGATGCTGAACCGGGCCGCGACCTATGGCGTGCTGCGCATCACCGGGGCGGATGGGCGCGCGGTGGCGGCCGATGTGCGGTTTGGCGGGCTCAAGGTGCCGTTTCTGGCCAATGTGCTGCCCATTTGGGCCGATCTCGGCCCCGGCCCGTACCACGTTACGCTGGCCGGCGCGCCCAAACCCGGTGAGGCGCTGCTGCGCTACTGGGATCCCGGACCGGTGCGCCCGGTTGGTGCCGAACTGGCCGAGATGGTGCTGGTGCAAGACAACTGGCGGGATGCCGTGCCGCCGCCGCATCCGCAGCCCGCCCCCGAGCCGGTTGAAACGCTGCCATGGGCGCAGCCGATCATCGCGGCGTTTCTGCGCGCTGCCGAAACCGGCGCGGCCGCCGCCGAGACTGCCGCCGTCACCATCGCTCCAACCTTGCTGGACGCGGTGATCGTGCGAATGGGCAATTCCGACCCGCCCGCCATGCACCGTATTCGGTTGCGGCTGGCCGCCGGGCAGATCGATCAGGCGCTCGACGAAGTGGATGCTCACCTTGCCGATGCGCCCGAAGATGAAAGGGCCGAGCAACTGCGGGGGCGGCTGCTCGGCCTGAAGACGTTGCTGAAACGCTGACGGCGAATCAGGACAGGAATTCAACTACGCCGCTGTCCAGATCGTAGCGGGCGTACACCACCTTCACCTTGCCCGCATGCACCAGTTCTTCGACGATGGCGCTGGAGGAAACAATCTTCGCCGCCGTGCGGCGGGCGTTTTCGCGCACCGCGTTGTCCACGAAGTCGCCCGGCTTGCCCATTACCGCCTGCGCCGCCGGCACGATGGCCTCGACCATCGGGCCAATGGAGCCGGGCAGCTTGGTGTGCTTTTCGACCACTTCGCAGGCTGCGGCCACGGCACCGCAACGCTGATGGCCCAGCACCACGATCAGCGGGGAGCCGAGATGCTCGGCCCCGTATTCGATGGTACCCAGCGTCGCGGTGTCGGCCATGTTGCCCGCGTTGCGCGCCACGAACAATTCGCCCAGCCCTGCGCCGCCGAACACCAGTTCCGGGGATACCCGGCTGTCCGCACAGGTCAGGATGGTCGCCCACGGCGACTGCCCGCCCGCGACGCCCTTGCGCTGCTTGGCTATGTCCAATTCGCACAATTGCGGCGCATCGATGAATTTCTGGTTGCCCGCCTTCAGCTTGGCCAAGGCCTCATCCGGCGTGATCGTGGTCGGCGTGGCGGCGCGGGCGCGTGACAGCAGGGCGCTGCCGCCCATGAACCCGGTAACGGCGGCACCGGCGGCCACGGTGGAAATGAAGCGGCGGCGGCTGAGGCGAACGCATTAAACGCACATGCTGGCGACCCTTCTGCATGAGATGGCTTGGCGCCGCATAAAACGGCATCGCCAGTATGCAACAAATCGTCTCGGCCTGCCATCGCCGGAACATTAACTGGCCCGGCAGGACGGATGTATTTTTGGTGATTTTTGTCAGCTAACAGCTGTGTTGTCCCGGCATCCCGGTGCAGGCGCGGCCGGGCGGAAAAATCGGGCCGGCAATGTTACCTTCGCTGGTGCGCCGCCAGTTCGCCCAGCGCGGTGGCAATCTCCTCGGCCACCTGCCGCCCTGCTATGCGGGCTTCCACCACCATGCAGGCCCCGCCGGTCAGCAGGCACAGCGTGCCCGCAATGGCCAGCGAGCCCGGCAGCCATGCCACCGCGCCATTGGTGGCCGCATCCAGCGGAATCGACAGGCAGGTGGCGATGAAGATCACGATGGCGACATACAGCGCCTCGATGGCGCGCGCGGTGAAGCGGGCGCGCCGCCCGTGCCGCTCCAGCCACACGCGCAGCCCGCCGGCGTCGATGCCAAGCCGGGTCCATGCCCCGTCATGCGCCACCTCGGCCAGCAGCCGGGCGCGGTCCACGATGCGGGCGAGGCGGATCAGGGCGGCAGAGACCATGGCGGTCGAGCCGAGCAGCAGCAGCGCGGGCGTGACCATCGCGCCGATCATGGCCACCGACATCGGGGTGGCGTGCGGGCTATCCATGCGGCATGTCCTGACAGTCTTGCTACTGTGCCGGGTCATAGCCCGGCGCGGGGCAGGCCCGAAATGGCTGTTTCTCGCCGTCAATGACAGGGGAAGGGATAATGCCGCCGAGCGCAGGTGGGAAGGACGAGGCGTGGACACCGGCGCTGCGCGCGCTGTGGCAGCGCATCGAGGCGCACAAGCTGCCCGGTGACGCAACGGCCACCGATTTCGCGGCACGGCTGGCGCTGTCCGCCGGATGGACGCCGGGCTTTGCCCGCCGCGCCATCGCGCAATACCGCCGCTTCTGCTTTCTCGCCGTCACCGCGGCCACGCCGCTCACGCCAAGCCGCACGGTCGATACCGTGTGGCACCTGCATCTGGAAGACGCGCGCGACTACTGGGATGCGTGGTGCGGCGGCGTGCTGGGCACGAAGCTGGAACACGCGCCGGGGGATGGCAGTGCCGCCGATGCGCAGCGCCATGCCGCGCAGTATCAGGCCACACTGGCGCTGTACCGGCAGTTTTTCGGCCGCCCGCCCGGCGAGTTCTGGCCACCGCCCGGCAGCGCGGCAGCCGGCGCATCGGCGCGCTGGACGCCGGAAGCGCGCTGGTATGCCATCGCTGGCATTGCCGCCGCTGCCGCCGCTGCGGTGGTGATGGCGCTGCCCGGTCCGCTGGCATGGCCGCCGCTGCGTTTCCTCAGCCTGTATGCCAGCCTGCTGGGTGGCGGACTGCTGATCGCGCTGGCCATGCGCTACAGCCTGCGCGGCAGCCCGGCGCGTGGCGCGCCGCCCGATCTGGATGCGCTGGAACTGGCATTTCTGGCGGGCGGTCCGGCGCGGCTGTGCGATGCCGCCATCGCCCGCCTGATGGGCCTCGGTGCGCTCGGCTTCGCGCCCGCCGGGCGGCTGCTGGTGCCCACCCAGCGCAATATCGACCTGCCGCCGCTGCTGCGCCCGCTGCGGGAAGGGTTGTTTTCCGGCCTGACCCGCGCCGAATTCCACGCCCGCGCCCGCCCGTTGGTGGTGCAGATGCGCCAGAGCCTGCGCCAGCGCGGCCTGCTGCTGCCCCGCCATGCCTCCCTGCAAGCCGCCCTGCCGCCCGCGGCGTTTCTGCTGGCGCTGGCGCTGTGCGGCGTGGTGCGCGCGGTGAACGGCGTGCTGCATCACCGCCCGGTGGGCTACCTGCTGCTGCTGATCGCAGCCACCGTGGCGGCCACGCTGTGGCTGCTGCGCAGCGCGCCCGAGCGCACGCTGGCCGGTGACGCAGCATTGCGCGCCCACGACACCAGCGAACCGGCGGACAACACCGATCTGGCATTGACGGTGGCGTTGGCGGGCATTGCCGCGCTGGCCAATACCACGCTCGGCCCTCTGGTGCAGATGCAGCAGGCCGAGGCGGCGGTGCGCTACCGGCGCAGCGATGGTGCGGGCAGCAACTGTGGCAGCGCCAGCAATTGCGGCGGGGGCGGGTCCTGCGGTGGTGGCGGGTGCGGCGGGTAGCGATTGTGGAGGCCGGACGCGTTCTGCGCCCTGCCTCCACTCCGAGCCGCTAGTACTGCACCCCGCGCGTCAACGCCCCATCCACCACCAGATTGGTGCCGGTGATGAAACTCGCCGCCGGGCTTGCCAGAAACACTGCGCCGCGCGCCACTTCCTCAGGCTTGGCCATGCGCCCGGTGGGGTTCAGGCCCAGCGCGGTCTTGAACAGGTCGGGCATGCCGTGCTCGATCTTTTCCCACACGCCGCCCGGAAAATACGTGTTGCCCGGTGAGACGCTGTTGACGCGGATGTTCTTGCCCGCAAGCTGGTAAGCCAGACCCTGCGCGTAATGGATCAGCGCCGCCTTGAACGCGCCATACGGCCCGGCGGCGAAATCGATCTCGCGGCCCGACACGCTGCTGATGATCACGATCGATCCGGCGTCCGACTGCTCCAGAAACGGCATCGCTGCCTGCACCGTGTGCACGGTGCCCATCATGTCGACATCGAACCCGGCCTTCCAGCCCGCGTCATCGCTGGAAATCGCCAGCGCGCTGACATTCGGCACCACGATGTCCAACCCGCCGAGTTCCCCCGCCGCATCCGCCACCCACGCCTGCAACGCGGCGCTGTCGGCGACATCAACCACGCGTCCGGTGGCCTGCACGCCATAGGCGGCCAGATGCGTCACGGTATCCGCCACTTCGGCGGCGTTGCGGGCGCAGATCGCCACCGCGCAGCCTTCCTTGGCCAGATGTTCGGCAATCGACCGGCCGATCCCTTTGGTGCCGCCGGTCACCAGCGCCTTGCGGCCGCTCAAACCCAGATCCATGTTTCCTCCCGTTCAACAAGCTGTCGTCAATTTGACGCCGGCCGATGTTCGCGCGCAAGGCAGGGCTTTGGCTCGGCGCTTGCGTGCAGCCCAGCAACGCCAGCGGAGAGATCGACGCCCATGACGCGCCACCATGTAATGCCAGCCACGCCCGAAGCCACCGTCTGGGGCTATTTCGACGCGGCCGAAGCACCGTATCTGGAAATCGACTCGGGCGACACGGTGGACGTGCGCTGCATGCCCGCCGGCGGCGGCGTGTTCCTGCCGTCCGACCCCGCCATGCTGCCGCCCCAATACGCCGCGATCCTGAAGGATGTGCCCAAGCAGGGCACCCACATCATCACCAAGCCGATCTATGTGAAGGGCGCGGTGCCCGGTGACGTGCTGCAGATCGACATTCTGGACATCAAGGCGTGGATGGACTGGGGCTTCACCGCCATCCTGCCGCTGAAGGGCACCATCCCGGAAGATTTCGACATCACCGAAATCGTGCATCCGCGCATCGACCACACCGACAACACCTGCGTGTTGCCGTGGGGCACGCGCATTCCGATGGACCCGTTCTTCGGCGTCATGGCCGTGGCCCCGCCCCCGGGCTGGGGGCGGCAGGACACGATGGTGCCGCGCGTGTTCGGCGGCAACATGGACAACAAGGAACTCCGCAAGGGCGTGACCCTGTATCTGCCGGTGTTCAACGACGGCGCGCTGTTCAGCATCGGTGATGGCCACGGCGTGCAGGGCGATGGCGAGGTCTGCGTGACCGCGCTGGAAACCGGGCTGGAAGGCCGCCTGCGGCTGACCGTGCGCAAGGATCTGGATTACAAATCCCCGTTCGCGGAAAACCCGACGCATCTGATGTCGATCGGTCTGGACGAGGATCTGGACGACGCCGCCAAGCAGGCGGTGCGCGAAATGGTGGCGCATGTCTGCCGCCGCACCAACCTCTCGCCGAGTCAGGCCTACATGCTGACCTCGCTGGCGGGCGATTTGCGGGTCACGCAGACGGTGGACGGCAACAAGGGCGTGCACATGCTGCTCGCCAAAGCCTACCTGTAGCCGCATGGCCAGCCAGACGCTGCGTGCCGCCCTCGGCGGCACGCTCTACCGGGTGGAGCGCCCTTGGGGCGACATCGCGGCCGGACACGGCCTGATCAGCGATGTCGCCTGCGATGCGCGCGGCCATGTGTTCGTGCTGATCCGGCGCGATACCTATACCGACGCCGATGCGGCGGCGGTGGTGGAACTCGACTCGGATGGCAAGCGTCTGGCCGCATGGGGCGGGGCCGACATCGCCGACGGCCACATGCTGGCCGTGGCCCCGGATGGGCGCGTGTTCGTGGTGGACCGCGACGCCCACCAGATCGTGATCTTTGACCGGCACGGGCGGCGGCAGGCGGCACTTGGCACGCGCCACACGCCGGGCGCGCCGTTCAATCACCCCAGCGGTGTGGCGATTGCGCCGTGGGGCGATATCTACGTGGCCGACGGCTACGGCGCCCACCGCATCCACCGCTTCGCTGCCGGCCTCACGCCGCTGGGCAGTTGGGGCGAACCGGGGGCCGGGCCGGGGCAGTTCAGCACGCCGCATTCACTGTGGTGTACCGATGATGGCCGCGTGCTTGTCACCGACCGGGAGAACGACCGCGTGCAGGCCTTCGACCGGCAGGGCGGCTTTCTGGCGGCATGGGGCGGGCATTACCGCGCCATGGACGTGTTCCAGAACGAAGCGGGCATCTACGTGACCGATCAGGTGCCGCGCCTGAGTCTGCTGGCCCCCGATGGCAGCCTGATTTCCACCTGCCGCCCGGTGCTGAACGGCGGGCACGGGGTGTGGGTGGACGGGGCAGGGCGAATCTATCTGGCGGAGTTGAACCCCACGCGGATCACGCGGCTGGTACCCGATCCGGGCTGAAACGCCCGGAGGCCGCGCGGCGCGCGTGGCTAAAATGCCAATTCGACATGTCGTTTAATTTGACATGTCGCATTGCGTTGCGCTATTGCTGGCGCATGAACGAAGCCGAACTCACTTTGTCCGAACTCGCAGCCGCCTCCGGGGTGGAGGCGCGCACCATCCGCTCCTGGGTGGCGCAAGGGCTGCTGCCTGCGCCACTGATGCGCGGTCCCTCAGCACGCTACCCGTCCGGCACGCTCGACCGTGTGCTGGCCGTACGCGCAATGCGGGACACGCTGGGCATGCCGATGGTGGAAATCCGCAAGGAATTGCTGCTGGCCAATGCCGAGCGCATCCGCAGCTTTGCCGAGCGCGCCGCCGCGCCAAACGCGGAGGCAGCCGCGCCAAAGGCCAACCCGTCCAGCGCGCTCGACTATATCGGTGCCCTGCGGGCCATGGCACGCCCGGTGGCAATGTCCGCCGGGCAACCTCTGCCAGGCCCGCCGAGCGGCTTTGAGGCGCTCGAACAGCGGTTGAGCCAGGGCCGCGCCGAACCGCCGCGCAAGGCGCGCGCCGAGGAATGGCTTCGCATTCCAATTACGCCGGACATCGAATTCGCCGTCCGGGCGCCGCTCGACCCCGAGCAGCGCGCGCGGCTGGAACGCTGCGCCGATCTGATCCGCGACATCCTGCTTGGGAGAGACCTATGACCGATGCAACATCGTCTTCCGCCGTGCATTTCAACCTCACGGCCGGACTCGACCGCAGCCTGGCTTGGTCGCAGGGCGGGTCCGTGCGCTATCTGGTGGCCGAAATGTCCGCCAGCGACGCCGGTCCACCGCGCACGGAGGTCCCGGCGCTCAATCTGGCACTGGCCATCGACGTCTCGGGCAGCATGTCAGGCGACAGGATCGAGGCGGCGCAGCGTGCGGCGCTGGTGCTGGTGGATGCGCTGGGCGCACGTGACCGCCTGAGCGTGGTGGCGTTCGACGGCACGGCCGAATTGTTGCTGGATGCCCGGCCGATGGATGCGGCGGGCCGCACGGCCGCACAGCATGCCATTGGCAAGCTGGAAGTGCGTGGAAACACCAACCTGTTCGATGGCTGGCTGCTGGCCGCCGAACGGGTGGCCGTGTCGATGGCGGCCGACTCGCGCGCCGCGCATCGTGTGCTCATCCTGTCTGACGGGCAGGCCAATCAGGGACTGACCGACCGCCGCCAGATCGCGCAGCATGTCGGTGCCTTGCTGGAACGCGGCGTGCTGACCTCGGCGCTGGGCATCGGCGACGGTTACGATGAAGAATTGCTGGGGGCCATCGCCGAAGCGGGTGGCGGCACGCTGCATGATGCCGCCAGCACGCCCGAGATCGCCGAAGTCGTGCTGTCCGAATTGCAGGAAGGCCGGACGGCGCTGCTGGAGCGGGTGATGCTGCGCATTGCGGTGCCGGCTACGCTGCGCGCCGAATTGGTCGGCACCGTGGGGCAGGTGGGGCAGCCCGGCGTTCTGGAAGTCATGGTGGGCCGCCTGCTGCCCGGCCAGACCAAGCGCGTGGTGGTTCGGCTGCACTGCCCATCCGGGCAGCCGGGCAGCGTTCTCGCTGTGGGGGTGAGTGCGGCAGGCAGCCCGCCAGACTCCGGCCATGCCGTGACGGCCGGGCCGGTGACGGTGGACCTCCATTTCGCGCATGGCAGCGACAACAATGCCCAGCCGCGTGACCTCGCGCGGAGCCTCTCGGTGGTGCAGGTGTGGCAGGCCGATGCGGTGCGGGAGGCCGCGCGCATGAACCGCGACGGTGAGGGCAGGGCGGCCAAGCACTACCTGGCGCGTGAATTGCGCTGGCTGGAGCCATATGCCCGTGGTGTGCCGGGCGCCGAAGCGCTGCTGGCCGGCCTGATTCTGGTGCAGCGCCGGGTGGAGGAGCGGTGGGACGAGCGCACCGTCAAGGAGGTGTATGTCGGTGCGATGCAAGCCTCGCAGGGGCAGTTCAGCGTTCTGTCGGAACGCCGCATGAGTCTCTCGGAACGCTTTGCGCCCGGCGCGCCGAAGGTCTGACGGCCGCTGAAAAAAGGGGGGCCACCGGCCCCCCTTTTGCCGTCTCAGCCGCCGAACAGCTTGGCCGCCGTCAGCAGGGTGCGCCACACGCCCCATGCCACCGGCACGCCCACCACCAGCCACGCCAGCACCGTCACCAGATTGAAGCTGCCCGCCCCGATGCCGAAGCTGCCGCTCGGGATGGACGCGGCACCGGCCTTGGCACCGGCTTGCAGGCGGGCCACCTCGCTGTCGGCCATGAACCATTTGCGGTCCAGCGGGCGCACCAGCAGGTTGGCGATCAGGCCGATCACCAGGAACCCGGCGAGGTAGTACATCGTGCGGTCATACACCAGCGCCCGGTCCACCCCGGCAGCGATCTGCGATTCGCGGATGTAGGTGACCACCAGCGGGCCGAGGATGCCCGCCGTGGACCACGCCGTCAGCAACCGCCCGTGGATGGCGCCCACAAACTGCGTGCCGAAGATGTCCGCCAGATACGCGGGCACGGTGGCGAAGCCGCCGCCATACATCGACAGGATGATGCAGAAGAACGCCACGAACAGCGCCTGGCTGCCCATATGCGCCGCCGTCGGCGCCAGCGCGTAGCAGATGATGCCGAGCACGAAGAACACGTAGTAGGTGTTCTTTCGGCCCAGCTTGTCCGACAGTGACGCCCAGAAGAACCGCCCGCCGATGTTGAACAGGCTGAGCAGGCCGGTGAATCCGGCGGCGATGCCCGCCACGATCACCTTCTGTTTGTCATCCAGTTGCGTGAAGCCGATTTCCGGGTGGCCGAACAGCGAGCCGCTGAAAATCTCCTGCAGCATCGGCGACGCCATGGCGATCACGCCGATACCGGCCGAGACGTTCATGCACAGCACCAGCCAGATCATCCAGAACGACCCGGTCTTGTGCGCATTGCGCAGATGCACGTGGCCGTTGGCAATCATCGCCTTCGCACTCGGCGCGGGCGGGGTCCAGCCTTCCGGGCGCCAGCCGGCGGGCGGCACGCGGTAGCCCAGCGCGCCGCCGATCATGAACACGAAATACACCGCGCCCATGACCACGAAGGTCTGCCAGACGCCGACTTCGGTGGCGCTCTTGAAGTTGGTCATCAGGATATTGGCCAGCGGCGAGCCGATCATGGCACCACCGCCGAAGCCCATGATGGCCATGCCGGTGGCCATGCCGCGCCGGTCCGGGAACCATTTGATCAGCGTGGACACCGGCGAGATGTAGCCGAGGCCAAGCCCGATGCCGCCGATGATGCCGCTGCCCAGCCACATCATCCACAATTGGTGCAGATACACGCCCAGCGCCGAGAAAATCATGCCGCCGCACCAGCACAGGGCGGACACCACACCCGCCTTGCGCGGCCCGGCCCGCTCCAGCCAGCCGCCGAACACGGCCGCCGACGAGCCGAGGAACACGAAGAACAACGTGTACATGATGGTCAGGTCCGAGACCCGCCAGTCACACGTGGTGGTGAACAGCGCGTCGGTCAGCGCCATGTCGGCGCAGGCAACCGACTTGCTGATGCCAATGGCGCGCGACAGCGGCAGCCAGAACACGCTGAAGCCATAGGCCATGCCGATGCACAGGTGAATGGCCAGCGCTGCGGGCGGCACCAGCCAGCGGTTGAACCCGGGTTTGGCGATGATTCGCTCACGGTCCAGGAACCCGGGCGACGCGGCAGAGGCGCTCATTGTCGTTTCCTCGAATCATATATTACCGGATCCGGGGTTCCCCGGACACATAAAGCAATATGTCCTCGATTCATGGACGTTTGCCAATGGCGGTTCGGGCGCTTTGGCACCCTACCGCAAAGTCGGCTTGACGGGCGATCCGGCAGGGCGATACGCTCCGTTGCGTCAATCAGAACACCAAAGGAGAACGCCATGTCTTGGAAGGCCCCGAAGATCGTTGAAGTTGCCCTCGGCGGCGAAATCAACAGCTACGTTTGCGCCCTCGTGAAGTAAGCCGAAAGGCTTGACGAGCATGGGCGGGACCCTCGGGGCCCGCCCATTTTTGTTTTGAATCAAGGCCATGCAGGCAGCAATTCTGGGCGCCGCAGCCGGGGGCGGGTTTCCGCAATGGAATTCCCGCGCCGCCGGATGCCAGCGCGCCCGCAGCGATGATCCCGCTGCCAAACCCCGCACGCAGGCTTCGGTGGCCGTGCGTGCGCCGGGGACCGATTTCTGGTTCCTGCTGAATGCCGCCCCGGATCTGCGCCAGCAGATCGAGTCCAGCCCGTTCCTGCAACCCCACGCGGCGATCCGCTCCTCCCCCATCGCAGGTGTGGTGCTGACCGGCGGCGATGTGGATGCCATTGCCGGGTTGCTTGTGCTGCGCGAACGCCAGCCTTTCACCGTCTATGCCGCCCCTGCCGTGTTGGGCGTGCTGGACGCCAACCCGATTTTCGAGGTGCTGGCCCGCGACGTGGTGGCGCGCCAGCAGGTGCAACTCGGGCAGGTCACGCGGTTGCACCTGCCCGATGGCACGCCGTCCGGCCTGACGCTGGAACTGTTCGCCGTGCCCGGCAAGGTGCCGCTGTATCTGGAACGCCCCGGCGAAGACCCCGAGATTGCCGAGGACGGCAACACCGTGGGCGCTGCCATCTCTGACGGCACACGGCGGCTGTATTTCATCCCCGGTTGCGCGCAGATGACCCAAACGCTCGCCGCCCGCCTGCGCGGCGCCGATGCGGTGTTTTTCGACGGCACGCTGTGGCACGACCGGGAGATGATCGAGGCCGGAATCGGCAGCAAGACCGGCCGCCGCATGGGGCACATGAGCGTGTCTGGCCCGAACGGCACCATGGCCGCGTTTGCGGAATTGGGTGTGCGGCGCAAAATTTTGATCCATATCAATAACAGCAACCCCGTCCTGCTTGACGACTCAGAACAGGCTGCCGCGATGCGCGCGGCAGGCTGGGATATCGGCTTCGACGGGATGAGGATCGACCTGTGACCGACAATAATACGGCACTGACACAAGAACAGCTTGAAGCGGCTTTACGCCAGATCGGCGCGGAACGTTATCATAACTTGCACCCGTTCCACCGGATGCTGCACGCGGGCCAGTGCACCCGCGCGCAGGTGCAGGCATGGGCGCTGAACCGCTATTACTATCAGGCGATGATTCCGGTGAAGGACGCGACACTGCTGGCGCGCCTGCCCACCGCCGAACTGCGCCGCGAATGGCGCCGCCGCATTGTCGATCACGATGGCGACGCGCCGGGCACCGGCGGCATCGCGCGCTGGATGAAACTGGTGGAAGGCGTGGGCCTCGACCTCGCCTATGCCGAGTCCACACAGGGCATTCTGCCCACCACGCGCTTTGCGGTGGACGCCTATGTGGCCTGGGTGCGCGACCGTTCGATTCTGGAGGCCATCGCCTCCTCGCTGACCGAGATGTTCTCGCCCACAATCATCTCCGAGCGCGTTTCGGGCATGCTGGCCAATTACGACTGGATCACCAAGGACACGCTGGCCTATTTCACCCCGCGCCTGACGCAGGCGCCGCGCGACGTGGAATTTGCGCTGGGCTACTGCAAGCAGCACGCCCGCACCCGCGCCGAACAGGACGCCGTGCTGGGCGCGCTACGCTTCAAATGCGACGTGCTGTGGGCGCAACTCGATGCACTGCACTACGCCTATGTCACGCCGGGTCTGATCCCGCCCGGAGCCTTCGTGCCAGCATGAGGAAGGGGGCATGAGCGACGAGCAGCGCATTCCGGCATTCCGGCGCGGGGTGAAATTCCGCTTCGACACGGTGCGCGGCACATGGTCGGTGCTGGCCCCGGAACGCATGTTCGTGCCCGATGAACATGCGGTGGAAGTGCTGAAACTGGTCGATGGCGCCCGCACGCTGGGCGCCATCACCGACGACCTCGCGGCGCGTTTCGATGCGCCGCGTGAGGTGATCATGCCCGATGTGGCGGCGATGCTGGATGATCTGTCGGACAAGGGCGTGCTGTCATGGTGAATCAGCCTGCTCCACCCCCGGCTCCACCCATGAGCCTGCTGCTGGAACTGACGCACAAGTGCCCGCTGCAATGCCCGTACTGCTCCAACCCCTTGGCGCTGGAGCGTGGCGGCACCGAGCTTGATACCGAAACATGGCTGTCGGTGATCGACCAGGCGGCGGCTTTGGGCGTGGTGCAGATCCATTTCTCGGGCGGTGAGCCAATGTCGCGGCCCGACCTGCCGCAATTGGTCAAGCGCGCCGCCGGGCGCGGGCTGTATAGCAACCTGATCACGTCGGCCGTGCTGCTGAACGCCACCACGCTGGCCGCGCTGGCCGATGCGGGGCTCGATCATGTGCAGATCAGCTTTCAGGACAGCGAGGCCAAGGGGGCCGACCGCATCGGCAACTACGCCGGGGGCCATGCGAAAAAACTGGCGGCGGCGGATCTGGTGCGCGACGCCGGGCTGGCGCTGACACTGAATTTCGTCACGCACCGCCACAACATCGACCACATCGAAGACATGATCGCGATGGGCGAGGCGTTCGGCGCCGGGCGGATCGAGATTGCCAATGTGCAGTATTACGGCTGGGGCCTGCTGAACCGCGCCGCCCTGCTGCCCACCCGCGCGCAACTGGATGCCTGCACCGCCGCCGTGATGGCCGGGCGGGAGCGCCTGCGCGGCAAGATGGTGATCGACTACGTGGTGCCCGACTACTACGCGGTACAGCCGAAACCCTGCATGGGCGGCTGGGCGCGCCGGTTCATGAACATCTCGCCCGGCGGCCGCGCGCTGCCATGCCACGCTGCCGAGACGCTGCCGGGTTTCGACTGGCCGAGCGTGCGCGAACACACGCTGGCCGATATCTGGAACGGGTCCGCCGCATTCAACCATTTTCGCGGCACGGCGTGGATGCCGGAACCCTGCCAGTCCTGCGACCGCCGCGAAATCGACTGGGGCGGCTGCCGCTGCCAGGCGTTTGCCCTGACCGGCGACGTGGCCCGCACCGACCCGGCCTGCGAACTGGCCCCGGACCATGCGCTCATGGCTGTGGCAGCGCAGGAGGCAGACCGGCCTGCGCCGGAGTTTGTCTACCGGCGCATCGGGGCGAATGTGGGCGGGCCGGTTCCGGCGTAGGGCGTCGGCCTGCATTTTCCACGTCTGGATGCGGATCCTTACAGTCCCGCCCTGCTGCACGGCGTGCTGGGATCGAAGCGCTGGATGGCGGCGCTGCTCGGGGCCAATGGTGGGCCGGCACGCAGTGAAGCCAAATCTGCGGCCTCGCGTGAAAACGGCAAACGTGGCGGCCGGCCGCGCAAGCCCGTGGCAGTGGACGCGTCGCAAGCCGCGCCGTCAGCCCTGCGCCACCAGCAACACGTCGTCTGCCGCATCGTGGCTGTCGGTTCTGGCAGGCACCGGGAAGCGCAGGGTCCATTCGGTGCAACCGTCGGAATGCAGGTCTGCCGAACCTTCCACTTGCTGCATCAGCCGCTTGACCAGACCAAGCCCGCGCCGGTTGCTGTTGCCGGTCTGGCTGAAGCCCACGCCGTTGTCGATAACGGCAATGGTGGCGCCGGCGCCGGCGCTGATGACCCGCAAGGCGACGCTGATCGTTCCGGTGCCATTCGGAAAGGCATGCCGGTAGCTGTTGGACAGCAATTCGGCCACGATCAGGCCCAGCGCGGTTGCCGTGTCCAGATCCAGCATTAGCGGTTCCCACACGCAGGACAGCGCGATGTTGTGGTGGTTGGGGTTTTCCATGTCCTTGAAGCTCTCGCACAACGAGGCGAGGTAGCTGCCGAATTCGATGGTGCGCGTCAGCCCGGCGCCGAGCAGATGGTCGTACACCTTGGCCAGCGTCATCACCCGCCGCGCGATGGCGCTGATGGCCTCGGCGGAGGTGCCGTCTTCCAGGGCCAGCGCCTGCTTGTTCAACATGCCGAAGACCAGTTGCAGGTTATTGCGCACGCGGTGCTGCAACTCCTGCGCCAGCACACCTTTTTCGGCCAACAGCCGCGCCTGGGCGGCCAGCAGCCGGTCGCGGTCGGCGACCATGTCTTTCATCTTGTCCATGGCCGCCAGCACGATGCTGTTGCGCTTGGAGGTATCCACCGCCTCGGCCATCACGTTGGCGAAGCCGGTCAGGAAGTTGATATCGGCGACGTCGTAGTTCAGCCGTGAGGCGCTATCCACTTCCAGCACGCCCCAGGGCTGGCCGCCCTTGCGGCGGATGACCACGCTGAGTGTGGAGACGATGCCGTGCTCGGCGTAAAACGATGGCGGCAGGAAGCTGACATCCTTGCCGATGTCGATGCAGATCACCGGTTCCGCGGTGACAAAGGTTCGCCCTTGCGGTGTGCTGCGGTCGGCGCGTGAGGTCGCGACGCCGATGACGCCGGGATTCCAGCCGACCCCGGACTCCAGGATCAGGTCGTTTTCCTCTGACCGGTATCGGCAGATTTTGCAGAACGGCACCGACCAGCTTTCCGCGCAGCGTCGTGTGCCTTCCGTCAGCACCTTGCCGAGATCGGTCTCCAGCAGCGCGAAACTACCGTAGGAGGCCAGTGCGGCCTGCTGCTGAATCAGCCGTGCGATGGCCTCGTCGCGGGTATCCTTGCCCGGTTCGGCGCGCTTCATCTGTCCGCCCAGGTCCGAGCCCAGCAGCAGAAACCCGTTGGGGAACTGGCCCGTCGCTTTGCCGGTGGTGGCGATTTCCAGCACGATCTGCAAGGCGCGCAGCACGTCGGCCGGCATGTACGGCTTGCGCAGCGCGGCGTCGCCATCTTCCTTGGTCAATTTGATCTGTCCGGCATTGCCGGTGCAGTACAGAATCCCGAGCCGCCCGGTGCGATCAAGCCGCGCGGCAATCTCGGTGCCAAGGCCGCCCGCCGCGAGGCGAAGATCGAGCAAGGCGATGTCCGGCTTGTGGAGTTCCGCAAGTTTGATGCCCTGTTCGACGGTGCGGGCGATGCCGCACACCTCATACCCGGCGTCCACCAGTATTTCGGACAGCATGTCCGCCATCAGCAAATCGTCTTCCGCGATCAGGACCTTGACCATCGACCACACTCTCCAGACCGTGCATCCGGGGACGTGCCGGCCACAGCAGGGCAGAGATATCGGTTGGCTCGCTTAATATGCAGGTTCGGAAACTACTTACGCTTGAGCCAGGGCAATCGCTTGCGCTGAGCCCGGAATCATGCGCCCCGCACCACGGCGGCATCGCATCCTACGGATCCCGGTACAAAACCGTATGCGCCAAATTAAGCTCCCTCTCCGCCCGCTTGCGGGGGGAGTTGGTTGGGGTGAGGTGGGTGGTGCGACCAGAAAAGTGTTTAAATTCAACCCCGGTACCGGGCGGGACGACCCCACCTCACCCAACACTCTCCCCCCAAAGGGGCGGAGAGGGCCTCTTCGGGCTTATGTTAGCGCGTCCCGATACAAATCCGCCCGCGTCGGCGGCAGCGCCGCAGGTCCGCGCACGCGGCGGGAGGCCAGTGTCTGATAAATCCCCACCGTGTTGCGTGCAAACGCCAAAGAACATCCGGCCAGATAGATCAG
>CAIPHQ010000345.1 GCA_903864895.1 uncultured Rhodospirillales bacterium
GATTCAGGCGGGCGCGCTGGCAGGCCGCCCCGGCATTGCGCGCATCGCCCCGCACGCCGAGATCTTCCACTACTACCATGTGGAACTGGCCACCCACGCCCTGCTGCTGGCCGAGGGCGCGCCTGCCGAAAGCTACCTGCCCACACCCGAGGATCTGCCGTTCGACAACCGCGCCGAACGTGTGTGGGCGGACGTGGAGGCGCTGCCCTACCCGCGCGTGAAGGCGGCGCGGCAGGTGCCGGCGCGGTGGCGGGCGGCAGCGTAGGGGGCAAAGCCCGGCACGCCACGCTGCCACAGGCTCAACACTCACGCGCCGCGCTACAAGACATCATCTGCGGTTCTGTTTTGCTGGTCCCGGCACGGCACCCGTGCGGCGGCAAAAACGCCGATGTGTCAGCGTAACAGCTTGCCGCCCGATCCTTCGCCTGTTTAGTGTCCAGCCCCAGAAGGGCACGCCATGTGCGCCAATCAGACCGGGGGCGTGCGTTGGCCATCTTCAAATCGCTGTTCAGCTTCGACCCTGCCAATTCGACGGGCCAATTCCCGTATATCGGCATCACGCTGGATGCCGGCGGCAACCTGTTCACCGCGCCGGGCAACTCCGGTTTCCCCGGTGGAACGGTGCTGGAACTGGCGTGGAATGGCAGCGCCTATGCCGCCACCCCCAGCGTTCTGGCCTTGATCCCCGATAGCACTGTCGACGGGCTGCGCCTGGACGGCTACGGCAACCTGTTCGGCATCTCGGACATTGACGCAGCGTCAGGCTATGGCGCGGTGTTTGAAATTCCATGGGATGGCAGCGGCTACGGCTCGGCGGTCACGCTGGCCAGCTTCACCGCCAGCACGGGGCAATATCCGTACGGCGCGCCCTATATCGACCGGCTTGGCAATGTGCTGGGCCTGACCTCAGACGGCGGGGCCAATGGCGCGGGCACGGTGTTTGAAATCCCCAAAGGCGTGGGCGGCTACGCCAGCACGCCGGTCACGCTGGGCGATTTGGGCGGCGCGCTGGGCGGCGCCCCGCAGGCCGGGCTGATCGCCGATGCGCAGGGCAACCTGTTCGGCATCACCCAATTCGGCAGCAACGGCCCCACGCTGTTTGAAGTCCCGCTCAGCGGCAGCGCCTATGGCGGTCCGGTGGCGCTGGCCAGCCTGGATGCCGCCACCGGCAGCGCCGTATTCAGCGCGCTGGCGATGGACGCGCAGGGCAACCTGTTCGGCGTTGCACGTGACGGCGGGGCAGGCTCGGTCGGCAGCATTTTCGAACTGGTCAAGACCGGCGGCGGTTACGCCAGCACGCCCACGCTGCTGTACAGCTTCGATTACACGCTGGGTGCCCTGCCCAGCGGCCAGTTGCTGGTGGACGCCGATGGCAACCTGTTCGGCACCGCCGCTGCGGGCAGCATCAGCATCCCCGGCCATGGGCAGGCCCCCGGCGAAGTGTTTGAACTGGCGCATACCGGGGCCGGATATGCCGCTTCCCCCACGGTGCTGTATAATTTCGACTATACCAACGGCTCCGACCCCAACGCCGGGCTGACCGCCGATGCCGGCGGCAACCTGTACGGCACCACTGTGGGGGGCGGCGCCAGCGGCAATGGCACCGCGTTTGAAATCTCCGGGTCCGGATTCGCCGTGGGGGCGCTCGGCATCAGCGGCACGGTGGCGGCGCAGTATGTCACGGGCGGTGCCGCCGTTCACCCGTTTGCCGCAGTCACCCTTGCGGATGCCAACCCCGGCCAGACCGAGACGGTCACGATCACGCAATTCAACCTGGCAGCCGGCACGCTCAGCGACGCGTTCGCGCCGCAGGATGGCTTTACCATGGCGGGCGGGGTGGCGACACTCACCGGCTCGGCGGCGCAGGTCACGCAGGCGTTGCGAGGGCTGTCATTCGCCGCCAGCGCCGCCAACCCCGGCACCGGCTTCAGCATCGCGGTCCACGACACGCTCGGCCTGACCGCCAGCGACAGCACCACGTCGGTGCACTGCTTCGGCGCGGGCACCGCCATCGCCACGCCGGATGGCGCGCGGGCGGTGGAGACGCTGCGCGCGGGGGATCTGGTGCTCACCGCCAGCGGTGAGGCGCTTCCCGTGCGCTGGCTGGGCGTGCAAACCATCGCCGCCCGCTTCGCCGACCCCGCCAAGGCGTGGCCGGTGCGCGTGGCCGCCGGTGCGCTGGGCCAGGGGCTGCCGGTGCGCGACCTGATCCTGTCGCCGGGCCACGCGCTGTTCATCGGCGGTTTGCTGATTCAGGCGGGCGCGCTGGCAGGCCGCCCCGGCATTGCGCGCATCGCCCCGCAGGCCGAGATCTTCCACTACTACCACGTGGAACTGGCCACCCACGCCCTGCTGCTGGCCGAGGGCGCGGCGGCCGAAAGCTACCTGCCCACGCCCGAGGATCTGCCGTTCGACAACCGCGCCGAACGTGTGTGGGCGGACGTGCAGGCGCTGCCC
>CAIPHQ010000346.1 GCA_903864895.1 uncultured Rhodospirillales bacterium
GACAAGGTGAAGACCTTCATGCTGCCCAGCCCCTACACCAGTCAGGACAGTCTGGACGACGCCGCCGAATGCGCGCGCCTGCTGGGGATTTCCTGCGACACGGTGCCGATCACCCCGGCCATGGAAGCCTTCGGCGCGGCGCTGGCCCCGGTATTTGCCGGGCGGCAGGCCGACATCACCGAGGAGAACATCCAGTCCCGCTCGCGCGGGCTGATCCTGATGGCGATCTCCAACAAGTTCGGCCACATGGTGCTGACCACCGGCAACAAAAGCGAGATGTCGGTGGGCTACGCCACGCTGTATGGCGACATGTGCGGCGGCTATTCGGTGCTGAAGGATGTGTACAAAACCGTGGTGTTCGACCTGTCGCGCTGGCGCAACGCGCATGTGCCCCATGGCGCGCTGGGGCCGGACGGGCCGGTGATGCCCGAGCGCGTCATCACCAAGCCGCCGACCGCCGAGTTGAAACCCAACCAGACCGATCAGGACACGCTGCCGCCCTATGAGGTGCTGGACGCGATTCTGGAAGGGCTGGTGGAAGGTGAGCAGAGCGTGCACGCGCTGGTGGCCAAGGGCCATGACCGCGCCACCGTGCTGCGGGTGTGGAAGATGCTGGACCGCGCCGAATACAAGCGCCGTCAGGCCCCGCCCGGCGTGAAGATCAGCCCGCGCGCCTTCGGGCGTGACCGGCGCTACCCGATCACCAACGGTTTCACGGCGCTGGTCTCGTGAGCGGCAGCATCGCGGCTGATCTGTTCGCGCCGCCGGGTGGCTGGCGGGTGCGGATTCTGGACCTGTCCGGCGGGGCGGAGGACAATATTGTCGAGGAGGTCAAAGGCTTCCCGACGCTGATGCAGGCCAACGCCTTTGCCCGCGCCTATGTGCGGGACAG
Organism: uncultured Rhodospirillales bacterium; assembly: GCA_903864895.1. GTDB lineage: Bacteria > Pseudomonadota > Alphaproteobacteria > Acetobacterales > Acetobacteraceae > CAIPHQ01. Next base: position 893 of record CAIPHQ010000346.1, read on the forward strand.
TGTGGAGCGCTGCCGCGCGCCGGGCGTGTCACCGCGCGATGTGCTGGATATCTGGTTCGCCTTCGGCGAGGACGCCGAGATTGTCGATGGCGGCGACGATGGCTGGCGCAGCAGCACCGAACTGGCCGATTTTGCCGACCGCCCGGCCACTGAGGACGAATGCGACTGGCGCGCGCTGGACCCGCGCCTGCAGGATGATGCCGATCTCGACGGCGACGATATTCAGGAATGACCCGCACCTTATGACCATCGCCGTATGAAACGTCCCGCCAAGGGGGTGCGCGTGCGTCTGGCGCCGTCGCCCACGGCAGCCCTGCATCTGGGCAGCGCGCGTCTGGCGCTGCTGAACTGGCTGGTTGCCCGCCGCCACAACGGCCACGTGCTGCTGCGCCACGACGACGCTGATGCCGCCCGCAGCCCCGAGGGCCACGCCGCTGCGGTGGAGCAGGATCTGCGCTGGCTGGGGCTGGACTGGGACGAGACATGGACCCAACACGGCCGGCAGGATCGCTATAGCGAGGCCGCCGAGCGGCTGAAACTGCGCGGACGGCTGTATCCGTGTCTGGAAAGCGAAGAGGAACTCCGCTTCAAGCGTGAACTGCGGGTCAAGCGCGGCAAGTCCCCGGTCTATGACCGCGCCATGCTGAAACTCACGCCGCAGCAACTCGAAGCCGCCATTGCGGGCGGCAAGCAGCCCTATTGGCGGTTCCGGCTGTCCGACAGCGAAGTGGGTTGGGACGACATTGTGCAGGGCCGCACGCAGGTCAAGCTGACCGCGATCTCCGACCCCATCATGCTGCGCGCCGATGGCAGCTTCCTGCACGCCTTCACTGCGGCGGTGGACGACATGGACGCGGGCATCACCCGCATCGTGCGCGGGGCGGACAGCGTGGACGCCACCGGCGTGCAACTGGATCTGCTGTCTGCGCTGGGCGCCAACCCCACCGCCATCGGCTACGCGCATGTGCCGCTGCTGCAAACCGGCAGCGGCAAGGCGCGGCAGTTGGAAACCCTGACGCTGCGCCGCCTGCGCGGCGACGGCGTGGAACCGGACGTGATCGCCGCCTATCTGCTCGGCGGCGAACAGCAGGCCGCGCGGCCGCTCGGCACGGTGGCGGAACAGTTCGATCTGCTGCGCGCCTGCGCGCCAGCCACGTTCGACGTGGCCGGGCTGCAACGCCTGAACCGCCGCACCTTGGGCAACCTGAGCTTCGCCGAGGTGCAACCCCGCCTGCCCGCCGGTTGCACCGAGGCCTTCTGGCTGGCGGTGCGCGGCAGTCTGGACTTGCTGACCGAGGCGCGGGGCTGGTGGGACGTGGTGGCGGGCACCATCGTGCCGCCGGTGCTGGAGGAATTTGCCCCGGTGCTGCGGCAGGCGCTGGCCCTGCTGCCGCCCGAGCCGTGGCCCGACAGCGTGTGGCATGACTGGCTGGGCGCCGTGGTAGCGCAAAGCGGGCAGGACGCGGACGGCATTGCCGCCGCCCTGCGGCTGGCGCTGACAGGGGAGGACGAGGGGCCGGAACTGGCGGCGCTGCTGCCGCTGATCGGCCGGGCGCGGGCGGCACTGCGGCTTGGGGTTGCGGCGGCGTAGCTACGCCGCCACCGCCGCCCCGCCAGCCACCGGCTTGGCCGCAACCGGACCCTTCGGCACCGCCAGCGCCGCCAGTGCTGCCAGCAGGCAGAACGTGCCGGAGACCAGAAACGCGGGCACGTAGCTGCTCAGCAGGTCGCGCGTCAGTCCGCCGCCCATCGCCGCGACCGCAGCGCCGAGCATGTGGGCGCAGAACACCCAGCCGAACACGATGGACGCCTTTTCCCGCCCAAATCCGGCGGCACACAGCCGCACCGTGGGCGGCACGGTGGCGATCCAGTCCAGCCCATAGAACACCGCGAAGATCGACAGGCCGTAGATCGAGAAATCCGAGAACGGCAGCGCCAGCAGCGACAGGCCGCGCAGGCCGTAATACATGAACAGCAGCTTGCGCGCGTCGAACCGGTCGGTCAGCCAGCCGGAGCCGATGGTCCCCATGAAGTCGAACACGCCCATCATGGCCAGCACCCCGGCGGCGGCCACCTCGGTCATGCCGAAATCCTGACACAGCGGGATGAAGTGGTTGCCGATCAGCCCGTTGGTGGACAGGCCGCAGACGAAGAAAGTGAAGAACAGCAGCCAGAAGCCGCGCGTGCCCGATGCCTCGCGCAGCGTGGTGATGGCGTTCATCGCCGCCCCTTTGGTGGGCGGCGGCGGGGCCACCACGGCGCGCTCGCCATACGCAGGCAGGTTCAACTGGCCAGGATGGTCGCGCATCAGCAGCCACAGCAGCCCGCCAGCCAGCGTGCAGGCCAGGGCTGCGGGCAGCAGCGCCACCTGCCAGCCGTAGGTTTTCGCCAGCCACGCGGCAAACGGCAGGAAAACCAGCGCGCCGGTGGCTGAACTGGCCGACAGGATACCCACCACCAGCCCGCGCCGCGCCACGAACCAGCGGCTGGCAATGGTCGCCCCCAGCACCATCGCCGTCATGCCGGTGCCCAGACCCACCATCAGCCCCCAGGTGAGCCAGAGCTGCCACAGCGCCGTCATCTGTGTGGCCAGCAGGATGCCGCCGACGATCAGCACCATGGCGGTGGCCACCGTGGCGCGCACGCCGTAGCGCTGCATCAGCGCGGCGGCAAACGGGGCCATCAGTCCATAAAGAATCAGCCGCAACGACAGCGGGCCGGAGACCGCCGAGGTGCTCCAGCCGAAATCGGCCATCAGCGGGCGCATCAGCACGCCGGGCATACCCATGGCGGCGGCGGTGGACAGCATCACCAGAAAGGTCACGGCCACCACGGCCCAGCCGTAATGGATGTTGCGCCGTGCCAGAAACGGGGCGAGCAGGGTGGCCAGCATGGCGCGATCCTTCAGGGCAATGTGTCGCAGGCCCGCCGCGCCAACGTGGCGGCGGCAGCAAGCGCCGCAGCGGAGGCGGTGGGGGAGGGGGCGGTGGCGCGGGCCAGCAGCAACCCGCCGGTAAGGGCCGCCAGCACGGCGGTGGCAGCAGACGAGGCCGCCGCGTGGGGCCAGCCGGGGTGGCGGGCGGCGAGTTCCTCGGCCAATACGGCGTGCAACTGCGCGGTGCCGGTGGCCAGGGCCGCACGCAAACCCGGCTCAGCGCGCGCGGTTTCCGCCCCTAGCGATCCGAGCCAGCAGCCGTGGCCGGGGTCGTCGCGGTGGGTTTCGGTCAGATAAGCCTCGATGATGGCATGCAGCGGGTCGGCCCCCGCCGCGCGGGCCGCCTCGGCCCGGATGCGCCAGCGGGACGCGCCGCGGGTCATCGCCTCGGCGCAGGCGCGTTCGGCCAGCGCCGCCTTGCTGGCGAAATGGCCGTAGAAGGCACCATGCGTCAGCCCGGCATCGGCGGCGACATCGGCCAAGCGCACCGCATCCAGCCCCTTCGCCCGGAACCGGCGCGTGGCGGCTTTCAGCAGGGCCTCGCCGTGGGCGGCATGGGTTTGCGGGGTGACGCGCATGCAATCATGATGATGGACATGATTGGGCGGCGCAATCCGTTTTCATGACCTCTGACATGATAAGGCCGGCTAAACCCGCCGCAGCGCGATGTCGCAGAACATTTGCGGGTGCAGCGCGAATCCAGCGACCCGCCAGCCGCCCCCCGCCACCAGTGCGTTGACCACCGGGACCACGCCGTACGGGTGGCCGCCGAGATGGTTGAACATGGTGTAGTCGTTGAACATCAGCGTGCCGCCCGGCGAGAGCTTGCGTACCGCCACATCGGTGTCGGCCTGCACCTCGGATTCCGTGTGCCCGGCATCGATGTAGATCAGGTCGAAACTGGCATCGGCAAAACCGGCCAACCCTTCGTGGCTTTGCGCCCGCACCGCCTGCACGCGGTCCCCCAGGGCTGCAAAGCGGGCGCGGTAGTGCGCCAGATGCGTGGCACCGCCAAAGATCTCCGCCGTGCTGCGGCCCCAGACGGCGGGCAGCGTGTGCAGGATGAAGGTGTCGATGCCCACGAACAGGCGCGGGGCGAGCGTGGTGAGCAGGAACTCGGAGAAATCGCCCAGCCCCACGCCAAGTTCCGCCACTGCCCCGCATTGCGGCAGACTTAGCGCCCGCACCAGATCGCGCCGGTTGGCACACAGCATCCCGCCTTGCACCTGCGCCGCCGTCAGCGCGGGCACGTCGCGGCGCGGGGTGGCCATAGGGTGCTAGCGGATCAACCCGGTCAGCGGGCTCGACGGGTCGGCCCCCATGCGGCGCGGCATCCGCCCGGCCAGATGCGCCAGCCGCCCGGCTTGCACGGCCAGCCCCATGGCGCGCGCCATGCGGATCGGGTCGCCCGCGTGGGCGATGGCCGAGTTCAGCAATACGGCGGTGCAGCCCAGTTCCATGGCAATCGCCGCGTCGGACGCGGTGCCCACCCCGGCATCAACCAGCAGCGGAACCTTCGCCTGTTCTATCAGCATGGCGATCATCGCCGGGTTTTGCAGCCCGAGGCCGGAGCCGATGGGGGCACCCAGCGGCATGATGGCGACACAGCCCATGTCTTCCAGCCGCTTCGCTGCCACCGGGTCGTCGGCGCAGTACACCATCACCTCGAACCCGTCCTTTATCAGCGCCTCGGCGGCTTCCAGCGTGGCCTGCATGTCGGGGTACAGATGCGGCGGCGGGCCGAGCACTTCCAGCTTCACCAGATTCCACCCGCCTGCCTCACGCGCCAGCCGCAGCGTACGCACGGCGTCCTTGGCGGTGTGGCAGCCTGCTGTGTTGGGCAGGTAAGTGTAGCGCTTGGGATCGACAAAATCCTGCAGCATGGGGGCGGCCGGGTCGGACAGGTTCACCCGCCGCACCGCCACCGTGACGATCTCGGCCCCGCTGGCCGCGATGGCTTCGGCAGTTTCCTCGAGGCTTTTGTATTTGCCGGTGCCCACGATCAGCCGGGAGCGGAAGGTCCGGCCTGCGACGGTCCAGCTGTCGTCCTGCGTGGCTGCGATGCCGTCCATGTCAGCCGCCTCCGATGAAATGCACGATTTCCAGTGCGTCGCCCTGCGCAAGTATGGTGGTGGCATACAGCGAGCGCGGCACGATTTCCTCGTTGCGCTCCACGGCCACCTTGCGGGCGTCAAAGCCCAGACTGTCCAGCAGGCCCGACACCGTCAGCGGCGCGGCCAGCGTCCGGCTCTCGCCGTTCAACGTGAGTGTCACTGTTCCCGTCATGGCGGCAGTATGGGGTTGGCGCGGCGGCGCGGCAAGAAATCAGCCTGCGATGCCTGCCCGCCGCCCACCGCGCAGCGGCGTTCCGAACCCATGCATTGTGGCGGCGCGGCTGCCCGTGCTAGGCCGCGCGGCAATGAGCAAATCGTCCTCACTGCCGCTGGTCGCCGTACTGAACGGTCCGAACCTGAACATGCTCGGGCTGCGGCAACCCGAGGTCTATGGCCGCATGACGCTGGACGACGTGGAGGCGCTGTGCGCCGAGACGGGCGAGCAGCTTGGGCTGGCCATCGACTTCCGCCAGACCAACAGCGAGGGCGAGCTGATTTCCTGGGTGCAGGAATGCCGGGGCAAGATGGCGGGCATCGTCATCAATCCGGCAGGCTATTCGCACACCTCCGTCGCCCTGCTGGACGCGCTGATGGCGTGCGAAGTGCCGGCCATCGAGGTCCACATCACCAACATTCATCGCCGCGAGACCTTCCGGCATCACTCTTACGTGTCGCGGGCGGCAGTGGGCGTGATTTGCGGGCTAGGCATACGCGGTTATGCACTGGCGCTGACAGCGCTGGCCGAGATGATCGAGGAGGGCGCATGAATTCCGTGCCGTTCGACCCCGCCGCCGTGCGGGCGCTGGCCGATATCCTGGCCGACACGGGCCTGACCGAGATCGAGATCGAGGGCAAGGATGGCCGCATCCGCGTGGTGCGCGCGCCGTCGCCGGTGATGGCGGCCAGCCATACCGTGCCGGTGCAGGTTGCAGCCCCGGTGGCTGCCGCCCCTGCCCCGGTGGCCGCCGCCGCGCCGCCGCCTGCGGCCGATGATGATGCGCGCCATCCGGGCGCGGTGCTCAGCCCGATGGTCGGCATCGCCTATCTGTCGCCCGAGCCGGGTTCGACCGCCTTCGTGGTGCCGGGGCAGGCGGTTGCCGCCGGGCAGACGCTGTTGCTGATCGAGGCGATGAAGACCTTCAACCAGATCAAGGCGCCGAAGGCGGGCACGGTGGCCCGGATCCTGATCACCACGGGCGCGCCGGTGGAGTATGGCGAGCCTTTGATGATTCTGGAGTAGCGCCGCGTGGCCGGACTGTTCCAGAAGATCCTGATCGCCAATCGCGGCGAAATCGCGCTGCGCGTGCAGCGCGCCTGCCGCGAAATGGGTATCCGCACGGTCGCCGTGCATTCCACCGCCGACGCGCAGGCGATGCATGTGCGTCTGGCCGACGAAAGCGTGTGCATCGGCCCGCCGCAGGCGCGCGATTCATACCTCAACGCCGCCTCGATCCTGACGGCCGCCATCGTGACCGGGGCGGACGCCATTCATCCCGGCTACGGCTTCCTGTCCGAAAACGCCGAATTCGCCGACATGGTAGAAGCGCACGGCCTGACCTTCATCGGCCCGTCGCCCGACCATATCCGCATGATGGGCGACAAGATCACCGCCAAGACCGCCATGGCTTCATTGGGCGTGCCGCTGGTGCCTGGGTCGGACGGTGAGTTGCATTCGCTGGACGCTGCCCGCGCGGTGGCCGAGACCATCGGCTATCCGGTGCTGATCAAGGCGGCGGCGGGCGGTGGCGGGCGTGGCATGAAAGTGGCGCGTGCAGCCAGCGAACTGGAAGAAGCGTGGGGCAGCGCGCGGGCCGAAGCGCGCGCGGCGTTCGGCAACGACGCCGTGTACATGGAAAAATACCTCGACCGGCCGCGCCACATCGAATTGCAGGTGATGGCCGATTCGCATGGCAACGTGGTGCATTTCGGCGAGCGCGATTGCAGCCTGCAACGCCGCCACCAGAAACTGCTGGAAGAAGCCGGCTCGCCGGTGATCTCCGAAGCGCAGCGCGCGGCCTTGGGTGCGACCGTGACCTCCGCCTTGCAGCAACTCGGTTACCGCAACGCGGGCACGCTGGAGTTTCTGTATCAGGACGGTCAGTTCGCGTTCATTGAAATGAACACCCGCCTGCAGGTCGAGCATCCGGTGACGGAGATGGTCTGCTCGGTCGATCTGGTGCGCGAACAGATCCGCATCGCCTCGGGCGAACCGCTGGGCTACACGCAGTCCGACATTCGCTTCACCGGCCACGCCATTGAATGCCGCATCAATGCCGAGGATCCGGAGACGTTCCTGCCCACACCGGGATTGGTCAGCGCGTTCCATGCGCCGGGCGGGCTTGGGGTGCGCGTGGATTCGGCGCTGTATGCTGGCTACAAGGTGCCGCCGTTCTACGACAGCATGGTGGCCAAGCTGATCGTGCATGCGCCAACCCGCATGGAAGCCATCGCCCGCCTGCGCCGCAGTCTGGCCGAGTTCGCCATTGTCGGCATCAAGACCACGTTGCCGCTGCACCAGCGCATTGTGGAAGACCCGCAGTTCCAGTCTGGCGAATACACGATCCACTGGCTGGAGCGGTTTGTGGCGGGCGGCTGAGCGCTATAGCGCGGCCGCCAGCGCGTCGATTCCGTTGACCGCATAGTCCCACGCCCCAGCGGGGTCCGCCGTGCCACCCGGCCCGTATTCGTCAGGCCGCGCGATGAACGCTGTGCGCAGCCCAAGCCGCTGCGCTGCCGCAAGGTCGGACGGGTGGGCGGCGGCCATCAGCACTTGCGCCGGTTCCAGCCCGAGAAAGCCGCAGGCCCCCAGATAGGTTTGCGGGTCCGGCTTGTAGTGGCGCGTCAGATCCGAGCCGAACACGAAATCCCACGGCAGGCCGCCGAACTTGGCCATGGCAATCAGCAGCGCCACGTTGCCGTTGGACAGCGCGCAGACGGTAAAACGCTGCTTCAGCGTGGTCAGGCCCGCCACCGAATCGGGCCACGGATGCAGCCTGCGCCAGACATGCGACAGGTGCAGGATTTGAGCATCGTCGAGTCCGGTGACACCGAAGCCGGGCAGCAGGGTTTGCAATGACTGCCGGTGCAGGTCATCCAGCAGCGTCCACGGTTGCGCGCCCCGCCGCACTCGGTCCATCGACGGCGCGTAGGCACCGCGCCACGCATCGGCCAGCCCTGCCCAGTCGGCGGTGATGCCGTGGGCAGTGCCCCATGCGGACAGGTCCGCAATCAGGCTGGCCCGCCAGTCCACCACGGTGCCGAAAACGTCGAACAGGATCGCGCGGATTTGGGTCATGGGGCCAGCATGTCCGGGGCCGGGCGGCGCGGCAAGATCATGCCTCAGGGGCTGCCGGTGCCGGGCCAGGCACGCGGCGATTGCAACGGCGCCGGCGGCGTGGGCGCGATCTTGGTGACGCTGGTGCGCGGCTTGGTGGTCATAGGCGCCGGCGCGAGCGCCGGTGCGGGCGGGGGCGCGGCACTGCTGTCGGTGGACAGCGGCGCATCCGGCGGGCCTTCGCTGCCCTTGTTGTCCATTCCGCCGAACATCTGGCGCAGAAATCCGGGAGTCAGCGCCGACAGCGGGTTCAGCGACACGTCGGGGTTGTCGAGCTTGCCGCGCACCGCATACGACGCCGCCAGCAGGCCGCCGCCCTTCTCGGGGCTGAAGATTTGCCCCACCAGCGGCATGTTGCCCAGCAGCGAGTTGAAGAAATAGGCGGGCACGATGGTGCCTTGCAGGTTGGCCGCCTGATGCGGCAGGTCGATGAAGCCTTTCGCGGTAATGCCGAGGCTGGCGCTGTAGGTGCGTGCGTCCACCAGTTCCAGTTGGCCCTCGGCCAGATGGAACGGGGCCACCAGACGGGTGAACCCCAGCCCCGGGCCTTTCACCAGTTCCAGCAGCCCGTACAGCGTCATGCCCTGCAACATGCGGCCCAGAATCGGCGCGTTGCGGATGCGGTATTCGGCGATTTCCAGCGTGCCGGTCAGCATGCGGTCGGGCCGCGAATCGTCGTAGTTGCCGGTCAGCGTCATCTTGCCGCCAACCATGGTTCCAATGACGCCGAACGCCTGCAACAGCGCGCCCGTGTCGTCCGCACTGCCGGTGAGAGTACGGACCCCGTTCAGCGGGCCGATATCGAGCTGGAACAGCCCGGCGTCGCCGGTGCGGCCGATGATATGGGCGCGGCTGGTGGCCGAGCCGTCGTTTTCGATGTGTACGTCCACCGCGTTGATCTGCCGCCCTTCGGCCAGCACCACGCGGTCAAACTTGGCGTCGATCATGTAGGGCGGGCCGGGCGGCGGCGGCGGCGGGCGCAGCGCCTCCCCCTTGGGGCCGAACACGATGCGTTCCGGCGGCGGCGGGCCGCGCGCCACCAGCGCCGACGCGTTCAGGCTGCGCCCGGCCAGCGCCACCATCCAGGGCTCGCCTTCGGACAGCGAGACATGCACTTCGCCATGCGCGTCGTTGTCGCGGCCCAGAATCAGTTTCTGGAAATGCACCACGTCCGGCACGCCGTTGATGAAGCTGACGTCGCCTTCCACGGTCAGGCCGGGGCCAGCCAGTTTCAGCTTGTCCACGCCGGTGACCTTGCCGCCTTCCAGCAGCAACCGGCCATCCAGTTGCGCTGCCGTCCCGGCGGGCTTGGTGAAGCTCAGCTTGGCCGCCGTCAGGGTGGTTTTTGCCAGATCGGCGTGGATCACGGCCTCGCCCCGGCCGTCGCGGTGCAGACTGACATTCGCCGTCACGGGGGCCTGCCCGTCGAAAGCGTCCTGCATGTCCAGCCCCAGCGCGGCCAGTTGTGCTGCGTCCAGCGTGGCCCCGGCCTGAATGGACTGCAGCACCTGCGCGGGCGGGCCGTGGCGGAAATCCATGGCCAGCTTCAAATCGGCTGGAATGCTGGCAATCTGCGCCGTGCCTGCCGCCGTCAGTCCGGACGGGTTGGCCTCCAGCGTCAGCGCGCCGTCATCCAGATCGCGCCCGCCCACGACACCGGTCAGGTGCAGCCCGGTCAGTTTGGCGCTGGTGCGGATGTTGACGTCGTCCATGGTGATGGCATCGCGCAGCGGCAGCCGGGTGAGGAACACCTTGCCTGCGATCTGCCCGGCAGCGCCGTTGACCTTCATCGGGCTGCGGTCGAGCAGTTTCACCCGTGGGTGCCGCAGCAGCGTCAGCAGGTCGGGCACCGGCCCGGCCACCTGTGCCTCGATGTCGAGAAACTGGTCCGGGTTGTTGAACCCGTTGATCACCACGCGCCCGCCCTGCGTCTGCATGCCGCCCTGCGCGCCGCCTGCCAGCCGCCCGCCGGTGATGTCGATGGTCACGCCGTCCATGCCGTTCAGCGTCAGCCGCGCGCTGATCTTCTCCAGCGGCGGCGCCGGGCGCAGCCAGTGGACCAGCACGTTGTCGCCGGAGATGCCGCCCGCGACGCGGGTGATGCTGGCGTCGTCCAGACTTGCGGGCACCTCCAGCCCCACTTCCAGATGGCCGTCGTGCAGATTGCCCTCCGGGATATTGCCGGTGATCCACGGCCGCGTCCCGCGCCCGCCGGTGCCAACCGGCCAGAACGCGGGCAAATCGGCGAAGTCTATCTGGTCCAGGTCCAGCGTGCCTGCGGCCTGAAAGGCCCCGCTGGCAAGACGGGTTATGTCGGCATGGGCTTGCAGCGCGGTGGCCGGTCCGTCCGGTCGTGGCAGGATTTCCAGCCGGACGACCTGAATCTGGGCGCGGGTCTGGGTGCCATAGCCGGTCAGCACGGCGCTTTGCACCAACTGGCGGATGCCGCCCGCCGTGACGCTGCCCGCCCCGGCTTCCACCCGCGCGCTGAGCGATGCCGGTTTCAGCCCCGGATCGAACTGGAGGGTGCCCGACATCGCCACCGGCAGGTCGATGCCCGCGAGCATCGCCGCCGCAGGCAACTTGGCCGCCAGACGCGCCGGATTGACCGCCGAGAGGTCCATGGACAGGCTGGCCGCGCCGGTTTCCGGCTTGAGTGAGCCGCGCAGCGCGAGCCGGGCGGTTTGCCCGCCGAGTTCGAAGCGGCCATTGGCCGTGCCATCCAGCCCGCCGGCCTCACCGCGCGCGAGATCGACATTCATGTCGCGGCCATGCCACGTGCCGCCCAGTTGCCGGTCCGTGATCTCGATGCCGAGGCCGCGAATGCCGATCTCGCGCAACTGGCTCCAGCGCGTGGACTGCGCGCCGGCGCTGTCACCCGAGGGCGGGCGGGCCAGTTCGCGCAGCAGTGCAGTCAGCAGTTTCACCGCAGAGGGTCCGGCGGCCCCGCCCGTGTCCGGCGCGTCGTCCGCCGCGCCGGCATCGCGCCCGATGGTCAGCGGGCTGCCCGGCTGGTGGATGAGCCGCAAACGCGGGTCCTCCACTTCCACCCGGCGCGGCACCAGCCTGCCTTGCAGCAGCCAGCGGGGGGACAGCGATACGCTGGCGCGCGGCACCACGGCCAGACGGCCGCCGCCGGGATCGGATACCACGATGTTCAGCAGCCGGATTTTCAGGGGCTGGTCCGTGCCGTGGTGAAACCCCTCCCACGTCAGCACCGCACTTCCGACCGACAGCCGAACCGGCGCGTCGCCGGTGGCCGCGGCCTCCAGACTGCGGGCCAGCCATGGCATGTCGAACGGCGACGAGGACAGCCGCCAGGCCAGCCCGCCTATGCCCACGGCCACCAGCAGCGCCAGCGCCAGCGCCACCTCGGCGGCGATGCGGACCGCGCGCATCGAATGGCGCGCCGCTTGACCGGCTGTCTTTCTCACGCGCAGCCTGCCCGGCAATGCCGCAATCCGACCCGCCTCCGCACTTGGCGCCACATTGGCCCGCCAATTGGCCACCGCCTGCCGATGCCGCCGCCGCCGGACGGCTGGAGGAGCGGTTTGCCGCCCTCGGCCCCGATGGCGGGGTGCCGCAGGGGCTGCTGCGCTGCCTCGGCGGCAACTCGCCCTATCTGGCCGAACTGGCGCTGCGCGAGCCGCAGGCGTTGCGCGCCACACTCAAGTCGGGGCCGGACAGCGTGGTGGCGGCCGCGATGGCGGCGTTGCACGCCCTGCCGCCGGATGCCAGCCGTGAGCGGGTGGCGTCGGCGGTGCGGCAGGCCAAGCGGGTGGTGGCGCTGGCCACGGCGGTGGCCGATATCGGCCGGGTGTGGCGGCTGGAGCGCATCACCGCCGCGTTGTCCGATCTGGCCTGTGCCACGCTGGGCGTGGTGGTCGCGCATCTGCTGCGTACCGCCCACATGGCAGGCGAGATCGTGCTGCACGATCCGGCCAACCCCGCTGCGGGGTCCGGGTTCGTCGTGCTCGGCATGGGCAAGCTTGGTGCCCATGAACTGAACTATTCCAGCGATATTGACCTCGTGCTGCTGCATGACCCGTCGGCCGGTGTTTATCGCGGCGACGCGCCCGGCGCGTTCTTTACCCGCATTGCGCGCGGTCTGGTGGCCATGATGGAGGCGCGCGACGCCGACGGATACGTGTTTCGTACCGATCTGCGCCTGCGTCCCGATCCTGCTGCCACGCCGCCTTGCATGTCGCTGCCCGCTGCCATCGCCTACTACGAGAGCATGGGCCAGAATTGGGAGCGCGCGGCAATGCTGAAAGCGCGCCCGGTGGCAGGTGATGTGATGACCGGGGCGGCGTTTCTGGAAGCGATCCGCCCGTTCGTCTGGCGGCGGCATCTGGATTTCGCCGCCGTGGCCGATATCCACGCCATGAAGCGGCGCATCGACGCGCACAAGGGCACCGGCATCGGCCAGCGCGGTGCACTGGCGCAGCGCATCGCCGGGCACAACGTGAAGCTGGGTCAGGGCGGCATCCGCGAGATCGAGTTTCTGGCGCAGACGCTGCAACTGGTGTGGGGCGGGCGCGACCCCGGCCTGCGCAGCCCGCAAACGCGGGAGGCGTTGCGCCTGCTGGTGCGTGCCGGGCATCTGCCGCGCCGCACGGCGGGTGAACTGGCCGCCGCCTACCGCTTCCTGCGGCAGGTGGAGCACCGGTTGCAGATGGTCGCCGACCGCCAGACCCATAGCCTTCCTGCCACCGCCGAGGGGGTGGCCACATTCGCGCTGTTTCTGGGCTACACCGACGCGGAAGCCTTCGCGGCCGAACTGCTGCGCCATCTGGAGCGGGTGCAGCTGCGCTATCAGGAGGTGTTCGGCCAGGTGCCCGATCTGCCGGATGTCGGCAGCAGCGGGCTGGATTTCACCGGCGTCGGCGAACCGCCGCCCGCCACGCTGCAAGCCCTGGCCGCGATGGGCTATGCCGATCCCGCCAGCGTGTTCGCGGTGGTGCATGGCTGGCAATCCGGCCGGGCGCGGGCGCTGCGTTCGGCGCGGGCGCGTGAGTTGATGCAGATGATGCTGCCCGCCGTGCTGGCCGCCTTTGCCCGCCAGCGCCAGCCCGAAGCAGCGCTTGCCCGCTTCGATGCGTTTCTGGCCCGCCTGCCCGCAGGCGTGCAGTTGCTCAGCCTGTTCCAGCGCAACCCCGCGCTGCTGACCCGCGTGGCCGCCGTGCTGGGGGCTGCGCCGATGCTGTCCGAGCATCTGGCGCGCACCCCCTCGGCGGTGGAAGGGCTGCTGTCGCCGCCCGAGCAGCCGGATTACGCCGCGCTGCTGGAAAACCGGCTGACCGATGCGCGTGCGCTGGAAGACAGCATCGCCATCATTCGCCGCACTGTGCGCGAGGAGGATTTCGCCATCGGTGTCGCCACACTGGAAGGCGATCTGGACGCTGACGCCGCCGGGGTGCAGCGCAGCGAACTGGCCGATGCTGTGCTGGCCGCCCTGCTGCCGCGCGTGCTGGCGGATTTTGCCGAGCGCTTCGGCACGGTGCCGGGCGGCGGCGTGGCGCTGGTGCTGCTGGGCAAGGCGGGCGGGCGGGAGATGATGGCGGGGTCGGATCTCGACCTGATGCTGATCTACGACCACGACCCGGAGGCCACCGAAAGCGTGGGCGCCCGCCCGGTGGCGGCCAGCCAGTGGTTCGTGCGCGCGGTGAATGCGTTCATTGCCGCGCTGACCGCGCCGGACGCCGCCGGGCCGCTGTATGCGGTGGACATGCGGCTGCGGCCCAGCGGCAACAAAGGCCCGGTGGCGGTGAATTTCGCCGCCTTCACGCACTACCACACCCGTGGCGATGCCTGGACATGGGAGCGCATGGCGCTGACCCGGGCACGGGTTGTGGCCGGGCCGCCGGATTTGCGCGCGCGGGTGGAGGAAGGCATCCGCGCCGCCATCGCCTCGGCGGGACCGGCGCAGAAAGTGCTGGCCGACGCGGCTTCAATGCGTGCCCGCCTGCTGCGCGACTTGCCCGCCAAAGGCCCGTGGGATGTGAAGCATCGCGCGGGCGGGCAGATGGAGGTGGAGTTCATCGCGCAGGTGCTGCAACTCGCCAACGCCGCCGCGCATCCCGAAGCTGCCAGCCCCACCACACGCCTTGCGCTGGCCGCCCTGCGCGACTGTGGCGTGTTGGCGGCTGCGGATGCGGCGGCGCTGATCCGCGCCGACGGGATTTGGCGTACGGTGCAGGGCATGCTGCGGCTGACTGATGGCCGCACGCAGGCGGATGTGCTGCCCGCCACCACCGCTGAGGCATTGCTGCGCGCCGCCGCCGCCGCTGGTGCGCCAGCAGTTGACGTGGACGCGCTGCGCGCCACCTTGGACCAACTGGCGCGCGACGTGCGTGCCGCGTTTGTGCGTCTGGTAGGAGACATCGAACCATGAGCCTGAGCGAAGGCGATACCGCCCCCGGCTTCACCATGCCCGCCAGCTTCGGCCGCACCGTGAGTTCCGAAGCACTGAAGGGCCGCCCCTATGTGCTGTATTTCTACCCCAAGGCCGACACGCCCGGCTGCACCAAGGAAGCCTGCGCCTTTCAGGAGGCGCTGCCGCAACTGGGCCATATCGGCATCGAGGTGATTGGCGTGTCCAAGGACAAGATGAAGCCGATCGAGAAATTCGCCGGGAAATACGGCGTGAAATTCCCGCTGGCGTCCGACGAGACCACCGGGGTGGCCGAGGCCTATGGCGTATGGGTGGAGAAATCCATGTACGGCCGCAAATACATGGGGCTGGAGCGCAGTACTTTCCTGATCGGCAAGGACGGCGTGATCGCCAGGATTTGGCCGAAGGTGAAGATCGACGGCCATGCCGCGGAGGTGATGGCGGCGGCGAAGGCGTTGGGGTGAGCACCATACCGTGCTAAACCGTAATCCTTATTGAGGCAGGAGGCGCAGATGCCGGTGCGGCATGCGAAGGCTGAATCCCGGCCGCTGCCAGTCAGCAATGACCCGCTCGATCAGCAGGCGGCGGCTGAAACGGATGCGGGGTTCGGCATTCCGCTGGCCGAAATTTCCCGCTGGGTCGATTCCTGGGATACGCCGGACGAAGTGCCGATGCCGAAGGCGCGCAAGGTTTTCTAGATTTGGTGGCCACCGTTGTCTTGACCTCGGTGGCCGCCCGCGATCTGGCGCGCGTGCAGGACTGGCTGCTGCAACCCGGTTCGGGCCGGCGCGCAAAGAAAAAAGCCCAGCATATCGTTGCCGCAATTCAGACTCTGGCCACCGATGCCGGCGTGCATTCCAACGATCCCTTCGGACCGGGAAATCGCCGGTTGATTGTCGAGGACCATGTGGTGAGCTACCGGCAGGTCTGGCGTGCGGAGGCTGAGTTCGTGTTTGTCGAGCGCATTTTCGGGCCGGGACAACAGCGATAGGGATCAGGCGCTCACGCCCCCCGCACTGCCCCCTTCGGCAGCGCGCGGCCCTTGCTCCAGCGTTTGACCGCGCGGCGCACCGCCACCACGCCCACCAGCGCCACCGCCAGCAACGCCGCCGCCACTGCCGGGCGCGGGCCGAAATCGATGTCCAGATTGGCTTGCAGCACCATCAGCGGGTTGACGTGGTTGCGCACGCCATACCAGCCAGCTTCCACAAGGGCCGCGATCAGGCCCGCCGCCAGTGCGAGTTCCGGCAGCGGCCACACCTTCTGCTGCCACCGGCGCGGCAGTACGCGCCACAGCATCAGCCACGCGAACAGCCCGACCAGAAACACCGCGTCCGAGATGTCGGCCTTGGACTGGATTGCGTAGTGGAACAGCGCCAGCACGGCCAGCCAGTACAGGCTGCGGTGCAGCCTTTTCCAGTTTTGCCCCAGCTGCTTCTGCCAGCCATCCGTCGAGGTGATAGCCAGCGCCAGCAGGCCCAGCAGCACCACAAATCCGACCGTGAGGTAGAAGCGCAGCACGATCTCGCTGGCCACCATCCACAAGTCCCATTTCTTGTCCACGCAGAACAGGACCAGATGCGCCACGGCGTAGCAGGCGGCCCCCACGCCGATCATGCGCCGCAGCATCACCACGCGTGACCAGTCGAGCAGGGCGCGCGCCGGGGTGACGGCCAGCGAAATCAGCATCAGGCGGATGGCCCACAGCCCGGTGCCGTGAATGACCTCGGTGACGGGGCGCGGGCCGAGATCGTGGCTGCTCCACGCAATGGCAAGGTCCACGCCGGGCCACAGCATCAGCAGCAGGGTGGCGGCCTTCAGCGCGGACAGCCGACCGGCGGGGTCGCGGATCAATCCGGTCAGGCGCATGGTGCGGTCTCCGAAGCGGGCATTGCAGGACCTTGGGACTCGCCCGTCCTGTCCGCGTTACGGCGGGCATTGCCGCCTAGATGCAAGCGGCACGCCCGGCGATGCGGTGAAATTCCGCCTCAAGGTCCGGCTCTGGCACCTGGGCCAGCCATCGCGCCGGCACGTCCACGGCTTCGGCCAGTTTTTGGCGGTAGAGGTCGCGCGGAATTTCGATGGCACCGAACTGGGTCAGATGCGCGGTGACGAACTGCGTATCCAGCAGCCGGAACCCGCCCAGCCGCATCCGCGCCACCAGATGCACCAATGCGACTTTCGAGGCATCGCGGGCGCGGCTGAACATGCTCTCACCGAAATACACTCCGCCCATGGTCACGCCATACAGGCCGCCGACAAGCTGCCCGGCTTCCCAGGTTTCGACCGAGTGCGCGTGGCCGAGCAGATGCAACTCGGTGAACAGTTGCTCGATCTGCCGGTTGATCCAGGTGTCGTTGCGTCCGGGCACGGGCGCCGCACAGCCCGCGATGACGGCGGGGAAGGCGCGGTCCACGGTGACGATGTACTGCCCGCCCAGCACCGTGCGCAGCAGGCGGCGGGGCAGGTGGAAGCCATCCAGCGGCAGGATGCCGCGCCGTTCCGGGTCCAGCCAGTACAGCCGGTCGCTACGGCGCGTTTCCGCCATCGGGAACAACCCGGCGCGGTAGGCGCGCAGCATCAGGTCCGGCGTGATCTCGACGTTCCGGCGCGACATGGACCGAGCATGCCGCAACAGCGCGGCGGAAGGAACGCAAATCGAAGGGGCGGGTTACACCGGCCGCACCAGCTTGTGCTGCTTCTTGCCCGCCGACAGCTTGATGGCCCCGTCGCGGGCATCGGACAGACCGATCATCTGGGCTTCGTCCTTGATTGGCACGTCGTTCACCCGCGCGCCGCCGCCACGGATCAGGCGGCGGGCTTCGCTGAGTGAGGCGGCAAGCCCTGCTTCCACGAACAGGCGTGCGGCCAGAATGCCTGCCTCGTCTAGATCGGCGGCGGGATAGGTGATGCTCGGCAGCGTGTCGGCGGCGGCCCCTTCCTCGAACGCGCGGCGCGCTGTCTCGGCGGCGGCTTCAGCGGCGGCCCGGCCGTGGGCCAAGGCGGTGGCTTCGGTGGCAAGGATTTTCTTTGCCTCGTTGATTTCCGCCCCGCCAAGGGCTGCCAGCCTTGCCGCCTCGGCCAATGGCAGTTCGGTGAACAGGCGCAGGAAGCGGCCGGCATCAGCGTCTTCGGTGTTGCGCCAGAACTGCCAGTAGTCGTACGGGCTGAGCCGGTCGGCCGTGAGCCACACCGCCCCTTGCGCGGTCTTGCCCATCTTGGCACCCGAGGCGGTGGTCAGCAGCGGCGTGGTCAGGCCGAACACCTGACGGCTGTCGGTGCGGCGCGTGAGGTCCACGCCCGAGACGATGTTGCCCCACTGGTCCGAGCCGCCCATTTGCAACGACACGCCGAAGCGGCGCGACAACTCGCGGAAGTCGTAGCTCTGCAGGATCATGTAGTTGAATTCAAGGAAGGTCAGCGGCTGCTCGCGGTCCAGCCGCAGCTTGACCGAATCGAAGGTCAGCATCCGGTTGATGGTGAAATGCACGCCGATGTCGCGCAGCAGCGGGATATAGCCCAGCGCGTCCAGCCAGTCGGCGTTGTTGACCATGATGGCGCCGGTGGGGCCATCCCCGAAGCTCAGGAATGGCGCGAACACCTTGCGGATGCCCGCCATGTTGGCGTTGATCTGCGCGTCGGACAGCAACTGGCGCGATTCGTCCTTGCCCGACGGGTCGCCGATGCGCGTGGTGCCGCCGCCCATCAGCACCACCGGGCGATGGCCATGGCGTTGCATCAGGCGCAGCAGCATGATCTGCACCAGACTGCCGACATGCAGGCTGTCGGCGGTGCAGTCGAAGCCGATATAGCCGCTGACCACGGCGGCGCGCAGGGCCGCGTCGAGGCCCTCAGTGTCGGTGCATTGGTGCACGAAGCCGCGTGCGGTGGCTTCGTGCAGGAAATCGGCTGTCGGCATGGTGGCGTATCCCGGTCTGGCCGGGCGGGTTAGCACAGCACGGCAGGAGGGAAAATGCGCGCAATCGGGTTGATGAGCGGCACCTCGCTGGATGGGGTGGATGCGGCGTGGATCCAGACCGATGGCGAGGCGGTGCAGGCCACCGGGCGGGCGCTGACACTGCCCTACGACGCAGGGCTGCGCGCGGATCTGCGGCGGTTGCTGGACCTCGCACCCACGCTGGCCCCGGATGATGCGTTGCTGGCCGATGTGACCGTGCGGCTGACCGCGCGCCATGCCGAGGCGGTGGCAGCGCTGGGCGTGGCGGCGGACATCATCGGCTTTCACGGCCAGACCATCCTGCACCGTCCCGCCGCGCGCCGCACATGGCAGATCGGCGATGCGGCGGCGCTGGCGGCACAGACCGGGCTGCCTGTGGCGCATGATTTCCGCAGCGCCGACGTGGCGGCGGGCGGGGAGGGCGCGCCCTTGGTGCCAGTGTTTCATCAGGCGCTGGCCGCCGGTCTGCCGCGTCCGCTGGCGGTGCTGAACATTGGCGGGGTCGCCAACGTGACGTTTCTGGGCGCGCACGGCGCGCTGCTGGCCTGCGATACCGGGCCGGGCAACGGGCCGCTGGACGACTGGTGCCAGCGCCATACCGGGGTGGCGTTCGACCGCGACGGCGCGCTGGCGGCGGCCGGGCATGCCGATGCCGCCGTGCTGGCGCGGTTGCTGGCGCATCCGTATTTCGCCCGGCCTGCACCAAAATCGCTCGACCGGCTGGATTTTTCGCGCGCACTGGCGGCAAGCGGGGTGGAGCGGCTGTCACCGGCGGATGGCGCGGCGACGCTGGCGGCGTTCACTGCCGCTGCCGTGGCCGCCACCGTGCTGCCGGAAGCCCCGCTGCACTGGCTGGTATGCGGCGGCGGGCGGCACAATCCGGCGATCATGGCCGGGCTGCGCGCCCGCCTTGCTGCCCCGGTTGATCCTGTGGAGGCGGTGGGTTGGGACGGTGACGCGCTGGAGGCGCAGTGCTTCGGGCTGCTGGCGGTGCGGGTGGCGAGGTTCCTGCCGCTGAGTTTCCCCGGCACCACCGGGGTGGCGCACCCGCTGCCCGGCGGACGGATCGCGCTGCCGTAGGCGCTATCGGTGCGATGATGTCCGCGCCTAAGCTCCTGCCACAGGGAAGGAGCGCCATTGCCATGCACGAGGTTCTGCGCCGCGCTGCCGCACATGCCGAGGCCTATCGCGCACACAGCGCCATCGCCGAAGCGGCCCCCGCGCGCAACTATGCCGGCAGTCTGGCGGCGTTCGATGCGCCGTTGCCGCAGACTGGCAGCGACCCGGCGCAGGTGATCGACGATCTGGAGCGCCTCGCGCTGCCGGGCCTGCGTAACATGACCGGCCCGCGCTTCTTTGGCTGGGTGATCGGCGCGTCTCACCCGGCAGGCGTGGCGGCGGACTGGATGGTCTCGGCCTGGGGGCAGAACGCGGGCAACCATGTGGCCTCCCCGTCCTCGGCGGCGGTGGAAACCGTGGCGATGCGCTGGCTGCTGGACCTGTTCGATCTGCCGCGCGAGGCCTCGGTGGGGTTCGTGACCGGGGCGACGATGGCCAATTTCGTCTGCCTTGCGGCGGCGCGCGGCGAGATGCTGCGGCGGGTGGGGTGGGATGTGGAGGCGCAGGGGCTGTTCGGCGCGCCGGAATTGCACGTCATCCTCGGGGCAGACGCGCACAGCACGGTGTTTTCCGCCCTGCAATATCTCGGGCTGGGGCATGACCGGGTGCGGCGCGTGGCCACCGGCGCGCAGGGACAGGTGCTGCCCGAGGCGTTTGCCGCCGCACTGGCGGACGTGACCGGGCCGGCGCTGGCCATTCTGCAATCCGGCCAGATCAATACCGGGGCGTGCGATCCGCTGGACGCGTTGATTCCGCTGGCCCGCGCGCGCGGCGCATGGGTGCATGTGGATGGCGCGTTCGGGCTGTGGGCGCGGGCCTGCCCCGAGGTGGCGGCGCAGGCCGCAGGGGCCGAGTTGGCCGATTCATGGGCTTGTGACGGGCATAAATGGCTGCAAACCCCGTATGACTGCGGCTACGCCATCGTGCGCGACGCCGCTGCCCATGCCCGCGCCATGACCATTGCGGCCAGCTATCTGCCGGTGGTGGAGGCGGGCGAGCGTGACCCGTCGCATTACGTGCCGGAATTGTCGCGCCGGGCGCGCGGCTTCGCCACATGGGCGATGATCCGCACGCTGGGCCGCGACGGCATCGCCGAAATGATTGCCCGGCACTGCCGCCTCGCCCGGCGCATGGCCGCCACGTTGGCCGCCGAACCCGGCGTGGTTGTGGTCAATCAGGTGGTGCTGAACCAGATCATCGTCCGTTTCGGCGATGACGCGGGCACCCGCGCGACCATACGGCGCGTGCAGGAGGACGGCATCATCTTCGCGGGCGGTGCCACATGGCGCGGCCAGTGGGTGATGCGGCTGTCAGTGATTTCCGGCGGGATAGACGACGCCGAGGCGGACAAATCCGCTGCTGCGATCCTGTCGGCGTGGAGGGCGGTGCAGGCGGCCGGTTGAACCGGCCGCCCCACGCGGACTAGTCGGCGGCCAGCGCCATCTGGCGGCGGGCCATGGTCTTTTTCACGTAGTCTTCCACCGAATGCGCCACGAAATCGGCGTGCGCCGCGAACACATGGTCGGCACCGGCCGCAATACGGTAGTCGATGGTGACGTTCTTCTGGGTGTTCAGCTTGTCGATCAGCTTCTTCACCGCTGGTTCCGGCACCAGTTCGTCACTGTCGCCATGCACCATTAGGCCGCCGCAAGGGCAGGGGGCCAGAAAGCCGAAATCATAGTGGTTGGCGGGCGGGGCAACGCTGACCCAGCCGGAGATTTCCGGGCGGCGCATCAGCAACTGCATGCCGATGAAGGCACCGAACGAGTAACCGGCAATCCACAGCCCGCCCGAATTCGGGTTGACCATCTGCATCCAGTCCAGCGCCGCCGCCGCGTCGCCGATTTCACCAATACCGCCGTCGTAGCGCCCCTGGCTGCGGCCGACACCGCGAAAGTTGAAGCGCATCACCGAGAAGCCGAGCTTCTGGAACGATTGATACATCGTGTAACTGATGCGGTTGTTCATCGTGCCGCCGTGCAGCGGATGCGGATGAAGGATCAGGGCAAGCGGAGCGCCGCTTTCCTTGGAGTGGTGATAACGACCCTCAAGGCGGCCATCCGGCCCGGCGAACATCACTTCAGGCATGGTGGTGCAAAATCCGTTCCTGCTACGCCACCGGCCGCGATGCGGCCCGGCATCAAACCCTGCTCCCGTCCGGGCAGCGCGACGGTTCCGCTGACGCGAAACGCAGCCACAACACCCCGGCCCCGGCAGAGCAACGACACATCGTCATGTAGGGAACAGCGTTCTCGGCTTCATGGCGTACAAGTCACAAGAAAAACTTGCTGTCGCCGTTCTGCCATGATCCAGACACAAGGCTTTCCGGCCCGCGCGGTGTGCGCGGACGGCTTGGTCCGGAAGCTCCCCACCGTCAGTTGGCCTGTTCCTTGATGGACCAGGCAGCCGTTTATGTCGTTGCGCCGCCCCGCGACCGCAATACCGCCCTGCCAGCATGGCCAGAACCGTCCGCTTCGGGAGCGATGCACTATAGGTCCGGCAAGCGGAATTTGATAATGGAAATGTCGCCGGGATTTCATCTTTTTCCGACATTTCGTGAAGCGCAGGGGCAAACCGCGTGATCTATCTGGATGCGAATGCGACCGAGATTATTCGTCCGGAAGCGCGCGCGGCGGTGCTGGCGGCGCTGGATCTGACCGGAAATCCCTCCTCGGTACACACCGCCGGGCGGGCGGCACGGCGGGTGCTGGAGGATGCGCGTGAGACGCTGGCTGCCCGGTTTGGCGCGGCCCCCGCAGACGTGGTGTTCACCTCGGGCGGCACCGAGGCCGATGCCTTGGCAGTGCATGGACTGGGGCGCGGGCGGCGATTGCTGATCGGGGCGACCGAGCACGACGCGGTGCGCGCGGCCGCAACGGGGGCCGATGTGCTGCCGGTGGACAGGCACGGCGTTGCCGATCTGGCAGCACTGGCGCGCTGGCTGCAAGGCGGGCCTGCGCTGGTGTGCCTGATGCAGGCCAATAACGAGACCGGCGTGCTGCACCCGATCGCCGATGCGGCAGCGCTGTGCCGGGGCGCCGGGGCGTGGCTGCATGTGGACGCCGCACAGACCGCCGGGCGGATGCCGGTGCGGCTGGATGATCTGGGCGCGCACAGCCTTGCCCTGTCAGGCCACAAGCTCGGCGGGCCGCAGGGCGCGGGGGCGCTGCTGCTGGCGGCGGATGCGGCGGCGGCGCTGGCCCCGTTGATCGTGGGCGGCGGGCAGGAACGCGGGCGGCGCGGCGGCACCCCGGCGCTGCCGGCCATCGCAGGGTTCGCGGCGGCGGTGCGGGTGGGCGGCGATCTGGCGCATCTGGCGGCCTTGCGTGACGCCGCCGAACAGGCGGCGATGTCCGTTGGTGCGGTCGTGCTGGGCGGCGGAGCGCCAAGGCTGCCGAACACCACCTGCCTCGCGCTGCCGGGTGTGCCTGCGCAGACGCAAGTGATTGCGCTGGATCTGGCGGGTGTGCAGGTCTCGGCTGGGGCGGCGTGCAGTTCCGGCAAGGTGGCGCGCAGCCATGTGCTGGACGCGATGGGCGCAGGCGCGCTGGCCGGGCAGGCGATTCGCGTGTCGCTGCCATGGAACGCCACGGCACAGGACGTGGCGGGTTTTGCCCTCGCATATCAGACCATGGCCGCGCGCCTTTCGCGCAGCGCCGCCTGACCCTATCTGGCAGAGATGCAGCAGCGCCCGAACCGCCCGGTGTATCTGGACAATCAGGCCACCACGGCCTGTGACCCGCGCGTGGTGGCGGCCATGCTGCCGTGGTTTTCCGAGTTCTTCGGCAACCCGCACAGCGCCGAGCACGCCATGGGGCGGCAGGCCGAGGCGGCGGTGGAGCAGGCGCGCGCCGAAGTGGCTGCCCTGATTGGCGCGGACACCCGCGAAATCGTGTTCACCTCTGGGGCCACCGAAAGCAACAACCTCGCCATCAAGGGTGCCGCCCGTTTTGCCGCCGGGCAGGGCGATCCGCGCCGCCGCATCATTATGGCCGCCACCGAGCACAAATGCGTGCTGGAGAGTGTGGCCGATCTGGCCGCCGAGGGCTTTGAATCCGTTGTGTTGCCGGTGGGGCCGGACGGGTTGCTTGACCCGGCGCTGCTGGAAGAAGCCCTTGCGGTGCCCACGCTGCTGGTCACCGTGATGGCGGTTAACAACGAGATCGGGGTTCGGCAGGATATCGGCCTGTTCGCCAGCATGGCGCGCGCGGCGGGTGCGCTGTTTCATACCGACGCGGCGCAGGCGGCGGGCAAGATCCCGCTGGATGTCAATGCGCTGGGCCTCGACCTGCTTTCGATCAGTGGCCACAAGCTGTACGGGCCAAAGGGCGTGGGCGCGCTGTATGTGCGCCGCCGCCCGCGCGTAAGGCTCGCCCCGCTGTTTTCGGGCGGCGGGCAGGAGCGTGGATTGCGCTCCGGCACGCTGGCCGCACCGCTGCTGGTGGGGCTGGGCGAGGCGTGCCGGATTGCGTCCGCCGAGATGGAAGCCGACCACGCGCGCATCGAAGCGCTACGCGACCGCCTGATGGCGCGCCTGTCGCAGGACATTCCCGGCGTGGCGCTGAATGGCAGCGCCGCCGCGCGCATCCCCGGAAATCTGAACCTGACCTTCCCGGTGGCCACGGCGGCGGACCTGATGCGCGCGGTGCCGGATGTGTGCCTGTCCACCGGATCAGCCTGTTCCTCGGCGGAGGTCGAGCCCTCCTATGTGTTGCAGGCGCTGGGCCTCAGCGAGGATGCGGCGCGGCGCACCTTGCGCGTGGGCATCGGACGCTTTACCTCCGCCGCCGATATCGACTTCGCCGCGCAGGCGCTGGCGTTCGCGCATGCTGCCCTTGCCCCACTTCCCACCGAGGCCTGACCCCAGCCCATGCCCAAGATGACGTTTGTCGATCGCGATGGAACCCGCCGTGAGGTGGACGCGCCGCTGGGGCTTTCGGTGCTGGAAGTGGCGCACAAGCATGGCGTGGACATCGAAGGGGCCTGCGAGGGCTCGCTGGCCTGCTCGACCTGCCACGTGATCGTGGACCCGGCATGGTTCACCAAGCTGGCCACGCCGACCGAGGACGAGGAAGATATGCTTGATCTCGCGTTCGGGCTGGAAAAGACCTCCCGCCTGGGCTGCCAGATCGTGATGACCCCGGCGCTGGATGGGCTGGTGGTCCGGCTGCCGCCGGGCAGCCGCAACCTGCTGAACGGCTAGGCCGCCCGGCGCGGCCGGGAGAAATCTATGCGCGTGCTTGTCGCCATGTCGGGCGGAGTGGACAGCAGCACGGTGGCCGGGCTGCTGGCCGAGGCCGGGCACGACGTGATCGGCGTGACCCTGCAATTGTACGACCACGGCGCCGTCGTGGGCCGCAAGGGCGCGTGCTGCGCCGGGCAGGACATCCACGACGCGCGGCGGGTGGCCGACCATCTGGGCATCCCGCATTATGTGATCGACGCCGAGGCGCGGTTTCGCAGCGCCGTGATGGCCAGTTTCGCCGACAGCTATGCCAATGGCGAAACCCCGGTGCCCTGCGTGCGCTGCAACCAGACGGTGAAGTTCACCGACCTGATCCAGTTGTCGCGCGACCTTGGCTGTGACCGCATGGCCACCGGGCATTACGTGCAGCGCATCGACGGTCCGCAGGGGGCCGAGTTGCACCGCGCCGTGGACCCCGGGCGCGACCAGAGCTGGTTTCTGTTCGCCACCACCCGCGCGCAACTGGAGCAGTCGCTGTTTCCGCTGGGGGCGATGCCGGACAAGCTGCATGTGCGTGACGAGGCGGCACGGCTGGGCCTGCCGGTGGCGGCCAAGCCCGACAGCCAGGATATCTGCTTCGTGCCCAGTGGCAGCTATGCCGACCAGGTGGGCAAGCTGCGCCCGGACGCGCTGATGCCCGGCGAGATTGTCACCGCCGATGGCGCGGTGGTGGGCCAGCATGGCGGCATTGCCCGCTACACGGTGGGGCAGGCCAAGCGCCTTGGCACGGCCACGCAGGACGGCGGCACGCGCCGCGTGGTGCTGGCGCTGGACCCGGCGCAGCGGCGTGTGGTGGTGGGCCCCGCCACGGGTGGCACACGGCATCTGCGGTTGCGGGAGGTGAACTGGCTGGCCGGCCCCGCCCGTCTGCGCTGCCGGGTGAAGCTGCGCGCCCGCGAGACGCCGCACGACGCCGAAATCGTGCCCACCGGGACCGGGGCCGGCGTAATTCTGGACGAAGCCGCATTGCCCGCGCCGGGGCAGGCTTGCGTGTTCTATGACGGGGAGCGGGTAATGGGCGGCGGCTTCATCGAACGCCCTGCGATGCCCGGTTGACGCGGGGGACTCCTCGCAGTAAATCCGCCGCCTTCGCCGGGGCTACCCAACGGCGCGGACGGATGGCGGCGTAGCTCAGTGGTAGAGCAGGGGAATCATAATCCCTTGGTCGGTGGTTCAAATCCGCCCGCCGCTACCATCCATCTCACGACAATTCAGGCGCAGTAAGCCACACGAAGCGGGCGCGTTGCCGCGCCCGCACCGGTTCTGTGTCAGGTCTGGGAAACCCAGCTTGGCGTCACTTCACCGCCGAGCGACAGCTTGCCGCTCTTGACCTCGATGATGGTTACAGTCTTGTCCGGCACGCGGATGCCAGGGCGGTAGGAGATGGAGCCGGTAACACCCGGATAGCCCTTGGAGACCGACAGCGCCTCGCGGATTTTCGCCGGATCGGCAGACCCCGCCCGCGTGATGGCATCGGCGATCAGGCCCATGCCGTCGTAGCCCAGTGCCGCGAAGGCGTTTTCCGGCACCGTGCCGTAGGCCTTCTTGTAGCCCGCAAAGAACTTCTTCACCGGGGCCGTGCCGTCTTCGGCCATGTAGGCGTGGGTGGAGAAATACACGTTGGTGGCACCCTTGCCGCCCACCTGCACAAGCAGCGGCGTGTCGTAGCCGTCGCCGCCGACGATCGGCTGGGTGACGCCTGCCTGACGCATCTGCTTGACCACCAGACCCACGTCATCCGGCTGGGCCGAGATGAACAGCACTTCCGGCTTCGGCGACATCGCCTTCAGCTTGGTGATCTGCGCGGTGAACGAGCGGTCGCCCGACTTGTAGTCGTCCCGCAGCACGATCTTGCCGCCGCCATGGGTGAACGCCGCGTCAAAATACTTCGCCAGCAGCACGGTGTATTCCGAGCCGTTGTCGCGCAGCAGATAGACGTTCTTGGCCTTCAGCTTGTTCAGCACGAACTCGGCGTCGGCGGCAGCCTGCACGTTGTCGCCGAAGCAGGCGAGGAACGTGGTATCGCCGATCTGCTCGGGCAGCTTGGGCGAGGTGGCGCCGGGGGTGACGAACGGCACGCCCGCCTTCTGGAAGATCGGGCCGACGGCCAGCACGTAGTCGGAATCGTTCAGGCCGAGACCGGCGACAACCTTGTCCTGGTTGATCAGCTGGCTGGCCACCGTGGCAGTCACGGTCGGGTCGCTCTTGCAGTCATAGACGACCAGTTCCAGCTGACGGCCGAGCACGCCGCCTGCGTCGTTGATTTCCTTCAGCTTCAGCTTGGTGCCGTTCACCTGCGGCTGGTCGATGGAGGACTGGCTGCCGGTGAGGTTGGAGGGCGAGCCGATCTTGATGGTCTCGGCCGCCGAGGCCTTGCGAATCCATGGCCCGGGCAGCGCCGAAGCCACACCGGCTGCCGCCGCAACGCCCACGATGCCACGCCTAGTGATAGTCATTGGGTCAGGTCCTTTCTGAAGAGTTGCGGCGGCCGAGCAGCCAGCCCAGCCGCAGCTCCCGATCCCCGAGCGCGCCGCTCGGGCGGAAGATCATGAAGAAGATGAAGATCACGCCCAGCACGATCTGGGCTGCGCCATACAGCGGCGGCACCGTGACCACGCCGAAATCCAGCCCGCGCTCCAGATTGCGCAGCACCTCGCTGAGCATCGTGACCGCGACCACGCCCACCATGCTGCCAGTCAGGCTGCCCATGCCGCCGATCACCAGCATGGAGACCAGCAGGAAGGTGTATTGCAGGTAGAAGCTTTTCGGCGAAAACGAGCCGAGATAGTGGCCATACAGCGAGCCGCCGACACCGGCGAAGAACGCGCCCAGCACGAACGCCGACAGCCGTGTGGGCAGCACGTCCAGGCCAATGGCCTGGGCTGCAATTGTATCCTCGCGCACCGCGCGATAGGCGCGCCCGGTGGGGGCATAGACAATGCGCGCCAGCACCGTGACCGTGACCACCAGCCAGCCCACCGCCCACGGCAGCGTGGTTTCCACCGGCACGCCGGTGAAGGTGCGCGCGCCGCGGGTGACATCGTCGGCGTTGATCAGCACGACGTTGACGATAATCAGGAACCCCAGCGTCGCCACCGAGACGAAATGCCCGGACAGCCGCATCAGCGGCGCACCGACCAGGAACGCCAGCACCACGCAGACCAGCCCGCCTGCAATGGTGGACGGCAGGAAGCCGATGCTCCAGGTGGCGAGCCACGAGGGCAGGTCTGGCAGCAGCGAGGCCTTGGCTGCCACCGGCAGCGCCAGAATGCCGGACACATAGGCACCGACGGCGACAAAACCGACATGGCCGATGGAGAACACGCCGGTAAAGCCGTTGCCCAGCGCCAGCGAACTGAC
>CAIPHQ010000347.1 GCA_903864895.1 uncultured Rhodospirillales bacterium
GCGGCATTTGCCCGCGCGGTCCTGGCCCAGCGTGCGGGTGGAGCGGTCGGTCTGGCCCAGCCGGGCGGCCACCGGGGTCAGCGGGTCGGACAGGAAGAACTTGCAGGTGCCGCAGCAATCCAGCGCCAGCGGCGCGCGGCGTGCGGGCTGGTCCTCGGGCGGCGGCTCCTGCGGGGTGGGGCTGCCGGACATGGGCGGGTGCTCCGGGTAGGGGGGGACGAGTTGCGCAACGCCCGTATGGTCCCGCTGGCTGACCAGCCGCAGGTGGGTCCGAAGCAGGGGCCGCAAAAACGGCCGGACGTCAACGGGGTCCGTCATATGCGTAATCCGTCTTAACTTGTTTTGTGTAGCATTACCACCGGTCAGCACCCATAGCCGGATTGTCGGGATTTGTAAGCGATTCCCGCGGCCAGCAACAGCAAAACCGTCATGGCGGGGCGCCGGACGGGGGGGGGGCGCAGGGACGGGGGCGGCTAGCGTTGCGGCTTGCGCACGAACTCCCCGCACCAGTCCTTTTCGGTCTTGCGCAGGCTGGCCGGGTAGCGGCGGCACTCACCGGGGCTGTCATGCCGGCGGCGGGCATGCAGGTGAGCGCCGGGGGCGCGGGCGGCGTGGTCGGCGTGGCCCAGCACGGCGTGACCCAGCAGGGCCTGGCCCATACCCGCCGCCGCCGCCGCCGCACCCGCCGCACCTGCGTCCACCCCGGCGGGGTCCACCAGGAAGAACTTGCACGCGGCACAACAGTCCAGCACCAGCGAGGCCGGGTGGTGCGGGTCGATATGGTCCGTGCGGCGGCGCAGCGGATGCGGGGGCGGTGCGGCCACCGGCGTGTCAGACAATTCCGAACCGTATTGGCCGGAATGGACTGCACCGGCATCAGGCTCCGCACGCAAATGTGATGGATCCGGCATGGGGCGTAACCAAGTTGGGTCAATTGAATAATTCATCGCCCAGATTGTTTTACAAGTTCAGACATGTCTGAAATTGTCGCTTGTCTGCGATGAGTCAATCGTTGGTCACACGTCTGTTATTCGCCCGCGCCCTCCGGCCCCGCCATCCGCGCCAGCCGCACCGCCGTACGCAGCAGCAGCGCGCGGTCTTCTTCGGTGCAGGCCCGGTACAGCCGCAATAACGCCAGTTCCGTGGCGTGCTCCGGCCCCGGATCGGGGGCGAAGGCGTCGCCTTGCAGCAGATGCGCCACCGGAACGTGCAGCGCGCTGGCAATGCGCGTCAGGTTGCCGCTGACCTGCCCGCTGCGCTCGGTCTCCCATTGCGCCACCGCACTGCGGGAAACCCCTACGGCCGCGGCCAGATCGGCCTGCGTCAGGCCGCGCGACTGGCGGGCGGCGCGGATCCGCGCGCCGACGGTGTCCAGCATGTCCTGTGTCATGCCCCCAGCATACGTCAGCCGCACTAACGCGTCGATGATAGAATTGTTGACGTCGATCCGTTAGTATGGCTAACGTGTGCCCGTCACCGGACAGGAGGCAGGCATGGCATCCCCCACATGGACCGAGGCACAGGACACGCGGCTGAAACACATGCGCGCCAGCGGCGCAGGCTGGCGGGAAATCGCACTCGCCCTGGGTGTCAGCCCGGATGTGGCGCGTGAGCGCGGGCGGCGGATCGGCGCAGGCTGGCTGCGCGCCGAGGCGGTGGCCGAGGCGGACCCCGAGTTGCACGACCCGGCCCGCGAGCCGCTGCCCGCCGGACACCCGCATAGCTGGGGCCTGCTGAGCACCTCGCCCTGGCCCGGCTACGCCCTCCCCTTTGGCGTGGAGCGCGCGGCATGATGTGGCACCGCACCGACCCCGCCCCGGCCCGCACCGCCGCGCCCAAACTGGCGCGCATGGCCACCGAAGGCCGCATGACCCTGCGTGCCGCGCACCAGGTGCTGCTGGACATGGACCCGGAAGCGGGCAACCCCGCCGGTTTCGCCGCCCGCGCCGCCTGGGCGCTGCACGATACCGTGGTGGCGCTGGCCCGCGAACGCCGCCGCACCGTCTGGGCCATTCGCGGCGCGCTGGAGCCGCTGCTGGCCGGGCGGGCCTGCCGCCAGACCCTGTTCGACGCCGCCGAGCGCGCCGACCCGGGCCTTGTGCTGACCGCCGGGGAGCGCCGCCGCCTGATCGAGGCCGAGGCCGCCCGTGCCCTGCGCCTGAGGCCCCGGAGATGACGTGGCATGGATGTGTGGGACAGTTGGGACAAGGCGCGCGCCACCCCGCCGCCGCTGCTGGCCGAAGCGGCAAGCCTGCCGCCGCCCGAGCGCATTCCGCCGCGCGAGTGGCTGTATGGCACGCGGCTGGTGCGCCGCTTCGTCAGCGTGCTGGCCGCCCCGGGCGGGGCGGGCAAGTCGGCCCTCGCCCTGGCGCAGGCGGTGGCGCTGGCCACCGGCAAGCCGCTGCTGGGCGAGCGGGTGCACCACTCGGTGCCCGCCTGGGTGCTCAATCTGGAAGACCCGCTGGAGGAGATGAACCGCCGCGTCGCCGCCCTGCTGCGGCTGCACGGGCTGGACGATGCGGCGGTGGCCGGGCGGCTGTTCCTGCACTCCGGCCGGGCGCGCAAACTGTGCATGGCCGAGTACGACGAGGCGGGCGGCTACCGCTACCCGGATCAGGAGGCGGTGATTGCCGCGGCCCTTGCGGCGCGCATCGGGCTGATCGTGGTCGATCCGTTCGTGAAATCCCACGCGCTGGACGAAAACTCCAACCCCGCCATGGACGCCGCCGCCACCGCCTGGGCGCAGGTGGCCGAGCGCACGGGGGCGGCGGTGCTGCTGGTGCACCACGTGCGCAAACTCGGCGGCGGGGCGATGGATATCGAGGCGACGCGCGGGGCCAAGGCGCTGACCGATGCCGCCCGCTCGGCGGCCATGCTGTCCACCATGCCGGAGGAAGATGCCGAGCGGCTGGGCATTCCGCCGCTGGAACGCTGGCGCTATCTGCGGCTGGACGACGCCAAGGCCAACATGGCCCCGCGCGCCGAACAGGCGCAGTGGCTGCGGCTGGAGAGTGTGGCCCTGGGCAACACCACGGCCTTGTATCCCTCGGGCGACATGGTCGGCGCACTCTCGGCCTGGAAACCGCCCAGCCCGTTCGCCGGGCTGGATGCGGCGGCCTTGAACCGGGCCCTGGACGACATCGCCGCCGGGCCGGAACCGGGGGCGAAATACACCGCCAACCGCAGCGGCCGTTTCGCCGGCGCCACCCGCTGGGCGGGCCTGCCGCTGCAACGCCAGGGCGCCAGCGAGGCGGACGCGGCACGCATCCTGTCGCAATGGCTGCGCAGCGGCCTGCTGGAAGTGGTGGACTACCGCGACCCCATCCGCCGCAAGCCGGTGCAGGGCGTGCAGGTGATCGACGCGAAACGGCCGTGATGTTTGCTCCCTCCGCGCCCTGCAGGGCGCGGAGGGGATTTGTTACTTCGAAGTATTGAACAAGGAACCGCCCATGCCCCGCGCCACCCGCCCCGCGTTCTCCCATCGCACCCCCCTTGGCACCCCCCATGGCACCGCCCATGGCGCGCCCCATGGCGCACCTGCCGCCCCCCGGACCCCGGCCACCGGGCTGGGGCTGGCGGGGGGTGCGCCATCCGCGCCATGTCCCCCACTGAAAGTGGGGGGACATGGCGTGCGGAAGCCGCAAACCACCCCCCGCCAGCCCCATCCCGATGGCGCGGCCCATGGCGCACTTCATGGCGCACCCGGGGGCGCACCCGGGGGCGCAAGGCCGGGTGCAGCGCTGACCTCGGCGGAGGTGATCGAGCGGCTGGAAGACGCCGGGCGCTCGGTGCTGTGCCTGCCGCACACCGGCCACTCCCCGCATCTGCGCACCTCGGTCTGGACCGTGGTTCACGCCGCCGCCGAGAGTTACGGCTGGCAACCCGGCCGCGCCCGCCCGGCGGCACCCGGCAATGCGGCACTGGCCCGCATGGACGAAGCCTTCGGCTGGCTGGCGCTGATTCCGCAGGACCGCCATGTGCTGCGCCGCATCGCCGCCGCGCGCAGCCTGATCGACCCGCTGACCGGGCGGCATCTGTTCCCGTGGCGCAGGCTGGGCGTGGTGCTGGGGGCAGACCACAAGGCGGTGCAGCGCTGGCACGGGCAGGCGGTGGGGCTGATCGTCTCGGCACTGGCCGCACGGCCCGGCCCCGGCTAACCATGCTCCACGCAAGCCCTCCCCTGTCCCGTCCGGACACGCCCATGCCCCTGATCCTGCCCGGCGGCTACACCCCGCCGCACGGCCCTGATGAAGCCCTGCTGGCCACCGCCCTGCCCGCGCAGGACGGCGCCGGCGTGGCGCTGCCCGATGTGAACTGGCTGTTTCTGGTGTTCACCCAGCGCACCGGCTCCAATTACTTCGCCGGGCTGCTGGCCTCGGCCGGCGGGTTTCTGGGCGACGCGCACGAGGATTTCCAGACAAGGCTGATCCTGCAACTCTGCGCCGAACGCAACCTGCCCAGCCTTGCCGCCTACGCGGTGGATCAGGCGGCGCGGGAGGCGCGGCATGGCTGGTACGCCACCCGCCTGACCATCCGCCAATTGCTGCTGCTGGCCTGGACCGGGCTGCTGGAGCGCCTGCTGCCGCGCAGCCGCTTCATCGTGCTGTATCGCGCCGACACGCTGGCGCAGGCCATTTCGTGGCACATCGCCGACACCACCGGCAGCTACATCTCCGGGCAAGCCCCATCCGCCGCCCCGCCGGACTACGACCGCGCCGCCCTGCACCGCTGCCTGCGCCTGATCGCCGGCCAAAACGCCGCCACCGGCGCCTTCATGGCCGAAAATGCGCTGGCCCCGCTGTTCATCAGCTACGAGGAGATCACCGCCAACCCCACCGCCACCGCCGCCCGCGCCTACCGCCTGATCGGCCAGCCGCAGTTGGTGTGCCGGCCAGAGCGGGTGAAGCTGCAGAAACAGGGCACGGCGCTGAATGCGGCTTGGCGGGCGCGGTGGCTGGCGGGGGCGTAGCGGGGCGTTTCAATTCCAATAATTTCAATAACGTTAACGCAACTGCAATTGACGCCCGAAATCCCGGCGATCACAGTTCTGCCTCAAAACAACGGAGCGGCAACATGCAGATCGCGGCCAGATTGGTGGTGCTGGCGATGGTCTGCGGCACGGGCCTCGCCGCCGCCTGCCCGGCCGGTGCCAGTGATTACCGGGTGCGGTATGCATTTCAGGGCGGCGGCGATGGCGCCATCCCCAGTTCTGCGCCGATGTTCATGAACGGGCGGTTCTACGGCACGACCTCCATTGGGGGGGCCTACGGCCGCGGCGCGGTGGTTGGCAGCGTGCCCGGTGGCGGTGAGACCGTGGTCTATTCGTTCAGGGGCCGCAGCCAGGGGGATGGCGAGCAGCCGTCCGGCGGCGTGATTGCCGTGGGTGGCAAGTTGTATGGAATGACCTATCAGGGTGGCGCGCCGCAGCCCTATTATCCGGCCGGTTGCGGCACGATCTACGCCGTGGACCCGGTGGCGGGCACCGAGACCGTGCTGCACCGGTTCAAGTGCAGCGGCGACGGTTCGTTCCCGGCGGCAGGGCTGCTCAACGCGGGCGGCACGCTGTTCGGAACCACGACGTTCGGGGGCGAATTCGGCAACGGGGCGGTCATCGCGGTCAACCCGGCCACCGGCGCCGAGGCGGTGGTGTATTCCTTTGCCGGCGGCAGCGGCGGGGCCTCGCCGTCCTCCAGCCTGATCGCCATCGGCAATACGCTGTACGGCACCACCGGCAGCGGCGGCGCGTACGGGCTTGGCACCGTGTTCGCGCTGAATCTGGCCACCGGGGCCGGGACGGTGCTGCACGCCTTCCAGGGCGGCAGCGACGGCGCCAACCCGTCCGGGGCCCTGCTGAACCTGGGCGGCACGCTGTATGGCACGGCAACGGGCGGCGGCCCGTCTGGCGCCGGCACGGTCTTTACCCTCAATCCGGCAACGGGGGCCGAAGCGGTGCTGCATGCGTTCCAGGGCAGCCCGGGCGACGGAAGCTACCCGCAGGGCGGCCTGATGGCCGCCGCAGGCACACTGTATGGCACGACCTGGATCGGCGGTGCCGCGGACGCAGGCATGGTCTATGCGCTGGACCCGGTGAGCGGCGCGGTAACGCTGCTGCATTCGTTCCAGGGCAAGGCGGGCGACGGAGCCGATTCCCAATCCGCCCTGGTGTATGTGGGCGGCCGGCTGTA
>CAIPHQ010000348.1 GCA_903864895.1 uncultured Rhodospirillales bacterium
GCAAGCTGATGGGCAGCCTGCCCTACGCCCCGCAGCGTCTGGTGGGCGTGCCGTATATCGACGCGATGGCGCTGGTCTCGGTCGCGGCATGGAGTGCCGCAGGCGGCTATTGGGACGGGCGGCTGGGCTGGGAGGATTACGAATTCTGGTGCCGTCTGGCCGAGTTGGGTCTCACCGGGTTGCAGGCGGGCGATGAGGAACTGGCCGATTACCGCGTGCATCGCGGCTCGATGCTGCAATCCGTCACCGAGGCGCGGCAGAACAAGCCGCTGGTGATGGCGCAGATGCACCAGTTGCACCCGTGGCTGTCCATCATCTACGCCCGCCAGACCGCACCCGTGCCGGTGGCCGCCGCGCATCTGGGCACGCTGGAAGCCCTGCTGCCGCTGCTGCGCTGCCCGGTCACGGGGCTGCCCCTGCTGCTCGACCGGCAGGCAGGCGTGCTGCGCAGTGAGGACGGCACGCAAAGCTGGCCGGTGATTGACGGCAAGCCGCTGCTGATTCCGGGGGCCGAGGCGGTGCCGGTGCTGGCCGCGCCGCACAATCCAGACAAACTGCCCGAGGCGGCGCTGGCGCTGATGCGCGAAGCCGCAGGTCCGGTGCTGCACCTGAACGGCGGCGGTGCTGTGGCCCCGTTCGGCCATGCCATCGAAGCCGGGGCGGCGCTGTTCCCCGGCACGCATCTGGCAGCCGATGCGCTGCACCTGCCGTTCGCCAGCCAGTCGCTGGCCGGAATCGTGGCCCTCGGCGGGCTGGAACACTATGCCAACCCTGCCGCCGTGGCCGCCGAATTCTACCGCGTGCTCCAGCCCGGCGGCCGCCTGCTGCTGCGCACCGCCCTGCTGCAACCCGCCGCACAGGATTTGCTGCGCGCCACCGCCGCCGGTCTGCAAGGCTGGTTCGCCGCCTTCGAGACCGAGGCGCTGCATGTGGCCGAAGGGCAGGGACCGGCCGAGGCCCTGGCGCAGTTGACCCATGCGGCCGAGGCAGCGCTTGGCCGGGATCTGTCCCCCGCCACCGCCGCCGCGTTCGCACTCATGCCGGTGGGCAGGCTCGCCGCCCTCTGGACCGACCATGCCGCGCGCGACGGCGAACCGGGCTGGCTGGCACTCACCGCCCTGCCGCAGGCGGCACAGCAACAACTGGCCGCCGGCTACGAGGCCATCTTCCGCCGCCCGGCGGCCTGACCCCAACCGAAAGGCAGCGCCGTGGCCGAATTTCACTTCGTGCAGGACTACGAACGTCTGGTCGCCGACCTGCTGGCGCAATACCCGGTGGACGAGGCCATGAGCCGCGCCGTCGGCGGCGACTACGAAGCGGTGGGCGTGGTGGAGCGCGCGGTGGTGGCCCATGCCGGGCTGCGCAACGGCCAGCGCCTGATCGACCTCGGCTGCGGCAGCGGGCGCCTGGCATGGGCGCTGGGGCAGGCGATGCAGATCGACTATCTGGGCATCGACATCGTGCAGGCGCTGCTGGACTACGCCGCCAGCAAAACCCCGCCGGGCTACCGCTTCGTGCTGAACCGCACGCTGGCCATTCCGGCAGAGGACGGCTGGGCCGACATGGTGTGCGCGTTCAGCGTGTTCACGCATCTGCTGCACGCCGAAAGCTACCTGTACATGCAGGATATTTTCCGTGCACTGCGGCCCGGCGGGCGGCTGGTGTTCTCGTTTCTGGAATTCGCCGCCCCGGCGCACTGGCTGGTGTTCGACGGCACAGTGGCCGCGCAGCGCAACAGCAACGTTCCGCATCTGAATCAATTTATCGAACGTAACGCCATCGACCTGTGGGCCGAACGCCTTGGCTTCGTGCGCGAACGCTTCATCGACGGCACGGACGCGCCGTGGGGCAATGCCCCGGCGCTGTGGCAGTCTTTGGCCATCCTGCGCAAACCGTAACCCCGGCAGCGGTTGACGCCCCCCACAGGGTGTGCGGAATTCCTGCTGCGAAACGCGATGCCGCGTCAGGGGGCAGGCCGAATGAGTTTGCTTATTTCCGTCGATACCGGGGGCACCTTCACCGATGTGGTGGTGGTGGACGAAACCGGGCGCTTCCATATCGGCAAGTCACTCACCACGCCCGCACGCATTTTCGGCGGCATGGCCGGGGCGCTCGCGGTGGTGGCCGAACAATTCGGCTGCGACACGCGCGAACTGCTCCGCCGCAGCGATATTCTCATTTACGGCACCACGCGGGCCACGAACGCGGTGGTCACCAAGCGCACCGCCAAGACGGCGTTCCTGACCACGCGCGGCTTTCGCGACACGCTGACGTTGAAGGAAGGCGGCAAGCACGGGCCGCATGATTACAGTTACGACTATCCCGACCCGTATATTCCGCGCCGCTACAGTTTCGAACTCGATGAGCGTATCGGCGCTGCCGGTGAGATTGTCGAGGCGCTGGACGAAACCCAGGCCCGCGCCGTGATTGCCACGCTGCACGACCGAAAATTCGAGGCCGTGGCGGTCAACCTGTTGTGGTCCATCGCCAACCCGGCGCATGAACTGGCCGTCGGCAAACTGCTGGAGCAGCTGCTGCCCGGCGTGCCGTTCACGCTGTCGCACCAATTGGTGCCGATCCTGCGCGAATACCGCCGCGCCTCGGCCACCGCCATCGACGCCTCGCTGAAACCCCTGATGCAGAAGCATCTGCGGGAAATGAGTGCTGATCTCACCGAAGCCGGGTTCGGCGGCACGCTGCTGGTGTCCACCTCGGTGGGCGGCTGCCAGCATGTCGATGAACTGATCGCACGGCCCATCCACACGCTGAAATCCGGCCCGGCGATGGCCCCGGTGGCCGGGCGGGCCTACACCGCGCTGGAATCGCTCGGGGCCAACGCCATCGTCTGCGACACCGGCGGCACCACCTTTGATGTCGGCTTGGTGCGCGACGGCGCACTGATCTACACGCGTGATTCGTGGCTGGGCCAGCGCTGGCTCGGCGACATCATCGGGGCCTCGACCGTCGATGTCCGCAGCATCGGCGCGGGCGGCGGCTCGATTGCATGGATCGACGCGGGCGGCCTGCTGCGCGTGGGTCCGCAATCGGCCGGTTCCGTGCCCGGCCCGGCCTGCTACGGGCGCGGCGGCGAACGGCCCACGGTGACCGATGCGGCGCTGTATCTGGGCTATATCGACCCCACCTATTTCAACGGCGGCAGGCTGGCACTGGACCCGGCAGCGGCAGCGCGGGTGATCGAGAAACTGGCAGGCGAGATCGGGCAGACACCGGACCGCCTGGCGGCGTCGATCATGGCCATAGCCAACGAACTGATGATCAAGGCCATCGGCGAAATCACCGTCAACGAAGGCGTGAACCCGCGTGAGAGCGTGATCGTCGCTGGCGGGGGGGCGGCCGGGTTCAACATCATGCCGATTGCCCGCGAACTGGGCTGTGCCACCACCATCGTGCCACGCATGGCCTCGGCTCTCTCAGCCTGCGGCATGCAGTACAGCGACATCGTGTTTGAAGCCACGCGCAGCCGGTTTACCGATTCGGCGGCGTTCGACACGGCCGGCGTCAACGCGGCACTCACCGCCATTTCCGGCGAGCTCGCGGCGTTTCAGCAGGGCCTCGCCGGATTGCAGCACGCGCCCGCGCGCACCGACTTGTTCGTGGAAGCCCGCTATCGCGCGCAGGTGTGGGAACTCGATACGCCATTGCCCGCCGGGCAAGTCGGCGGGCCGGGCGATGTGGCTGCGTTGGCCGAGGCATTCAATCAGGTGCATGAGCGTGTGTACGCCGTGCGCGATGAAGGCAGCGCGGTGGAATTCGTGAATTGGAAAGGCCGCATCGCAGTGCAGGCCTTCTCCCCGCCACCCGCGCCCGATGCCGCCGTCACAAGGCACGAACCGCCGCCCGATGCCGTGCGCGACTGCTACTTCATCGAAACCGGGCGCGTGCGCACCGCCATCTATCGCGGTGAGAAACTGCAACCCGGCGCGCATATCATGGGCCCCGCCATCATCGAGGAGCCCACCACAACCATCGTGGTGTACGCAGGCGGTTACGCCGATCTGACCGCTGCGGGCAATTACCTGCTGCGCTTTACGGAGGCGGTGTGATGCGCACGCTCGACCCGGTTCTGCTGTCCGTCATCGCCAACCGGCTTGATGGCATTGTGCGTGAGATGACCAACACGCTGCTGCGCGCCGCACGCTCGGCGGTGATTTCCTCGGCACGCGACTTCTCCTGCTGCATCGTCACCGGCAATGATGAGTTGCTCAGCCCGGCGGAAGGCCTGCCGGTGCACATCTTCGGCTGCCACATCCAGACCGCCAACATGCGCCGCTACCACGACGGCGACATCAAGCGCGGCGATGCGTATCTCGACAACGATCCCTATGGCGGCAACACGCATCCCGCCGACCACACCTTCATGGTCCCGGTGTTCTTCGAAGGTGAGCACATGTTCACCAGCGTGGCGAAGTGCCACATGGCAGACATCGGCAATTCCATTCCCAGCAGCTATTTCGTGCTGGCGAAGGACGTGTACCACGAGGGTGCTTTGGTATTCCCCGGCGTGCGCATCCAGCGCGACTGGAAGAACATCGGCGACATCGTGCGCATGTGCCGCGCGCGGGTGCGCGTGCCGGACCAGTGGTACGGCGACTACCTCGCCGGTCTCGGCGCCGCGCGCGTCGCGGAACGGCGGCTGGAAGAACTGTGCGCCAAATACGGCAAGGCCACGATCAAGCAGTTCATCCGCGACTGGCTGGACTATTCCGAGCGCCGGATGATCGACAACATTTCCCGCCTGCCGAAATCCCGCCTGGTGAACACCGGAAAATCCGATCCCTTGGCAGGCATTCTGCCCGATGGGCTGGAATTGAAGGTGATTCTGGAAATCGACCCGGACAACGCGATGATCCATGTCGATCTGTCCGACAACCCGCCCTGCGTACCGGTGGGGCTGAACACCTCGGTGGGCGCCGCGACAAGTGCGGTCGTCGGCGCGATCTTCAATGCATTGGAAAAAGATCTGCCACGCAACGAAGGCTCGTTCCGCCGCCTGCGCTTCACCTACGCCGAGGAAAGCGTCGTCGCAGCACCCAAGTTTCCGCATTCCTGCTCGGTCGCCACCACCAACGTGTCCGAACGTCTGGTCAACATCACCCAATCCGCCTTCGCGCAATTGGGCGACGGGCATGGCCTGTCGGAAGGCGGCACCGGCTTGGGCGCGGGCATGGCGGTGATTTCCGGGCTGGATCACCGGCGCGGCAATGCGCCCTACGTGAACCGCATGATGCTGTCCACCAATGGCGGCCCATCCTCCCCGGTGGCGGATGGCTGGGTCAATTACGCCATCCCCGTGATCGCAGGCCTGATGTATCGCGATTCGGTCGAGGTCGATGAACTCAAGCACCCCATTCGCGTGCGCGCGCTGCAATTGGTGCAGGACAGCAGCGGCGCCGGCCGCCAGCGCGGCGCCCCGGCGCAGCAGATCGAATACACGCCCACCGGCAATGACGTGACCGCCGTAATCTCCTGCGACGGCCAGTTCGCGCCCCCGCGCGGCGTGGTCGGCGGCCTGCCCGGCACACCCGGCTCCACATGGCGCGTGCTGCCGGATGGACAGACGGCGCAGTTGCCAAATGTGGTGACGGTAACACTGAAATTCGGCGAAGGCCTGCGCGGCCGCGACTCCGCCGGTGGCGGCTACGGCGATCCGCTGGACCGCGACACCGCCCGCGTGCTGCACGATGTACTGGAAGGCTGGGAAAGCCGCAGCAAGGCGCGCGACGTGTATGGCGTGCTGTTCACCGGCGAAATCGAAGACGACTCGCTGGCCGTCGATCTCCCCGCAACCCTGGCGCGCCGCGCCGAACTGAGGACCGCCCGATGAGCCATTATGTGCAGGATGCCGGCTCCGTCCGCGCGCTCGCCGCTGACATCGCCGCCGGCCGTCTGACCTCGCTGGAACTGGTCGAGCGTTCTCTGGCGCGCATCGATGCCGTGGAAAGTGCCGTGCAGGCCTGGAAACTTGTGCTCGCGGACTCCGCCCGCGCCGCTGCCGTGGCTTTGGATGCCGAGGCCAGGGCGGGCCACCTGCGCGGCCCGTTGCACGGTATTCCGCTCGGCGTGAAGGACGTCATCGACGTCGCAGGCCTTCCCACCCGTGCCAACTGCCCGGCGCGTGACGAGTATCCGCCCGCCACCGCCGATGCCACCGTGGTCGCGCATCTGCGCGCCGCCGGGGCCGTGGTGCTGGGCAAGACCCACACCACCGAACTGGCGTTCTACGAATCGGTGCCGCCCAGCCGCAACCCGCACGACCTGTCGCGCACGCCCGGCGGCTCATCCTCCGGTTCTGCGGCGGCGGTGGCGGCGGGCATGGTGGCGCTGTCCCTGGGCACGCAAACCGCAGGCTCGGTGAATCGCCCGGCCGCCTATTGCGGCATCGGCGCGTTCAAACCCTCCACGCTGGCCATCGGCGGCGTCGGCATGGTGCCGCTGGCCCCGAGTTTCGACACCGTGGGCGCGTTCGGCGCCAGCGCCGCCGACGCCGCCATTCTGGCCACCGG
Source organism: uncultured Rhodospirillales bacterium (assembly GCA_903864895.1). Classification (GTDB taxonomy): domain Bacteria; phylum Pseudomonadota; class Alphaproteobacteria; order Acetobacterales; family Acetobacteraceae; genus CAIPHQ01. The sequence continues at coordinate 6,525 of CAIPHQ010000348.1, forward strand.
CTACGCTGCAATGCATCTGCGCATGGGCGCACCTTCCCCCGGTCCCAGCCGCATCGTCGTGCTGCGCGACCCGTTGCTGGCCGGGCTGTGCGACGGCGAAACCGAAGCCGCCGTGGCCATTTTGGCCCGCCACATGGCCGCCACCGGGCTTGCCGTGGTGGAAGCCGCATCCCCGGTCTCGCTGGAAGAGGTGCGCGCCAATCATCGCGTGGTGCTCATCGCCGAACTCGGCCGCACCCATTGCCGCCTGCCGCAAGACCGCGTCGCCCCGCGTCTGGCCGCCGACATCGCCGAGGGCCTCACCATCTCCGACGCCGCCTATCACCACGCCCTGCGCCGCCTCGCAGACTTGCGCCGCAGCTTCTGGGCCGGGTTCGCCCCGACCGACCTGCTGCTGCTGCCCGCCGCCCCCGCCGTCGCCCCGGTCGGCACCGCCACCGGCGACCCCAGCTTCGTCATCCCGTTCACCGCGCTGGGCGGCCCGGTCGCCACCGTGCGTGCCGGCCGGGGCAGCGAAAGCGGCATGCCCGTCGGCGCGCTGCTGACCACGCATCCGGGGGCCGACGCCCGCCTCGCCGCCTTCCTGCTGCACGAAGCCGCCCCCGGTCTGGCGCTGTAGCCATGCGCGACCTGACCGAAGCCGAACTGGCGTGGCTGGCAGACAGCGTGCAGCGCCTGCTGCGCCAGTTGCCGCAAGCCGCCCAAGACACCGGCTTCGACGACCCGCCGGACGGCTTCACCCGCGAACTTCGCGCCGCCCTGCCATGCTGAGCCTCACCGAAGCTGCCGCTGCCATCCGTGCGGGTGAAACCACCTCCGAAGCCCTCACGCGCGCCTGTCTGGACCGCATCGAACGCCTCAACCCGCGCCTGAACGCCTTCATCGCAGCCGATGCCGAAGGCGCACTGGCACAGGCGCGCGCCGCCGATGCCGCACAGGCCAACGGCGGCGCACTCGGCCCGCTGCACGGCGTGCCGCTGGCCCACAAGGACATGTTCTACCGCGCGGGCAGCGAGACCACCTGTGGCTCACGCATCCGCCAGGGCTGGATTGCCGATACTTCTGCCACCGCCCTGCAACGTCTGGACGCGGCCGGTGCCGTCACGCTCGGCCGCCTCGGCATGTCGGAATTTGCCGTGGGGCCGCTCGGCATCAACGCGCATTTCGGCGCGGTGCGAAACCCGTGGAACACGGAGCGTGTCAGCGGCGGCTCCTCCAGCGGCCCCGGTGCCGCCGTGGCCGCCGGGTTGTGTTTCGCAGCCCTCGGGTCCGACACCGGCGCCTCCATCCGCGTGCCCGCCGCAGCCTGTGGCATCGTTGGCCTGAAGCCCACCTACGGGCTGATCAGCCGCGCGGGGGCCATGCCGCTGTCGCACAGTCTGGACGTGGTGGGCCCGCTCGCCCGCACGGTGGCCGATGTGGCGCTGTTGACTTCCATCCTCGCCGGGCCGGATGAAGCCGACCCCGCCAGCCTGTCCTCCCCGCCCGGCCTCATCCGGCCCACCCCCGGCCCCCTGCCGCAAGGCCTGCGCATCGGCGTGCCGGTGAGCTACTTCACCGATACGCTCGACCCCGAAATGGCCGCCCTGCTGGCCGAGTGCCATCAAAAGCTCGCTACCCTCGGCTGCACGATGGTGCCCGTGGCCCTGCCGGTGTTCGAGGCCGCGGCGCAAATCTACGGCGTGATTCTGGGCGGTGAGGCCGCTTCAATCCACGGCGCATGGCTGCGTGAGCGGCCCGGCGACTACGGCCCGCTGGTGCGCGGCCGCCTGCTGGCCGGGCTGCAAATCCCCGCCGCCGATTACGTCACCGCGCTGCGCACCCGCGCCGGCCTGCTGCGCCGCCTGAACACCGAGGTGTTCGCGAACGTGGACATCATCGCCGCCCCGGTCTGGAGCCGCCCGCCGCCGCGCATCGCAGATGTCGAAGCCGAAGACACAATACAGGCCGCCGCCACCGTCTCCGGCGTGCTGCGCGCCACGCTGCCCGCCAACGTGCTGGGCCTGCCCGCGCTGGCGGTGCCGGTGGGCCTGACGTCCGTGGGCGTCCCTGCCGGGGTGCAATTCATCGGCAGGCTGTGGAGCGACCCGCTATTGCTGGCGCTGGGCCATGCGTATGAGACCCGCTACGGCACGCCGGGGCTGAACCTGTAGGGGCAACCCGCCACGGCGGTACTGTGAAACGGCACCTCCGCCCGCACGCTGCACACCGGGGCGCGCAGCACGTCAATGTATTCCACCAGCAAACGCCGCTTCCGCTCCAGCAGATTGACCGTGAGGAAATACGCCCCGCCCGGGACACGGTTGCGGCGATAATCCGGCAACCCATCAGCTTGCCGGATGTGGGGTGGCGATGAAAATCGATGCGCCAACGCATCGCGCGTGGCGGTCCGTTGCGTTGGCGGATTGCATCCGGCTACGCTTGCCTGACCTCATTCCTCGTCCCGGTGAGCATGGCGGACGAGGTGGATTGGTGCAGTACATGAAAGCCGGAAGAAAACGGCGCGGATTGAACTCCGCGCCGCCTCCCGGCAAAGCCTCACATCTATCGGCCGTCAGGCGGAATACTATTCTTTCTTCCAGACGGGCTGACCCAGATCGACCTGAGTCGGGGTGGTCGATGCGCCCGTAAGGGCACCGGCCCCGCCGCCGATGACGGCACCGGCGACGACACCAACCGGCCCGCCCACCAGCCCCACGGTGGCACCGGTCGCGGCACCTGCTGCAGCGCCGCCTTGTACGCGGCCCGGCTCACTGTGTCCGCAGGCAGCCAGCGCAAACAGCGCGCCGGCCAGCGTAAATTTGGCAATGTTTTTCATGTTGAGCGCCTTTGCGACAATGCCCGGGTCTGCCAAGCGTCAGGATCAGCGGCAGGCAGATAATAAGGATACCGGATGCCACTCATCATTTTCTATCGACTATACAAATTGACTGGAGCTCAGCAATTTCAATATATATAAGTGTTTATACTTACAAGAGTTGTCCGATGTGGCGGTGATATCTGGAATTTCTTGCACGCCGCAGTGTGCCCGCTGCCTCTGGTGCCGGTGAGGGTGATATTGAACGGTGCCTTGGTTGTCCGCGCCAGCCCGGCATGTCGTGTCACGCATCGCGGCGTTTGGCCTGCTGACGAAAGAACCCCAGCATTTCCCCTATCGCATCGGGGCCTTTCGGGCCGGTATGGCTGCTTTCGGTGGTGCCGCCACGCCAGCCATGCCAGGCACTGCATCGCCGTTTCCAAACGTACACCACGTCATCGGCATCGCACCACAATCGGTGGGACAACCCACGCTCGGCGTGGTGGAAAATTGCGTTGGCGGATTGCATCCGCCCTACGATTCTGTGGTGTCCGGGCTACGCGTGCTGTTCATTCGTGACATGTCCGTTAAATGTATTTGCAGAGGTTGACATATTTGGCGGTGGCGATATAAATGCATCGCCGCAGCAGTCTAAATGCATCGCCGCAGCAGTCTAAATGCATCGCCGCAGCAGTCTAAATGCATCGCCGCAGCAGTCTAAATGCATCGCCGCAGCAGTCTAAATGCATCGCCGCAGCAGTCTAAATGCGTCGCCGCAGCGGTTGGCTGCTGTTGCAGTGTGTCGAAAAACAACAAATGACCATGGAGAGAAAAATGCGTTTCAGGTCTGTAGGTTTTCTCACTGTTCTCGCGTTCTTTGGCCTCGCAGGCCAGGGATTTGCCGCTCCAAACACAATATTGTCTTCCGGAGATGTGCCCTCGCCATTGACAGCCGATGCTGGCGATTGCGTTGCGACCAATCTGGGCAATCAAGCTATGACCGTCACGATTCAATATCGACAGAACGGCGTCGTCAATGGCGGCAACACGTTCGTGATTCCTGCCGGCGGCAATCAACAAGTGTGGTTCGGTGCGGGAGGAAATACTGTTGAAGCGTTTCCGTGGGGATTGCAAGGCTGCGTGATCACCGCGAGCGATACGCACTACCTGCGTGGCGTTCTGTTCTGGGTCGATACTGCGGCAAACGTTCTACGCGTCGATTTGATGCACCAATAGTCAGAGGAAATGATCGGGCGGGAGGCCCGACTCTCGCCCGATTTTCCATTTTCCCACATTGATTGTTCCATCTCGCCGGTGCCGGTGTGTTGGCAGCACTCGTAGCCCGTATCTTGCCATATCGTAGGGCGGGTGCAACCCGCCACCGCAACGTCATACCGACAGGCTGAGTCATTCGGGCCAATGTATTGCGGCAACCATGTTTCGTCGAACGACTATGACTGATACCGGCAGGGCAACGGCATCGCGCTCTACGTTGCGCCAGCGGATTGCTCCCGACCCCGAATCCCGCCAACACCTTGCCCCGATCACGCCTCACATGTTATTAAATCTAACATGTCCGCCGCCCTCCCCGCCAACCACATCGCCGCACTGACAGAAACCCTGTGCGCCCTCATCGCCCGCCATGGCCTCGCCCGGCATCTGGCCGCGCCGCTGATCGTGCTCATCTGGTCCCGCGTCCGCAGCATCGGGGCACTGGCGGAAGCGTTGCTGGCGCGGTTCCGCGCCGGGCAGTTGCGCCGCTACCCCGCCCGCAAGCCGCCGCGCCCATCTGCCACAAAGCGCCGCCCCGCCAAGCCGCGCCCCCTGCCGCACCGCCGCGCGTGGCTGGTGGTGCTGATTCCGCAAACCGCCGCCACTGCCGCGCACCTGCAAACCCTGCTGGCGCATCCCGAGACACCGGCGCTGCTTGAAGCCGCCCCGCAACTGCGCCGCACGCTGCGCCCGCTCTGCCACATGCTCGGCGTCGGACTGCCGAAAGCGCCGCCAGGGCCGGCAGCCCCGCCGCCCGCGCCGGTCCCGCCGCTCAGTCGTGGCGAAACACATCCTCCATCATCGCCCACCACTCGCCGTCCTTGCGGGTCTCAAACGGCTCCTGCAACGGCACACACACTTTCCACCAGTCCTGCGTTACCGGGTCGGCGGCCATCGCGGCCATGTCGGCGGCGAAGTCGGTGCCGTGATACTCCCAGGTGCCGAACAATATATTCTCCGGCTCCTCCAGAAAGATCGTGTAGTTCCGGATGTGGCAGGCGCTGATGCGGGCCAGCACGCCCGGCCAAACGGCCGCGTGCAGGCGCTTGTACTCGTCAATCGTGCCCGGCTTCAGCCGGATGCACATGCCCATCCTTTGGCCCATCCTTTGGCCCATCCTTTGGCCCATGCGCTCTCCAGTCCGGGGCATCACGCATCCCCCCGCACGTCGCGCAGTGAGCCTTCGGCCATGCGGTAGCAAATCGCATCCCAGTCCCACGCAATGCCCAGGCCCGGTGCCTGCGACGGCACCGCGTAGCCGTTTTCAATGCGCATCCGCTCGGTGGTCAGGTCATCCAGTTGCGGGATGTATTCCACCCAGCGCGCATTCGGCACCGCCGCGCACAGCGCCACGTGCAGTTCCATCAGGAAATGCGGGCACACCGGCATGTTGAACGTCTCGGCCAGATGCGCCACTTTCAGCCACGGCGTAATGCCGCCAATGCGCGCCACGTCCACCTGCACGGTCGAGCACGCACCCGCCTGCAAGTATTCGCGGAAATGCAGGTGGCTGTACAGGCTCTCCCCCACCGCAATCGGAATGCTGGTCGATTGCGACAGCCGCACATGACCATTCAGGTCATCGGCGGTCAGCGGTTCCTCGAACCAGCCAATATCCACCGGCTCATAATGCCGTGCCCGGCGGATGGCCTGATCGACGGTGAACGCCTGATTGGCGTCGGTGAAAATCTCGAAGCCCTTGCCCACCGCCAGCCGCACCGCTTCCAGCCGCGCCACATCCTCATGGATCGGCCGCCCCACCTTGATCTTGCAGCCGCCGAACCCCTCCGCCTGCGCCCGCAGCGCGTCGTCCACCAGCGCCTCGGTGTCGATATGCAGCCAGCCGCCCTCGGTGGTGTACAGCCGCACCTTCTCCTGCGCGCCGCCCGCCATGATATGCAGCGGCAATCCCGCCTTGCGGCAGCGCAGATCCCACAACGCGGTATCCACCGCCGCCAGCGCCAGGGAGGTGATGGCCCCCACCGAGGTGGCATGGGTGCGGAACAGCAAATCGCGCCAAATCTGCTCCACCATTGCCGCGTCGCGGCCAATCAGCGCCGGGCCCAGCGTGCGGGCCAGCAACTCGATCACCGAGTGCCCGCCGGTGCCGATGGTGTAGCTGTAGCCGGTGCCGGTGGCGCCGTCCGAATCGGTGATGCGGACAAACGGCGTTTCCTGGCTGGTGAACGACTGGATGGCGTCGCTACGCTTCACCTTGGGCACCAGATCCACCATCAGGATCTCGACCCGCTCGATTTTGGCCATTTGCGCTTCCTCCGCCGGGTGTTACGCCCACCCGTGCAATTGAACATGCATATCTGAATGTTATCTTCCTCAGTGAACAGAATGCACGCCGCATGGTCAACCGCAAGCTCACCGCCATCCCGCCGCCCGAGGACGACGCGCTGGGGGACCGCTACCGCGCCCCGGCGCTGGACAAGGGGCTGGACATTCTGGAACTGCTCTCGGCCACACAGGCCGGGCTGACCCAGGCCGAAATCGCCAAGGCGCTGGACCGCTCGCCCAACGAAATCTACCGGATGCTGGACCGTCTGGTCCGGCGCGGCTACGCGGTCCGCACGGAGGCAGAGCGCTATGAACTCAGCCTGAAACTGTTCGCACTCGCCCACCAGCACGCGCCGCTGCGCCGTCTGGTGGCACAGGCCATGCCGGTCATGCGCCGCTTCGTGCAGGCGGCCGGGCAGTCCTGCCATCTGGTGGTGTATGAGCGCGGGCGGGTGGTGGTGGTGGCGCAGCAGGATGCGCCGAGTTACTGGGGCATCGCCATCCGCGTCGGCGCGCATGTCGGGCTGATCGGCACCGGCAGCGGCCATGTGCTGCTGGCCTTCCAGTCCGCGCAGGAACGCGCCTTCATGCTGGCCGAACATGAGGCCGGGGCCGGGGAGGCGCCAGTGCCGGACGATCTGGACCAGCGCCTGGCCGCCATCCGCGACCGGGGGTATGAGATGATGCCCAGCCGCCAGACCCGCGGCGTGTTCAACCTGTCCGCCCCCATCCTCGGCCCGGACGGCGCCGCCTACGCCGCCTTCACCTGCCCGTATATCGAACGCATCGAAGACAGCACCGCCCCGCCGGTCGCCGATGTGGTCCGGCTGGTTGCTGCGGTGGGGCGGGAACTGTCGCTGTTCGCGGGGGCGTAGATGGCGGCGTCAGCCCATGTAGCAGCCGCCATTCACCTGCATCACCTCGCCGGTCATGAAACTGGCCATGCCGGAGGCCAGAAACACCGCCGCACTGGCAATCTCGCTGGGGTCGGCCACGCGGCCTTCCGGCGACTGCGCGCCCCAGTCGAAAATCTCCTGCTCGGTCATGCCGTCGCGCGGCTGCGCGGTATCGACAATCCCGGGGGCGATGGCGTTCACCCTGATGCCCAGCGGGGTCAGTTCCAGCGCCATGGCCCGCGTCAGCGAGATCACGCCGCCCTTGCTGGCCGAATAATGCGTGCCCTTCACCGACCCGGCGGCGGACACCGACGATATGTTGATGATGGTCCCGCGCGTCTTGGCCGCCACCATCACCCGCGCCGCGGCCTGCGCACAGAACGCGGTGCCCTTCAGGTTGACGCTGTGGGTCACGTCCCAAATTTCTTCGGTCAGGTCGAGGAACATCGAGCGCGGGTAGGTGCCCGCATTGTTGACCAGAATATCCAGCCGCCCCAGCCCCGCCACCGCCCCGGCCACAATGGCCTGCGCGCCCGCGACAGTGGCGACATTGCCCTGCACCAGCACCGCCGTCCGCCCCATCGCCCGCACCTCGGCGGCCAACGCCTCGGCAAGGTCAGGCTTGTCCAGCCAGTTGATCGCCACATCCGCCCCCGCCTGCGCGAAGGCGCGGACGGTCGCGGCACCGATGCCCTGTTGGGCCCCGGTCACAAGGGCTGCTTTGCCGGCCAGAAGCATGAGGAGGTCCTTCCTTCGGAGTGGGTTGCCTTCACTGTGGCGAAAACGCCAACCGGAAACAACCGTCCGAAGCGGACCTCCGCGCTTTCCTTACCCCAGAGCCTTCACAATCTGCTCGGTCACCTTCTTCGCATCGCCAAACAGCATCATGGTGTTCGGGCGGAAGAACAGTTCGTTGTCCACACCCGCATAGCCCGAGGCCATCGAGCGTTTCACGAACAGCACCGTGCGCGCCTTTTCCACTTCCAGAATCGGCATGCCGTAGATGGCGCTCTTCGGGTCGGTCTTGGCGGCCGGGTTGGTCACGTCGTTGGCGCCGATCACATACACCACGTCGGCGGTGCTGAAATCGTTGTTGATCTCTTCCAGTTCGAACACTTCGTCATACGGCACGTTGGCTTCGGCCAGCAGCACGTTCATGTGGCCGGGCATGCGGCCTGCCACCGGGTGGATGGCGTATTTGACTTCCACGCCTTCCTTTTTCAGCACGTCCGCCATCTCGCGCAGCGCGTGCTGTGCCTGTGCCACCGCCATGCCGTAACCGGGCACGATGATGACCTTGCCGGCGTTCTTCATGATGTAGGCGGCATCATCCGCCGAGCC
>CAIPHQ010000349.1 GCA_903864895.1 uncultured Rhodospirillales bacterium
AGACGGCGCTCGACAACTTCACCCAGGGGCTTTCAGGCAACAGTTTCACGCTGTCAGACGGCACCACGGTTGCGTTCACCGGCGGCCAGCAACCGGATAGCATCACGAGATACTGATGAGGGTCATCGCGTACCGAATATCCTTCAACGGCGCAATGGAGCAGTGACATGCACAAGTTTTCCAAAATGTTTGAGCCGCTGCTCGCGCCCGTTGCAGGCGTGCTTGATGGTCAGATTGGAACAACCATCGCCGGTATAACGGCTGCCATAACTGCGGCCGAAAGCGCCGGGCAGGCCACAACATACGCGCCGGCCGCTGACCCACGCGCCGGACGCCCCGCAGCACCGCTGCTGATGCCGGTGCCAACCAGCAGTGGCACAGGCGTTTTTAACGAACTGCTGATCCCCGGCGCGGATTCCGGCGCAATCAGCATTCCTTCGGCCTACAATCTCGTCTTGTATAATGGCTCTGGCACCGTGATTGGCGGGTCCAGCGGCACCGCCCTGATTGGGCAGGACAGCGCCGGGAACCTTACCAGCCTGAATGCGAACGGCGGATTCGGCACAGTTCTGGCGGGCGGCGGACAGGGGCAAGGGCAGATCACCGATAGCGCCACTGGCGCCCAGATTATTGTGGCGCGCGGCAATTTTGCCATCAATAGCCAAGGAAATCGCCAGAATATCGCATTGGGCAATGGCGTATGGGCCGGAGTGACCATCAGCGGTGCCAGCAGCACCTTGCAGATCGGCGACGCAGACTCAACGGTGCCAGGGCAATTGCGGGGCGGCGATTTCGCTTTGATCACCGGCACCAAGACAACCATCAGCACGCTGCCAGATCAGAACATCTGGTACAACGTCGCCAAGGGGGCCACCGGCACCGTGTTCAACATGTCCGGCACAGTGCCCGGCACAGACACGAATGTCGTCATCTCGCTGAACGAAGCCGCCACCATCAACGGCAGCAATGGCAATCTTGTTGTGTTCAACCTGGCTGGCCGCGGCGTGACGTTCAACGGCACCGGCAATACGGGCACCGCCTATGTGGTGGATGACGTGGGCGGCAGCCACGTCACCACCGGCCTGCACACGGTATTCTGGAATGAACCTTCAACCGGCCCGGACACGATCCGGGCGGGCGGCGGTGCCAACGATACGATTTTTGCGCAGCACGCCGTGAACTACCACGGCGAGAATGGGGCCAGCCTGTTTTTCGATGGCAAATACAATTCCACGGAGGGGGCAAACACCATCTCGGCGGCGGCGAACGCCACCATCTATGGCGGTGCGGCCGGTGGAGCCTACTCCATTGGCGGCGGCACATTTTTCTTCACTGCCGCCGCCGGGGGCAGCAGCGCGGTTCCGGTTCGCGACATCGCCACCCAAACCAGCCTGAGTGGCGGTGGCGCGCAATTCTTCCTTTACACCAACACCAACGAGTCGCTGACCGTGACCACGGTGGCAGGTGCCGTTGGCAGCGGCCTGAACCTGCTGGCGACAGGCAGCAACACCGTGCTGGATGCCACCAATGCGCTGGGCCACGATACGGTGTGGATGCTGTCCACCGCCAACAGCGGCGGCGTGGATGCGGTGACCGGGGCGGCGACCATTCTCGGCTCAACGGCCGGTAACGAGACGTTCACCCTGTATATGGACAACGCTTCCGAGACCGCTCACACGATCGATATCCAGAACTGGCAGGCGAGCAACACCTTCTCGCTGTGGAACGCGGCTGGCGTGGGCTCGGGCGTTTACAACCCGGCCGACGTGGCCGCCATCAACGCTTTCAATGCTGGCGGCCAAAGCAGTTTCACGCTGTCCGACGGCACGACGGTCAGCTTCTCGGGCAATACCCCGACGCACATCAGTCTCGTCTAACGCTCGTCAATCTGAAACGCGGACGTGCCGCTCACCCCTAAGCCATCGCGGCTTCCAGCGCCTCGCTCGCCTCCAGCCAGTCCATCTCCGCCGCCTCGGTCTCGCGCCCGATGGCGGCGAGGCGGGTCTGGGCGGCGGTGATGTCGGCGGGTTTGCCGGTGGTGTACAGCTTCGGGTCGGCCAGTTTGGCTTCGATTTTCGCGCGGTCCTCGGCCAGTTTGGCGATTTTGGCCTCGGCGTCCTTTGCGCGCTTGCGCAAGGGCGCGGTGGCCACGCGGGCTTCGGCGCGGTCGCGGCGTTCGTCTTTCCTGCTCGCGGCGGGTTCGGCCTTGGCCGCCGGGCGGGCGCGTTCGGCCAGCAGGGCGCGGTAGTCGTCCAGATCGCCGTCGTAGTTCTTCACTGTGCCGTCGGCCACCAGCCACAGCCGGTCTGCCACCAGATCGACCAGATGCGGGTCGTGGGTGATCAGCAGCACGGCACCCGAGAACTCGCCGAGTGCCCGCACCAGCGCCTCGCGGGCGTCGATGTCCAGATGGTTGGTGGGTTCGTCCAGGATCAGCAGTTGCGGCGCGTCGCGGGTGGCAAGGGCCAGCAGCAGGCGGGCTTTCTCGCCGCCGGACAGGCTTTTCACCGCAGTCTCGGCACGATCTGCGTCCAGGCCAAACCGGGCCAGTTGCGCGCGCAGTTGCGGCGGCAGGGCGCGCGGCAGGGCGCGGGCCATGTGGTCCACCGGGGTCTCGTTCATCGACAATTCGGCTTCCTGATGCTGGGCGAAGTAGCCCACGCGCAGTTTGGGGCCGCGCCGCACCTCACCGGACATGGGTTGCAGGCGCCCGGCGATCAGCTTGGCGAGTGTGGACTTGCCGTTGCCGTTGGCCCCCAGCAGCGCGATGCGGTCGTCCATGTCCACGCGCAGCGACAGGTTGCTCAGGATCGGCTTGCCGTCATAGCCCACGGTGCAGCGGTCCAGCGCCAGAATGGGCGGGGCGATCTGCGCCGGTTCGGGGAAGCTGAAGCGGGTGACGGTGTCTTCCACCACCGATTCAATCTGCGGCAGGCGTGCGATGGCTTTCAGCCGCGCCTGCGCCTGCCGCGCCTTGGTGGCCTG
>CAIPHQ010000350.1 GCA_903864895.1 uncultured Rhodospirillales bacterium
CCACGCGCCTCGGCCAGAATCGCCGCCACGTGTGCGGCGTCATCCGGGCCGGGGTCCACCACGGTCACGCCGTCCGGGCTGTCCAGCAGATAGGTATTGGTGCCGCGATAGGTGTACGGCCCCGGATTGGCCGCCACGATACGGCGTATGCCCGCCGCGGCCGGCGTGGCGATGCCGTGCTTCGGGGCCGGCTCGGTCAGAAAGACCGGGGCGCTCATTGCCGGACTCACTGATCGTTGCGCTGCGCCACTGCCGGGGCGGCCGCTGCCAGCGCACCGCCTGCCGCCATCCGTTCGCTGCGGCTGCGTTGATGCTCGCTGTAAAAATTGCTCAACCCTGCCGCCACCACCACAAGTGCGCCGATCACCGTACCCAGTGACGGGACCTGTGCGAAGAAGATGAAGCCCAGCAGCACCGCCCACAGCATCCCGGCATATTCATAGGGGGCAATCGCCCCGATGGGCGCCAGCGCCGCGGCGCGGGAGTGTAGCCAGTGGGCAATGCCGTTGGACAGGCCCAGCACCGCCAGCGCCGCCACGGCCACGATGGTCAGCCCCTGCAACGGCCAGCCGATCAGCATCATCACCCCGCCGAACGGAATGTGCACCGCCAGCAGCCAGAAGGTCAGGCATTCCGGGGTTTCGGTGGTGGACAACACGCGCGTGAGCGTGCGGCTTGTGGCCATCATCACCACGCCCGCCAGCAGGATCAGCGACACCGGGGTCCACAGCGCGCCGCCGGGGCGCAGCATCACCAGCATCCCCAGAAAGCCGATGCCGGTGGCGGCCATGCGCCGTTTGGTGAGTTTTTCACCCAGCATCGGAATCGCCATCAGCGTCATCAGCAGCGGGGCGGCGTAGCCAATGGCGTAACTCTCGGCCAGCGGCATGCCGTAATCCCACGCCAGATACCATGCCAGCGACGCGGCGCAGTGTACCAAGCTGCGGAACATCACCATGCCCCAGCGCACCGGCACCACCCGGCGCAGGCCGCGCGGACTTGTGGCGTTGGGCAGGAACGACAGCCCGGCAACCGACGCGCCGCCGAAGATGCCGCGCCCCACCATGGCTCCTGCGACCCCGGTGACCGGCAGCGCCCACATCGTTGCGATGTCGCCCACGGTCAGCAGAAAATAGCAGATATTGACCATGATGATGCCGCGCACCGTGTCGGCCCCGGTGTCGCGCAGCGCCCGGCGCGGGGCGCGCTCAGCCAAGGGTGGCCTCCCCGTCCATGCACACCGCGCTGGTCTCGTCGCGGCTTTCCACGCGCACGCCATCGGCACCCGCGACGGCCACCAGCGTCAGCGCCCGGTCATGAAAGGCCGGGCGGCGGCCGCGATAGGCAAAGCGGCGCAGGGCGGCACCCGGCATCGCCTCGGCGGCGAGCGACGCCAGCAGCGTGGCCTGCAACGGGCCATGCACCACAAGGCCCGGATAGCCTTCCTCGCGCGTCACGTAATCCAGATCGTAGTGGATGCGGTGGCCGTTGCCGGTCAGCGCCGAGTAGCGGAACAGCAGCACCGGGTCAGGCGTACGGGTCCGCACAAGCGCACCCTCGGGCGGCGGGGGTGCTGCGGCAGCGTCTTTCACCGCCGCCCCGCCGGTGCCGCGATACACGATGTCGTGTTCCTCGCGGATTGCTACCCCGTTCGGCCCACTGATCTCATGCCCGACGGTCACGAACACCAGCGTGCCGCTGCCGCCGGATTTCTCGTTGATCGAGCGGATGGTGGACACGCGAGTCACCGTCTCACCCACAAGCAGCGGGGCAACAAACTCCACACGCCCGCCGGCCCACATGCGGCGCGGCAGATGATGCACCGGCGGCAGAAATCCGCCGCGTTTCGGGTGGCCATCCACGCCGAGGCCGCTGGCCGGTGCCCAGTCCTGAAACAGCATCCAGTGCCACAGCGGTGGCAGCACCGCGCCCGCATCGGGCAAATCCAGCGCAGCCGTCAGGCCGCGGACCAGCAGCGGCCACACCGTGTCGGTCCGCGTTTCCGTCCGGCCGAGATAATCCTGATATGTCATCGCCTGAAATGCCGCCCCCGTGGTGAGAAAACCTTACCGCAGCCCTGCCGCGCCGGTGGAGCATTGTTCACGCGCGTCCCGCTTGCAGCGGGCACGTGGCCGCGCCACCTTGCTGGCATGGTCTGGAACGACACACGCGGGCCTGCCCGCAAACCCGGCCCGTCCAGCGACGGCCCGGTCATCGACATGACGCCCGATGGCGCGTTCGTGGACGCGCCGCGCGTGCCATTCACCGCACCCCTTGGCACCAAGGTGATGGGGGTCGCCATCGTGGTGGCGGTGCTGGCCGGTATGGCAGCCCTCGCCCTGCTGGCGCTGTGGGTGGCGCTGCAACTCATTCCCATCGCGATTGGCGCGGGGCTTGTGGCCTACGGCGTGTTCCGCTTTCAGGCGTGGCGCGCAGGCAAGTCAATCGGCGGCCAGGGCGGTACCTGGCTCCGCCGCTAGCCCCATCGCCTGCGCTATCAGTTCGTAACTGCGCCGCCGCGCCGCAGGATCATGCGCGGTGCTCAGCACCGCCACCTCATCCGCGCCGAGCGTGGCCGCCAGGGCCCGCAATTGCGCGGCCACGCTGACCCCGGTGCCGACAATCGCCTTGGCCCGCGTGCGCGCCGTGCGTGCCTGTTCGGCCTCGGTCCATTCATGTGCCATGGCTTCCTCGGGCGATGGTGTGGCGATGAACACGCCGCGGTCGCGCGACAAGCGCCACAGCGCGCGCGACGACCACAGGCGTTCGGCCGCGGCGTCGGTCTCTGCCGCCACCGCCCACACGCACACCGACACGTACGGGCGCTGGCTGATCGCGCTGGGGCGGAAGCCCTCGCGGTAGAGCGCAATCGCTTCCTCGGCCCCGTCGCCATCGGTGATGAAATGCGCGAAGCAGTACGGCAGCCCGAAATGTGCCGCCACCTGCGCGCCATAATCGCTGCTACCCAGAATCCACGGTTGCGGCGCGCCCGGCCCTTCCGGCTGGGCGCGTACGTCACGGAACGGATGCCGCTCCACCAGCCTGTCACCGCGCACCCACGCCAGCAGGTCGCGCACCTGTGCCGGAAACTGGTCGGCGGCCTGCGCCGCGTTCGGGTTCAGCGCGTAGGCGGTCAGCCCGTCCGACCCCGGCGCGCGGCCCAGCCCCATGTCGATACGGCCCGGCGCGATGGCCTCCAGCACACGGAACTGCTCGGCAACCTTCAGCGAGGCATAATGCGGCAGCATGATCCCGGCGCTGCCAACGCGGATGCGTTGCGTGGTCGCCGCCACGGCGGCCATCAGCACCTCGGGCGCGGCCCCGGCCACGGCATCGGAATTGTGGTGCTCGGCCAGCCAGTAGCGCGCATAGCCCAGCCGTTCGCACAGGGTGGCCAGGGCCAGCGTTTCGCGGATCGACTCGGCCGGCGTGCGGCCGGTCACCACCGTGGATTGGTCGAGCACCGCCAGACGCATCGCATCCCCCATCGCGGCTAGAACGCCACGGGTCCGAATATCGCGCGCAACACCGCATACACAACACCACCGGCCAGAAACCCGACCAGCGTGCCGTTGATGCGCACGAATTGCAGATCGCGGCCGATGCGCAGTTCCAGCTTTTCGGTGATGGTCGCCGCGTCCCAACCCGACACCACCTCGGCAATGAAATCCGACACGCGGGCCTGCGCGGCGGGCAGCATGGAGGCCACAATCCCCTCGGCGGCGCGCTGCAGGCGGTCGCGTGCGCCGGGGTCGGCGGCCAGCATCGCACCGAAATTGGCCAGCGCTGCTTCCAGAAACGCCACCGTGTGACCGCCCGGTTTGGCGGCATCGGCTTCCATGGCAATCCGCAGGCGGGACCACACATCCCAGACCCAGGCCTGAATGGATGCGTGCGTCATCACCCCGCGCACCGCGCGGCCGATTTCGGCGGCCCGCGCCGGGTCTTCCTCGATGCGGACAATCTCGCGGCGCATCCATTCATCGAACGCCGCGCGCAACTCGCTGCCGTCGGCGTCCATCTTGTCGAGTTCGCCGTTCACCTGCGTCAGCACCCGCCGCGCGATGGACGCCCCCAAAGCCCACCCCACCAGCTTGCCGCCCTGTTCGCGCACCCGGTCCTCGATGGAGCGGCGCAGGCTGTCTTCGCGCTCGTTCAGGATCAGTTTCAGCTTGCCGAGGATGAAGCCGAACACCTCCTGATGCCGCCCGCCTTCCACCAGCGTGCGCATGGCCCGCGCCACCACACGCCCCGCGCCGGGTCCGCCCGCCATGCGCGGAATCAGCCGCGCCAGCGTTCGCCGCGCCCGCCCGTCCTCGATGGTGGCCAGCAGGCGCGGCAGCATCGCCGCCATCGCCTGTGCGGCGGGGCGGGTGGCGCTGCTGTCGGACAGGAAGCGCGCCACGATGCCCGGCAGATCAAGTTTGGCCACCGTGCGCCGCACCTCCGCCTCGGTGAACACATGGTTGCCGACAAACCGCCCCAGCGCCTGCCCCAGCCGCGCCTTCTGCGCCGGGATGATCGCGGTGTGCGGAATGGGCAGACCCAGCGGATGGCGGAACAGCGCGGTCACCGCAAACCAGTCGGCAATGCCGCCGACAAACCCGGCCTTGGCGGCGGCCTGCAACACCAGTGCGGCCTCGGTCGGCGGCAGAAAATGCGCGCCGATGGTCAGCCCGGCCATGCCCAGCAGCAAACCGGTGGCGAAGCGCTTGTGGCGGTTGAGGACGCGCCGCGCCTGAACATCACGGTCGGCGGGCGGCAGCGGGGGGCAGAGTCCATGCGCGGGGCAGCGTATCACGCGGGGGGTGTGATGCGCCAACGGGTGGGAACCTGACCCCAAGAGCAGATCGATGCCGGGCCGGAACCGCGACAACTATCGGACACCCTTGTCAGTCACGATAGCGAATTAAGAGATATCAACTCTGCCACGATCACGCTCTGCAGCGGCCCCAAATGAAGCGTCAAAGTGTCCCAAACGGCGCGCGCGGCCACGTCCTCATATTGGTGCCGGTAAATGTTGCCGGACGCCGCCATGCCACGCCAATCAATCTGGGGATGCCGCGTCTTCATCTCATCCGGCAAGCGCCGCGACGCCTCGGAATTGATTTCAAGGCACCGCGTGACAGCATAGGTGGTGCGCAGATCGTTGTGAAAATCATCATAGCTCATGCCTGCCGCAAATCGCTGAGCAAGGACGATGTGGTATTGGATATCGTTGAGCCAGCGACGACCCGCAGCGGCCTCAAAAGGCATAGATCGCGTCGCTTGCCGCCGCTGGGGCGACATAGGGTTTCAGCGCATCCCGGTCAACGACATCGACAGGTCCATCGAACAGACTGGCGATGAACTCCTTCAGCCCGGCGTAGCCCCACACGCCGATATGCGCGTCCGGATCAAGCTCGACCATGATGTCGGTATCGCTGTCCGGGCGGTCGTCGCCGCGTGCGCGGGAACCGAACAACGCGGCGTGGGCGACGCCGCGCGCGCGCAACGCCGCCTCGTGCTGCCGCAACCGGTCGATGATCTCATGACGATTCATGTGCTTCTCACTAGCACGGCGCATCGGGGCTTGCAGCACCGCCAAGCGGGCCTGCCCCCAAAGCCTGGACCGGCGCAGCAGGACAGCCCCCCTGCCGCAATCCCGCGCACCCTCCGCCCAAAACCCCGGCATCGCCCCCAACTTCGCCCACCGCGCAGGCAATCCGGCCGGTTCGTTGCCCGGCCGCGCACACGGCAGTTGCCGGGCGCGCGCCAGACATGCATATCTCGCACATGCAGCATAACCCGCCCCATCCCGAGACCGCCGCCGCCCTCGCTGCCGAGTTGCTGGCGCTGACCGTGCAGACGCGCGAAACGCACGATGCCGACCCGTTCGGCAATCCGGTGCTCACCATCGCGCTGATGATCTCGCGGCGGATCGACAACGGCAGCCTGTCACCCGAGCAGGCCGAAGCGCTGGTGCGGCATCTGCGCGATGCCGCGTTTGCCGACCGGGCGCAGCGCATCGCCGCCTATGTCGGCGGCAGCAACATGGACGAGTCCAAATCGGCGATGGCCAGCCTGGCCGAGCGGCTGGTGCGGCCGGATCAGGACGACAGCGCCGTGCCGCTGGCCACGTTTCGCGGCCTGATCGAGCGCACCCGCTTCGCCGCCGTGTTCACCGCCCACCCAACCTTCGCACTGCCCGCGCCGGTTGGCCGCGCATTGGCCGAAGCCGCCAGCGGGCGGGCGACCGGTGAGACCTTCGCCTCCCACCGCTCGGTGGGCGTGACACTGGAAGCCGAGTTCGAGCAGGCTGTGGCCGCCATTCAGCATGGCCGCGACGCGCTCGATTCCCTCACCGCCGCCCTGCTGACCGCCGCGCGCGGCAACTGGCCCGGCCGCTGGACCGAAATGGTGCCCGCCCCGGTGATCCTGACGAGTTGGGTGGGCTACGACACCGATGGCCGCACCGATATCGGCTGGTGGGACACGCTGCGCCTGCGGCTGCGCATGAAGCGGATGCAACTGGCCCGCATTCAGGCGCAAATCGCGGCGCTGGCCAGCGCCGCGCCGGTGGCCGCGCGCCTCGGCGTGGCGCTGGACGCGGTGGACGCGCAACTGGAGGCCGCTCCGTCCGGGCAATCCCCGGATGAGGTGGCAGCGTTCGCGCATGTTCTGGTCGAACAGCGCGAGGCAGCGCTGACCACGCCCGAGCCGATTGATTCGCTGTTCCGCGCCGCCATTGCCGCGGCCCCGGATAGCGAGAAACTGAGACTCGCCGTCGCTCGCGCCGGTCTGCGCTCGCACGGCCTGTCGCTCGCGCACACCCATGTGCGGCTGAACGCGGCGCAGTTGCACAACGTGGTGCGCCAGCGGCTGAATCTGGCCGACCCGCCGGAAGACCCGTCGCGGCGGCGCGTGCTGCTGGCCGGGATCAATGCGGCGCTGGACAATGTGCAGCCGGTGCCGGTGGATTTCGGCGCGCTGATCGCCGAAGGCGCCTCTGCCGCGCGGTTGATGATGACCGTCGCGCAACTGCTCAAGCACATCGACAGCGCCACCCCGGTGCGCTTCCTGATCGCCGAAACCGAAAGCGGCTACACGCTGCTGGCCGCCCTGTGGCTGGCGCGACTGTTCGGCATCGACAGGCAGATTGAAATCAGCCCGCTGTTCGAGACGGCCGAGGCGCTGGAATCCGGCGTGCATGTGCTGGAGGAAGCGCTGCGCAGCCCGCATTACCGGGCCTATCTGAAGCAGACCGGGCGGCTGGCGCTGCAATTTGGCTACTCCGATTCCGGGCGTTATGTCGGCCCGCTGGCCGCGACCTATCTGATCGAACGGCTGCGGCTGAAGCTGGCCGAGGCGCTGGCACGGCACAAGCTGACCGGTGTGGAGGTGATCCTGTTCGACACCCACGGCGAAAGCGTGGGACGCGGCGCGCATCCCGGCAGCCTGACCGAACGGCTGATCTACCTCTCGCCCGATCACGCCCGGCGCGCGCTGGCGCAGGCCGGGGTGCCGGTGCGTGAAGAAAGCGCGTTTCAGGGCGGCGACGGCTATTTGCTGTTCGGCACCCCGGAACTGGCACACGCCACCGTGGCCCGCATTGCCGAGCACGCCTTCCCTGCCGAGCAGGCGCGTGCCGTGGACCCGATATACGAGGAAGCCGATTTCTCGGCGGATTTCTTCGCCACCTGCCGTGCCGGAATGCAGGAACTGGTCGAGGACGCGGGCTATGCCGCGTTGCTGGGCGCATTTGGCCCGGCGCTGCTGGACCCCACCGGCTCCCGCCCGTCGGCGCGCCAGTCCGATGGTGTGGGTGGACCGGCGATGATCCGCCATCCGCGCGAACTGCGCGCCATCCCGAACAACGCCATCCTGCACCAGTTGGGCTGGCTGGCGAACACGCTGCAGGGCCTGGGCGCCGCGGCGGCGCGGCATCCGGAAGTGTTCGCCGAACTGAAGCAGGAAAGCCCGCGCTTCCGCAACGCGCTGGCCTTGGCCGCGCACGCGGTGGCGCATTCGGATCTGGACGTGCTGCGCGCAGTGGTGGCCACGCTGGACCCCGGCATGTGGCTGGACCGCGCGGCCCATGCGCGCATTCCGGGCCGCCGGCAGGCGCTGGTGGCGGTGGCGCGGGCGCTCGAGCGGCTGGATCTGTGGGCGCAGGCGCAGGCGATGTTCCGCCGCATACAGGCCGACCATGTGGCCTTGCGCGCGGTGTGGCCGGAAGCGCCCCGTCTGTCAGACCGCGAGTTGCTGCTCCACGCCATCCGTCTGGCGCTGATCCATCGCATCTGGCTGGTATCGAGCCAGATCCCGGATTTCTCGCCGCGCCACGGCATCACCCGTTCGACTCTGGATGGCCGCATCCTGCGGCTGGACGTGCCCTCGGCGCTGAAATTCCTCGGCGAGGTGTTCCCGTCCACGCCCGATCCGGCCGCCGAACGCGACTATGCCGAGCCACGCGGGCCGCGAACCACGGCCGCCTATGCCCGTGAGCATGAGGAGATTTTCGCGCCGATGGGCCGCCTGTTCGCGCTGGTGCGGGAGATCAGCACGGCGGTGACGCATGAGGTGGGGGCGCTGGGCTGACCCGCCTTGCCGGATTCATACTTTATAAGTAGGATACACGGCGTTACGGTGGTCCGGCGTCACTTTAGAATCAGGCCATGTCCGACCATACCATGCCGCCGAAAATCGCCTGTCTGATCCTCGCCAATTCCGGCGCGCAGGTCCTGTCCCGCAGCCTTGTGGTGTACCTCGCGGCAGGGTGGGATGTGTATGTGCATCTGGACGCCAAGCGCAGCCGCGACGCTTACACGGCGCAACTCGGCGCTGCCGGGGACAAGGTGCGCTTCGTGGACGACCCGGTGAAGGTGTACTGGGCCGGATTCTCGATGATCGAGGCCGAACTGAAGCTGATCGGTCTGGCGCGCAGCACCGGCGACTACGACAAGTATCTGCTGCTGTCTGACGACACGCTGCCGCTGTTCCCCGCCGAGGCGCTGAACGTCGTGTTGCGGCAGGACCAGGATTTCATCACCGCTGTCCGGCAGGGCAAAGGCTCGAAGAACGACAAGCTGTTCGCCAAATACATCTTCCCCGACCACGATGTGACCACGCTGCGCCCCGGTGCCACGCAAACCGCCGAATTTGATGAGCGGCTGGAAGCGGCCGCATTGGAAATCGCCGCCCTGCGCCGGATCGGCAAGAAGCCGGTGGACCTGTATTACGGTTCGCAGTTCTGGGCGCTGACCCGAGACAGTATCGAGACGATCTTGGCCGTCGTGGCCGAAGACCGGCATCTGGTGCTGTCGTTCCGCTATTCATCGTTCAGTGACGAGATGTTTTTCCACTCCATCCTGTGCCGGGAAAAGCACAAGGGCGGCATCGCCAGCGGTCCGGTGTACGCCGATTTTTATACAGACGTGGGCAAGACTCGCACCTACCGCGAGGCCTATGAACTGCCATACGATCTGCACCCCACGCATCTGTTCGTCCGCAAGGTGGACCCCGATGCGCAGGCCTTCCTGAACGAGGCACTGGCGCGGTTGAGCGCCGGGCGGACAGTCTACGGCATTTCGCCCGCCAGTCTGCACCGCACGGTCAGCCAGCGCGCCTCGTTCCGCAGCCTCGGCTCGGTCACCACGGCACGCCTCGCCGCGCCCGCGCTGGACGAGGAAGCTGGCAGCACCTGGAGCGGGCCGGGCCGCTACCTGCAACGCCTGTATCGCTGGAGCACGCGTGAGCAGCTACGCTGGACTATCATCGTGCCGCCAGTGCCAGCCGGGCGGCTGCGCTGCTTCCTGCCGGTGGTGATGGCGATGCCCGGATTTCTGGAGCGCAGCACGCTGACCGCGCTGGGCCAGACCAAGACGCTGATCGACACGCGCTACAGCCTGATTGCCGAATTCACCCATGACGGCATCGGCGGAGAGATCGAGATCGTGCTGGACACGCCCGCCCCGGTGGTGGCCGACCCGCATCGTGACCCGCGTCTGCTGGGGCTTGGCGTGGCCATCGACGAGCCGGCCAGTGTGCTGGAGCCGTCCGGCATGGTACCGGCCGCGCCACGCATCGACCCGGCGCCGCGCGCTGCCTGCCTGTCGCTGCGCAGCGAGATGGAAGAGTACCTCGCCGGGTTCGCGGGCCATCCGGTGCTGTTTTATCCCAACCCCGGCAATGCGGGCGATTCGCTGATTGCGGCGGGCGAATACGCCGCCTTTGCGCGGGCCGGAATTCCGTTCCAGTTGGTCGATTTCGGCTCGGACGTGACCGGCGGCACCGTGCTGCTGGGTGGCGGCGGCAATCTGGTGCCGATGTATGCCAGCACCCGGCTGGCGTTCGAGCGGTTTCTGGGCAAGGCCGCGCGCATCATCCTGCTGCCGCACACCGTGCGCGGGCACGACGACCTGCTGCGGCGGCTGGACGACACCTGCACGATTTTCTGCCGTGACCCGCTGAGCCACGCGCATGTGACGGCCAATGCGCCGCGCGCGGTGGTCCGGCTGGCGCATGACATGGCGTTCCATGTCGATCCGGAGGAATTGCTGGCCGACGAGGACATCGCCGCCACCGCCGCGCCGAAATTCGCCGAACGGCTGGCCCGCGCCAACCTGACGGCGGCGGCACTGGCCGAGAAGGAGGTGGTGAACTACCTGCGCCGGGACGGTGAATCCGCCGGCCATGACCTGACCATCGACGCGGACCCGTCCGACCTGTTCGATTTCGGCGTCGGGCCGGAACAGGCGCAGATGGCAAGCTGGTGTCTGCTGAGCGCAATTGCGCTGGCCAAGTCCGTGCGGACGGACCGGCTGCACGTGGGCATCGGCGCAGCCATGCTGGGCAAGACCTGCACGCTGATGGACAATTCCTACGGCAAGAACGCCGGCATCTTCGCGCACAGCCTGGCCGGGCGCTTCCCGGCGTTGCAGATGGAGATTCCACCCGAGGCAAGCCTGCAAACAGGCTGATATTCTTCTGGCCAGCGGGACGGCAAATGCCGTTTGCCGCTGACACTGGCCGAATGAACCTTTGAATCATATGATTTTTTCATGCCGCAATATCTTGTGTAGACGCGGCAACGAACCTGCGCTACATACATCGCATTAAATGCGATTGGCGTTAATTGCCATGGTGATCATTTTACGTTGTCGAGTGAGCCGCCTTAGGGCTTAGCGATCGTTTGGTTTGTGTTGATCTACGCCGGTCGAGAAGTGCCGATAATGTCAAATTCAGCGCAAGCCAAGAGCGCCGCGATCATTCCGTTCAGAGACAGCGCCGATTCCATGATCGATGCATGGGTCAAGCGAGAAGTCATACCATGGCAAGCCAAGCCGCTCAATGCGGCAGCGCTACAGGCAGAATTGATCCAGCGCCATGAAAGCAACCCGTTTCAAATTCTGCTTCGGATTTGCGGCGGAACCGTCGAGCGGGTTGAAAAGAACCTTCTGTCGCCGGAGGAAGTTCCAGATTGGCGGATTGAGCTATATGAAACGTTTCTGCGGCAAGTGATCGCAAAATTCTGCCCCGAACTGGAAATCGACCTGTTGCTGGATATTGGCGATGGCGGCGTCCGTCGCGAATCGGTTCCTATTTTTGTGTTCCAAAAGGAGCGCAATTCCAATGCGTTGATGTTACCTGACGTGGATTTCCTGAGTTTTGGGTTCTACGAGAACCGGCAAGACTTGACAGACAAACTGGCATTTGCGGCCAAGGACTGCCGCGCGGTTTTCGCGGGCAAGCTTTCCGGCATGCGGGTCACCGAACAGACCGTAGCGGAATTGGCAATCCCACGCCTGAGGGCGGCCGTGTATTTTCAGGGCTGCCCTTGGGTCGATTTTCGCCTGCCGTCGCTGCCATCCCGCCTTGACGGAGAACTGGTCGCGAAGCTGACCAAGCTGGGCGTGGGTAATCGTGCCGATCGATTGAACTACCAACAGCAGTTCCAAAGCAAGTTCATCATGTCGATGGATGGCTTTGGCGCCACCTGCTCACGCTTGCCCATCGTGATGCGCAGCAACAGCGTGCTGATGAAATATGAGTCCGTGCATCAACTGTTTTATTTCGAGGGCTTGGTCCCTTGGCTGCACTACGTGCCGGTCGCCACCGATCAGGAAGCTGCCGAGATTGTGCGTATTGAACAGGCGCATCCCGGTACATTTGAACCCATTGCCCGCAATGCCAATGCATTTGCCGAGACTTTCCTCAACCGTGACGCAGCGATGCGCTACACCGCGCGCCTGTTGCAGGCCTATGGCGACCTGACGAATCCCGCCCGCGCTGTGCCGCCGATGCCGCGTGATGGCTGGCCGATCCGCCCCGGACCACCTTCGTTGCGGGTGATGGCACATATTTCAAATCACGGAGATGCTTGGTTCAGCGAAGGGGCGTGGGCGGAGGTGGCCGGGCCGAAACGCCTGATCGAGGGCTTCGTGCTCAATCCGGAAACCGGACTGTCGCAGGACAGCGTGATCTATCAGGGCATCGACCATGACGGTGTTCTGCTGGCGGAGGTAAAAGGCGGCGACTTCGCGGGAAGCAAGGGTAAGAGCCGCGCACTGACCGGTATGGCTATGCGCCTTGATGGTCAGGTCACTGACAATTACAGCCTGACCTACTCGGCCCGCTTCGCCGACGGTGCGGAGATTGGCCCGTGCCGGCAAGGCGAAGTCTGCCAGTCGGGATCACGTGCACCGATGACGGCAATTCGCGTCGAAGTGACATTGCGCACGGCCCAATTGTCGAACGCGGACAACATGCCGATTGATACACCGGACACATCTGCGCTCATGCCGCAGGACTAATCGCCAGCCATTGCCGTCAACACAACGGTGTGCCGTGCTCACATCTATCCGCAAGAAGCGCCGTGCCGCGATCGGCCCCGCTCTGTATCTTGCCTTCATCGCCGCCACAATGATGCGCATGCCCATTACGGGGCCGAATGTGGCGCTGATCGTGGCCAACAGCATCGCTTACGGCAAACTCTACAGGCTGGTGACGCTGGGCGGCACGGCCAAGGAACCGGCGATTCTTCTTGCCCTTTTCACACCGGATGATGACGGCGGCGATGATCACACTGGTCAACTGGCCGGACCAATCCGAAATAGCTACTATGGGGCGAGTAGGCGGGCCGAGTATGTCTCTAATTGTGTACATATCGATTTAACTGACGGACGCGCGGAGGAGTTTGTTCGTTGACGAACGACATATTGGCAAGATTTCTCCCGCGCGGCACCACAATCGAACAAATACAGACCTTGGCATTGCGCTTCGAAAGTCTGGGCGGCCACTGGCTGGGGTGCGAAGTTGGTAATATTCAGAGAATTTTAGGGGTTGAGCCTCTTGGCTTGCTGCGCTGGAGTTCGATGACGGCGAAAAATTTGCTGGAAGGACTCACCAGCCGCTTTTCTGGTGTCGGCGAGACCGCCAACACCAAGATATTTATTAAGCATGGCACCTACTGGACGCGCGATCATCGGTTATTCATGGCCATGAATTCGTTCGTAAAAATAGAGGATATGGAGGAAGATACATTTCGAGAATCTGCCCAAAGACATTTGAGATTTCTTCGAGACAAATTAATATCGGATTTAACTGCAGCCGAAAAGGTATTTATTTTTAGATGTACTGACAAAATGCTCAATGATAATGAAATTTTTGAATTGCACGCGGCGATGCGCGAATATGGCAACAACGTACTTCTCTATGTCAGGCTTGCCGATCCAGCGAATCCGGAAGGTGCCGTGAAAAATCTGGCGCCTGGGCTGTTTGTCGGCCATCTTAACCGCTTCGCAGCTGGAGCAAACGGCGAAGGCTTGGGACCGAATACTGAAGGGTGGTTCAGTGTCCTTAAATCGGCGTTCGATCAAATCGACGGGCACCAGCCCGCAGCATACTCCACCTCTGACCCTGGAACCCTCAATCTGCCGGCTGAAGTGCCGGTCGACGCAGCGCTGATCCCGCACGAGTAAGCGATAGCCATTGCTGTGCGCGCGGCGGCGCGCCACAGTTGCGGCATTGGCAAGAGTTCACGTTATGATCGACCCCGCCCTGTATCTGGCCTTCATCGCCGCCACCGTGGTGCTGATGCTGATTCCGGGGCCGAACGTGGCCTTGATTGTGGCCAATAGTGTGGCTTACGGCACGCGCTATGGCTTAATGACGCTGGGCGGCACCGCCACGGCGTCGGTGATCCAGTTGTTGCTGGTCACGCTGGGCATGACGGCGGCCATGGCGACACTGGGCGGCTGGATGGAATATGCCCGCTGGGCAGGTGTGGTC
>CAIPHQ010000351.1 GCA_903864895.1 uncultured Rhodospirillales bacterium
GTCGGGCGGCGCGAGGTGCTGGTGCGGCGGACGTCGCGGGATGAGGAGTAAGGCAAGGGCTCTGCCCTTGACCCGCCGGGGCCATTGGCCCCAGACCCCTGCGTCATGAGCGAGCGCCCGATCCCGTTTCTTGACCTGAAAGCGCAGCAGGCGCGCATCGCCGCCGACCTGCGGGGGCGGCTGGATGCGGTGCTGGCGCATTGCCAGTTCATCCTTGGCCCGGAAGTGCAGGAACTGGAGCAAAAGCTGGCCGCCTTCTGCGGCGCGGCGCATTGCGTGTCGGTCTCGTCGGGAACCGACGCGCTGCAGATCGCCATGATGGCCGAAGACATCGGACGCGGGGACGCGGTGTTTCTGCCCGCCTTCACCTACACCGCCACCGCCGAAGTGCCGCTGGTGCTGGGCGCGACCCCGGTGTTCTGCGACGTGGACCCGCACACGTTCCAGATCGACGTGGATCACCTTGCCGCCCGCGTGCGGCAGGTGCGCGCGGCGGGCGTGCTGCGGCCGCGCGCCGTGGTGGGTGTGGATTTGTTCGGCCAGCCTGCCGATTGGCCCGCGCTGCGCGCGCTGGCGGCGCAGGAAAACCTGTTCACGCTGGATGACTGCGCGCAGAGCTTTGGTGCCGCGCTGCACGGCCAGCGCCTTGGCCGCGCGGCGGACGCCACCGCGATCAGTTTCTTTCCGTCCAAGCCGCTCGGCGCCTATGGCGACGGTGGCGCGCTGTTGACCGAGAGTGCCGAGCGCGCGGCGCTGTATCGCAGCCTGCGCACCCATGGTGAGGGCACCACCCGCTACGAGGTGCTGCGCACCGGCATGAACGGGCGGCTGGACACACTTCAGGCCGCCGTGCTGCTGAGCAAGCTGACCGTGTTCGAAGACGAACTCGCCGCCCGCGAACGCATCGCGCAAGCCTACGACGCGGCCTTGGCAGGCGCGGTGCAAATCCCCGCCCGCGTGCCGGACAGCACGAGCGCATGGGCGGTTTACGCCATCCTGCTGCCGGATGGCGCGGCGCGGGACCGGTTGCAGGCCACGTTGAAGACGCAGGGCGTGCCGAGTGCGATCTACTACCCGCGCCCGTTGCACCTGCAACCCGCCTATGCCCACGCCCATGACGGCGCGGCGCTGCCCGTCAGCGAGGATTTGTCCGGCCGCATCATGGCGCTGCCGATCCATCCCGACCTGACCGAGGCGGATGTGGCGCGGGTGTGCGCGGCGGTGCGGGGGAACGCGTAGCGCCTACCCCGCTGGCGGCTTCATCACGATGGGCACATGCTTGCCCGCCATCCCCTTCGCGCGCGCCAATTTCAGGATGCCGAGCAACGCGGCCTTGTCCTTGGTAACCACGGCATGGCGCAGCGCGTCATTCACCTTGGCCTGGCTGGCGGTGTAGCCGGGCGGGCCGGGGACGTGCAGATAGACCGGAATATCGGCCGCCACCGCTGCGGCCACCGTCTCGGCCAGACCCTCGGCCTTCAGCGCCGATGCGTCCAGCAGGGTGACAGCGATGCCCATGCTGTGCTGGCCGGTGGTCTTGCTGATTTCGGCGTGCAGCTTGATCAGCACGGCGGACTTGTCCGGGCGCAGGGATTCGCGCACCCATTTCAACTTGCGCCAGCCGCACTCGAACTCCCGGCAGGTGGGCGGGCGGGTTGCGTAGATGGTGCAGCCCTGCCCCGGTTGCAGGTTGCGGCAGCGGTAGCCTTGCGGCTTTTGCAGGCCGGGTTCGTTGATGGTCAGCGACACGCAGCAGACGTGGCAGGTGCCGCACTCCCGGCCCGGCACCAGACCAGGGTCGCCTTGCAGGGCTTCGGCGGACATGGCGGCTCCTTGCCGGGAGGGCTTGAGCCTTGACGTTAGCCAAGATCATCGGGCGGCGAAATGGCCGCCTGCTTGCGGCGCTGCCCACACAAATGTCAGCTCATGCTTGTTGTGAAACAGATGCATCACCCGCCCGCCCGCGATGGCGGTGAAGGCGGCGGCGGCTTCGTGATCGGTTTCGCCCTGAAACTTGATGGTGCAGACGATGCGCCCGGCCAGTCCGGAGGCCACCCATGTCTGCACCAGTGCCAGCAGCTTGTCCGGGTAGGCGATGACGTCGCACACCAGCCAGTCCACAGGCTCCGGCGGCAGGGTGAAGGCGCTGCCTTCCCGCCA
>CAIPHQ010000352.1 GCA_903864895.1 uncultured Rhodospirillales bacterium
CGCAGCGCGGGCCAGCCGAAGGTGATGCGCGGGCGCAACGTGCGGCCCACTTCTTCCGCCCCGCTGCCCGGGCCGTACAGTGAATCGAACGCCGCCCGCGCCTCGGCTTCCAGCCGCTGCCAGCCGGCCACCTGGTCTGCGGGGTGCGCCAGAATCCACTGCCCGCGGTCGTAATCCACATAGGTGAATCCGGGCGGCAGGCGGAACAGCGCGCCGCAGTTGACGCAGCTTTGCTCCTGAAACCGGCGCGCCAGAATCTGCTCGCGCAGGTCAGGCCGCCGCCCGGCATTGACGCTGCCCACCAGGTCGATTTCCTGCGCCGTGTCGCAAATCGGGCAGCGCGCCAGCATCCGGTCGAACAACGACATGGTGGGGTTCCTTCGGCCGTCAGGTGGCGGTCATGTAGCGGGCGATGGCGGCGGGCGGCGTCTTGCCCGGGAACATCCGGTAATAGGCGAATTGCTCGGCGAACCACTCAGGCGGGGCGCGGAACTGGTAATTGCTGATGCCCTTGCCACGCTCGGCCACAGGGTAGCTGTACCACCTGCCGCCATTGCCTCCGTGATAGGCCCGGCCATCGCCAGCGGCGACCATGTTGTTCCACGGGTAGGTGGTGGCATCGCTCATTTTCAGGGCGTCAGTGCAAGCGGTGTTGGCCAGAATGGCGTCCCAGTCATCGAACAATGAGCCGAGCTTGGCTGCGGCATCGGCGGGTTTGGCAGCCTTGCCGGTGCTGAGCAGGGCCACCAAAAGCGCCACAAGATCCTCCTTGGCCGGCTTCTTGCCGGTGCCAACGAACCCGGTGAGGGAGCGTTTGTAGAGCGCTTCAGCGGCCTGCGCCGGGCTGCTGTCCTGCCAGTCACCAAAGGCGGCATTGCCGCGTGCGCTGTCCATGACCTTGTATTTGTCATCGACATAATGGCCGAGTTCGTGCAGCGCGGTCATCTTGAAATAATCGACGGATTTGTTGTTGGCCGGATTGGCCTGATCTTCCATGGTCTGCATGCCGCCCTCGCTCCCGAGCTCGGTCAGCACGATCTTGTCCGTGAAGTAGTAGCTGGAGCCAATGGTGGGGTCGCTCTCGTACTCGATGCCCTTCAGTCCACCCAGATCGGCTGCGGGAATTTGCGTCATCATCTTGTACAGGCCGGGCAGGCGGCTCATTTCCATGCCTTCGGGAATGGCCAGCGGCACCTTGTAGCAGGCGGCGATGGCGGACTTGCAGATCTCCTGCTGTGCCGGGTCGTGCGAGATGTCCGGCAGGCCACCGATCATGGCGTCGATCTGCTTCTTGCCTTCGGGTGTGGCGGCCTGTTCGGTGAACTGCGCCTTGGTGGCACTGCCCAGCAGGGCCACGGCCGACTTGCCGAGGTCGAACAATGCCCGCTTCTGCGTGCCGATATCGGCGATCTTGCCGCTGTCGGCCAGTTGCGCGGTCAGTGCATCGTATTGCTTGGTCAGGCCGGATTTCTGGCCGGCGTCCTTCAGCTTGTCGATGGCGGTCTTGGCCTGTGCGAGTTCATCGCGGACGCGGGTGGTGGCGTCGGCCACACTGATACTTTGCGCCTGCACGCTGAGGGATTCGGTTTTCAGCTTGTTCAGCGCCGACAGGAAATCGGGCACGCTCGCCGCCGTCGTCATGGCGTTGTCGTAGTCGCCTTTCAGCTTGGTCAGTTGGTCGCGCACCGCGCCCTTTTGCGGGTCGGGCAGCGCCAGATCTGCCAGGTTGCGTTCGACGGCAGCGAAATTCTGCTGCACGATCAGATTGGCTTCGAATGCCTGCTTGGCGCTGGTGTCGGCCAGTGTGGCGGCGTCGGCGATGCTGTCCAGTTCGACCTGTTTGGCCAGACCCGACATCGCGTCTGCCGCTTTCAGCCGCTGCGTCAGCGCGGCGTGGGCGCGGCCCACCGGGTTGTCTTCCTTGATGCGCTTGAACACCGGCGGCCAGCGCTGGAAGGTATTCAGGCAGTCTGCCGCCGGGCGCTGGGTGATCTTGTGCACCACCACGCTGGCGACCTGACCGATGGTCTCGACAGCCGTCGTGACGCCATCGGCGATGGCGTGGCCGATGCCGGTGAAAAAATCCGCCACCGGACCCGCCTGCGGGCCTTCCTGCGGTGTGGCCTGAGGCGCTGCTTGCGGACCGGGCTGCGGTGGTTCGGGCTGTGGTGCGGGTTGAGCCGCCTGGCTGGCCGCGCGTTCGGCGGCGGTGGTGGCCTTGGCAATGTCCTGCAACAGGGCGGCGGCCCCGTCAGGTGCAAGCGCACTGCGCCGCCGGGCGAGTTCGGCCCCCACCTTGTCCAGCACCGCGCGGGGCTGCGGGGCGGACACGGTTGCCACGACATCGGTGAAGCGGGTCAGCGCCGTGTCGATCTCGTCAAGCCGTGCCTGGTTTGCGGCGGCACGGTCCACCGCCAGCCCGGTCAGGCGGCTGATCCAGGCATCCTGCTGTGAGCCATCGGTCGTGGTTTGCGACATGTGGGTCCCCTGCCGCAGTTGGCCGGTGCGCAAGGCAGGCTCCGGCTTGGCGCAGCAGGGTAGTCACGTTGGCCGGGGCGGTGCGAATCAAATACGCCGTGTTCTGCGCTTTGTTTCCACCGCGCCCGGCCAAAGGCTTCTATTCGAACGCGTAGCTGAAATCCCCGTTTTCCACGTCCACGCGTACGGCGGTGACCGGCTTGCCTTCCAGCATCCGCTCCAGAAACGCCGAACTGATGGCGGGCAGCATCGAGTTGGTGAGAATCGCGTCGATCATGCGCCCGCCGCTTTCCGGCTCGGTGCAGCGGCTGCCAATGAGTTCCACCACCGCGTCGGTGTAGGTGAACGGCACTTTCTGCCGCTCGGCCACCCGGCTGGCGATGCGGCCCAATTGCAGGCGGATGATGCCGCGCAGCACGCTTTCACTCAGCGGGTAATACGGAATCACGATCAGGCGGCCGAGCAGCGCGGGCGGGAACACTTTCAGCAGCGGCTCACGCAGCGCCTTGGCGATTTCCTCCGGCTCCGGGATCAGTTCGGGGTCGCGGCACAGCGACATCACCAGATCGGTACCCGCGTTGCTGGTGAGGATGATCAGCGTGTTCTTGAAGTCGATCAGGCGGCCTTCGCCGTCTTCCATGATGCCCTTGTCGAACACCTGAAAGAAGATTTCGTGAACGTCGGAGTGCGCCTTCTCGACTTCGTCGAGCAACACGACGGAGTAGGGTTTGCGGCGCACGGCTTCGGTCAGCACGCCGCCTTCGCCGTAACCCACGTAGCCGGGCGGTGCGCCCTTCAGCGTGGAAACCGTGTGGGCTTCCTGAAACTCGCTCATGTTGATGGTGATCAGGTTCTGCTCACCGCCATACAGCGATTCGGCCAGTGCCAGCGCGGTCTCGGTCTTGCCGACGCCGGAGGGGCCGCACAGCATGAACACGCCGATGGGCTTGGACGGATTGTCCAGCCCCGCGCGCGCCGTCTGCACGCGCTTGGCGATGATCTCGAGCCCATGGTCCTGACCCACCACGCGCTTGCCGAGCGTCTTGGCCAGATCCAGCACCGCCTGCACTTCGTTTTTCACCATGCGGCCGACCGGAATGCCGGTCCAGTCTTCCACCACGGCGGCCACGGCCTGCTCATCCACGCTGGGCAGGATCAGCGGGGATTCGCCCTGATGCGCCGCGAGGCTGGCTTGCAGGGTTTTCAACTCTGCCAGCACGGCG
The DNA here is from genome assembly GCA_903864895.1 of uncultured Rhodospirillales bacterium. Lineage (GTDB taxonomy): Bacteria > Pseudomonadota > Alphaproteobacteria > Acetobacterales > Acetobacteraceae > CAIPHQ01. Next base: position 3,702 of record CAIPHQ010000352.1, read on the forward strand.
GCGCGGTCGATTGGGGCGGCGCCTTCGGCGGGGGTAACGCTGTCACGCAGTTTGCCGCGCAGGTCCAGCACCTTGTCCACCAGCGCCTTTTCCGACAGCCAGCGCGCTTCCAGCCCGCCGAGGCGTTCGTGTTCGCGGGCCAGCGCTTCGGTGACGGAGGCGTCACGCGCCGTGGCGTCGATGCCGATGGCGGTTTCGCGGGCGATGATGTCACGCTCGGTTTCCAGCGCCTGAATACGGCGGCGGCAGTCATCCACCGCGGCGGGCACCGCGTGCTGGCTGACGGCGACGCGGGCGGCGGCGGTGTCGAGCAGGCTGACCGACTTGTCCGGCAACTGCCGCGCCGGGATGTAGCGGTGCGACAGGCGCACGGCGGCCTCGATGGCTTCGTCGAGGATTTGCACGCGATGGTGCTTTTCCAGCGGCGTGGTGATGCCGCGCATCATCAGGATGGCCTTGTGCTCATCCGGCTCATCGACCTGCAC
>CAIPHQ010000353.1 GCA_903864895.1 uncultured Rhodospirillales bacterium
CGTCTCCAAGCCGAACAAGGGTCATTTCGCGGCCAACAAGGTTGAGCCGGCGAAGAAGCTCGTCGAGTTCCGCGTCGCCGACGACGCAACGCTCGAGCCTGGTTCGGTTCTGACCGCCGCGCACTTCGTGGTGGGGCAGAAGGTCGATGTCTGCGGCGTCACCAAGGGCAAGGGATTTGCCGGCGCGATGAAGCGCTGGAACTTCCGCGGCCTTGAAGCCTCGCATGGCGTGTCGGTCAGCCATCGGTCGCACGGGTCCACTGGCAACCGTCAGGACCCTGGCAAGACCTTCAAGAACAAGAAGATGGCCGGTCATCTCGGCGTCGAGCGTGTCACCACCATGAATTTGGAAGTGGCGCTGGTCGATGCCGACAAGGGCCTGCTGATGATCAAGGGCGCGGTTCCCGGTTCCGCGGGCGAGTTCGTGCTGGTGCGTGACGCGGTGAAGAAAGCCCGTCATGCCGACGCGCCCTATCCCGCGGGCCTGCTTGCCGCGGCAGCCGGCTGAGGACGAGTGTGATGCAGATCGAAATCAAGACGCTGGATGGCGGATCGGCCGGCACGATGGAGTTGCCGGAAGCGATTTTCGGCCAGTCCCCGCGTGTGGACATCATCGCCCGTGTGATCGCTTGGCAGCAGGCGCGTCGCCGTGCCGGCACCCACAAGGTGAAGGGCATGGGCGAGGTCTCCGGCACCACCAAGAAGCCGTTCAAGCAGAAGGGCACCGGCAACGCCCGTCAGGGCAGCCTGCGCGCACCGCAGTTCCGCACCGGCGGCGTGGTGCATGGCCCGGTCGTGCGCGACCACAGCTTTGACCTGCAGAAGAAGGTCCGTCGTCTCGGCCTGATCTCCGCGCTCAGCCAGAAGCAGGCCGAGGGCAAGCTGATCGTGCTCGATGCGGCCACGGCCTCAGCCAAGACCGGCGAGCTGGCGAAGAAGCTGAAGGCGCTGGGCTGGAACTCGGCCCTGATCGTTGACGCCGCGGTGGATGACGGCTTCGCCAAGGCGACCCGCAACATCCCCTATGTGGACGTGATCCCGACCGTCGGCGCCAACGTCTATGACATTCTGCGCCACGATGTGCTGGCCATCACCCAGGCGGGTGTCGCCGGCCTCGCGCAGCGGCTTGGTCTGGAGACAGCAGCATGAGCACCGCATCCACCCGCTCCGCCGCCGATCGCGCCCACGCCGCGAAGATGCCCCGCACCGCTTTGTTTGACGTGCTGCGCAGCCCGCTCATCACCGAGAAGGCAACCGCCTTGTCGGAGAAGAACCAGGTTGCCTTCAAGGTCGCCATCACCGCGACCAAGCCGGAGATCAAGACCGCGGTCGAAACGCTGTTCGGCGTCAAGGTCACCGCGGTGAACACCGTGCTGACCAAGGGCAAGACCAAGCGCTTCAAGGGCCGCCCCGGCGTGCGCTCGGACGTGAAGAAAGCCTACGTGACGCTGGCCGCCGGCGAGGCGATCGACCTCACCGCGAAACTGGCCTGAGAGAGCAAGACCGATGGCATTGAAACATTATAAGCCAGTCACGCCGAGCCTGCGCGGCACGGTGCTGATTGACCGCAGCGAGCTCCACAAGGGTAAGCCGGTCAAGACGCTGACCGAAGGCAAGCACAACACCGGCGGGCGCAACAACCATGGCCGCACCACCTCGTTCTTCCGGGGCGGCGGACATAAGCGCACCTATCGCTTCATCGACTTCAAGCGTCTGAAGTTCGGCGTGCCGGCGATCGTCGAGCGGCTGGAATATGATCCCAACCGCACCGCCTTCATCGCGCTGATCAAATATCAGGATGGCGAGCTGTCCTACATCCTCGCTCCGCAGCGCCTGAAGGCCGGCGACACCGTGGTGGCCGGGCAGAAGGTCGACATCAAGCCGGGCAACGCGATGCCGCTCGCCGCGATCCCGGTGGGCACCATCATCCACAACATCGAGATGAAAATCGGTGCCGGTGGCAAGATGGCGCGCTCGGCCGGCACCTACGCGCAGCTGGTCGGCAAGGACTCCGGCTACGCGCAGATCAAGCTGATGTCGGGCGAACTTCGCATCGTGCGCGCCGAGTGCATGGCCTCGATCGGCGCGGTGTCGAACCCCGACAACATGAACCAGTCGATCGGCAAGGCCGGTCGGTCTCGCTGGCTGGGCCGTCGCCCGCATAACCGCGGCGTCGTGATGAACCCGGTCGACCATCCGCACGGCGGCGGCGAAGGCCGCACCTCCGGCGGTCGCCA
>CAIPHQ010000354.1 GCA_903864895.1 uncultured Rhodospirillales bacterium
CCCGATCAGGGCGGCTTCCAGCGGCAGACCCAGGTCACGAATGTGGTCGATCAGGAACGGCACGCCGGTGCAGCCGATTTCCTCGTCGTAGGACAGCGCCAGATGCACCGGCTGGCGCAACTCCCGTGCGGCCAGCACCGGGGCGATGGCCAGCATGCAGGCGACATAGCCCTTCATGTCGCTAGTGCCGCGCCCATACACGCGGCTGCCCACGCGGGTCAGCTTGAATGGGTCATGCGTCCAGACTTGCCCGTCCACCGGCACCACATCGGTATGGCCGCTGAGGATGATGCCGGGGCGGTCTGCCGGGCCGATGGTGAGAAAAATGTTGGCCTTCTGCCCGTCCGGGCTGGGCAGCACGGTGTGGGCGAGGCCGTGGCTGTCCAGATAGGCCGACACATCGGCGACCAGCTTCAGGTTCGAATTGCGGCTGACCGTATCGTAGCCGACCAGACGGTCGAGCAGGGTCAGCGCCGCTTGGGTCAAGTCGGACTCGACTGGCATTGGAACTCCCGGTGGCTCAGCGATGGTTGCAATTGTGCATGAAGCGGGCGCGGTGGTCCATCTTGCCTCGTCAGCCGCCACCGCGCAGCCTGCGACGGCCCTTGAGCCGAGGCAACCGGCGGATGGCGGCCGGCGACGCGGCGCGCCATGTTTGGCGCATGAGCACTCTGGATGATCACCGCTGGGACATCGTGCGCAGGCGTGAGCCGGCAGGGTTCCTCTACGCCGTCACCACCATGGGCATTTACTGCCGCCCCGGTTGCCCCTCACCGCCGCCGAAGCGCGAGAATGTGCGCTTCTTTGCGGACTGGCCGGGTGCGGAGGCGAGCGGCTTTCGCGCCTGCCGCCGCTGCGACCCGAAGGGCGAGCGCGCGGCTCTTGCCCGCAACGTGGTGGAGGACGCCTGCGCTCATATTGAAGGGAGTGAGACGATGCCGTCACTGGACACGCTCGCGGCTCGCAGCGGCTACTCGAAATTCCATTTCCTGCGCATGTTCCGCGACCATACCGGCGTGACCCCGCGCAGCTATGCCGAGGGCGTGCGCGCCCGCCGCCTGCAGGCGGCGCTGGCCGCAGGCGAGCGTGTGGCAGACGCGGTGGCCGGTGCCGGGTTCGGCTCGGAAAGCCGGGTGTATGAAGACACCGGCAAACTGCTGGGCATGACCCCCGGTGCCGCGCGGCGCGGCGGCGAAGGAGAGACCATTCGCACCGCCTTTGCCGACTGCCCGTTTGGCCGCCTGCTGGTGGGGGCCACCGAGACTGGCGTGTGTTTCCTGGGCTTTGCCGAACCCGACGACGCGCTGATGGGCGATCTGCACCGCCGCTTCCCCAAGGCCCAAGTGGCGGCTGCCGATGCGGCGCTGGCCGAAACGGTGCGCGCGGTGGTGGATTTCATCGAGGAACCCAGGGCAGCACTCGACCTGCCGCTCGACCTGCGCGGCACCGCGTTTCAAATCCGGGTGTGGGAGGCGCTGCGCAGCATCCCGCCCGGCCAGACCCGCAGCTACGCTGAACTGGCGGGCATGATCGGTGCGCCGCGCGCCATCCGCGCCGTGGCGCGGTCCTGTGCCACCAACCCGGTGTCGCTGGCGGTGCCGTGCCACCGCGTGGTGGGTAGCAACGGCGACCTGACCGGCTATCGCTGGGGCGTGCCGCGCAAAAAGGCGCTGCTGGAACGGGAGAAAGCCGCCA
>CAIPHQ010000355.1 GCA_903864895.1 uncultured Rhodospirillales bacterium
ATCCGTATCACGCGCCCGCCGATCCACATTTCCAGCGATCCGCTGCGCCAGGCGGCGGATACGATACGCCGCTGACCGCCGCAGTATGACGGCGCGTCTCGCAAGCACGATTCGCGCGGAGGCTTCGCCACCGATCGTCGGCGACCCGCGCCGTGTTGATCCATATCAATGTCTCGGCCGCACTTGAAAGGGGGAAGTCATTGGCCTGAGCAATGACTCGATCAGGCGACCGGCCCTGTCAGACGGGGCAAACACCCTGATGCGAGGGCGGCCAGAACCGGACGCTTCAACCTGAAACACGGCTTGGCCGGACCGATGTATCCAGTGCCCGTCAACCTGCTCAAGGATTTTGTGCATCCGGTGCTATTCTGCCGACTCAGCCGCCAGTACCAGCCGCGCACCGCGTGCCAGCAGCGCCGAACGGCTCGCATGTGCGCGGCCCGCCAAACTGTCCAGGCGCGCCAGTAGCCCTTCATCCATCGTCACGTTGATCCGCACGGAACGCCCGCCCATCTCGACCGGCACAAGCACAAGCCGTGGCTCGTGAAATTCAGCCAGATCATAAGGCCCGCCGTCAGGCACGGTGTCGAAACTGTCCGGAATCGGCAAGCCATCCTCTGTCATCGCTTGCAGCACGGTGGCCAGCGCATCGCGCGCATTGCCCATCAGTTCGGCAAACGTGCCACCCGTCGTGACTGTGCCCGGAAACGCCGGAAAGCTGATGGACCAGTTTTCCGGCAAGCGTTCGGCAATTCCCAGATAATGGCGTGTGGTCATGGCACTCCTGTTCTACGCTTTGGCGGGTATTCCCAGCCCGCCGCGCCGCAGATGCTGCGCAGCGTGCCCGGCGCCAGATAGCCGCGATGGTTTGGCAGCACCACAATCGGATGGCCCGGCTTCCTGTAGATGGTATGCGAGCCCTTTCCGGGCCGCGGCACCCAGCCTTCCCGTTCAAGCCGCACCGCCACCTCGCGTGCTGTCATCCGCCCCGCTCCACCGGAACGACACTACACGGGGCTTTGACACCGGGAAAGTGCAATACACACTGATGCGCACGGCTTGATGAGGTCCAAACCAAAACCCGGAGCCAACCACGCCGTTGACACCTCCCGGCGGCAAAACTAACGTCGTAACAGGTCAGTTACGGCCCGGAAGCCGGTGCAACCCCGGCGCGGACGCGCCACTGTAACCGGCGCTGCGGTATGCCGCAGGGCCGGAAGTCAGACCCGGACGTGACCCAACGCCTGCCACGCGGGACGCGCAATCCCAGGAGCCTGTTGATGCCGCACACATTGTCTGCCGCCGGGACCATCCAGACCCAAATTCCGGTGCGCGAATTGCTGCCGTGGGCAGCGTTCGGGGCGCTGTTGCTGCTGGCGCTGTATTTTGTCGGCGCCGAGGAAGGCGCGACGGCACTGATCAATGGCACCGCCGTGCATGAATTCCTGCATGACGGGCGGCATCTGCTCGGGTTCCCCTGCCACTAGGCAAGGCAGCCGCGCCATGGTGCGGACTTTGCTGTTGCGCGGGATGCTGGCGGGCCTGATTGCGGGCCTGCTGACGTTCGGGTTCCTGAAAATCTTCGGTGAGCCGCCCATCGACCGCGCCATCGCGTTCGAATCCCGCATCTCTGCCGAATCGCATCACGCCAGCGGCGCGGCGGCGGAGCCGGACGATGAGCTTGTCAGCCGCCCGGTGCAGTCCGGGGTTGGGCTGCTGACCGGGGTGCTGGTGTACAGCGCCGCGTTCGGTGGCCTGTTCGGGCTGGCGTTTGCCGCCGTCACCGGGCGGGCGGGTTCGCTGGGTCCGCGCGGCACCGCTACCTTGCTCGCGGGTGCAGGATTTGTGGCAATCTATCTGGTCCCGGCGCTGAAATACCCGGCCAGCCCGCCTTCGGTGGGGCAGGCAGACACCATCCAGTTCCGCACGGCGCTGTATTTCGGCATGATTCTGGTCTCGGTGGCGGGCATGATTGGTACGGCCCTGCTGCGCGGGCGGTTGCTGCGCCGGTTTGGCGGCTGGGATGCCACGCTGCTGGCCGCCCTCGCCTATGGGGCGCTGATGTTCGCCGCCGGGGCGGTGCTGCCCGATGTCAATGAAGTGCCGGAGCATTTCCCGGCCGTCACCCTATGGCAGTTCCGCATCGCGTCGATGGGCTCGCAGGTGGTGCTGTGGGCGTCGCTCGGTCTGCTGTTCGGCCTGCTCACCGAGCGCCACAGCATCGCCGCACGGCGGCCCCGACTCGCCTCCCGCGCGGTCTGACACAGCCGCCACGCCATTGCACTGTTGAGCCTGCACCTGACGCTGCTGTGCCACGCTGCCACCGCCGCCACGCGCGCGGCCGCGTTCCCGGCTGATGCGCCGCTGGACCCAACGGCGCTGCGCAAGCTGGCCGCGCGGCCCGTGCGGCTTGGCCGTGCGGATGTCTGCTGGACCAGCCCGGCCCTGTGTGCCCGCCAGACGGCCGAGGCGATGGGCCTGCCCGCCACCGTCGAACCCGCGCTGCGCGAGTGCGATTACGCGGCGTGGTCGGGCCGGACGCTGGATGATCTGCAGGCCGAACAGCCAACTGCCGTGATGCGCTGGCTGACCGACCCGGACGCGGCGCCCCATGGCGGCGAATCGGTCACGGCGCTGTTGGACCGCGCCGGCCGGTGGCTTGATGGCTTGGAAGGCAGCACGGGGCGCGCCGTGGCCATCACGCATCCTGCGATGTTGCGGGCCGTCATCGTCCATGCGCTGTCTGCGCCGCCCGCCGCGTTCTGGCGGATTACCACGGCTCCGCTGTCGGTTGCGGTGCTGCAGGGCCGCCCGGCGCGCTGGACTCTGGTTTCCCTCGGCCAGACCGGGCAGGACGCCGGATAGCAGCACCCGCGCGGTCGTTTGGCCGTCAGGCTGCTGCTTGCACCGAGGCTCTGAGGGCAGCGTCACGCGCGGCGGCCATGGTGGCTGCGCGGCGGTGCAGGCGGATGGACATGTCGTGGCCCTGCGCCGGCGTGCTGCGCAGCATCGCTCCACGCTCCACATCCAGCTTGTAGGCCAGTTCGGCACAGATCGACCCGAAATTTTCGGCTGAGGCCGGCTGCGTCACCGCCGAACCGGCCCAGCCGGACAGCACAAAACCAACGTGACTGGCAACAATTTCAGATGAAACATCAATCTCGATCAAATCTCGGACACCATTGATAATTGTGGCAATTTTTTCGCGGTCTATCATCGTGGGCCCCCGCTTTGGCACGCAATTGCTCCAGCACCAACGGGGCGTAAAATCTCATCCGCAGCGGCGTCAGTCAAAGGATGTTCGGTCAGCAAAGAATGAAAATTGTCTTACAAAGTCATTTCGATCTAGCCCCCCAGCGCCACCACCCGCCCGCGTGGCACGGGCTGTGCTTCCACCTTCGGCTCGCGCCCAACCTTGAACGCCCACGCGTACAGGGCGGGCAGGAACATTAATGTTAAACCCGTTGCCACCACGAGGCCGCCGATCAGCGCCAGTGCCATCGGCCCCCAGAACACGTTGGTGGCCAGCGGAATGAACGCCAGTGCGGCGGCCAGTGCGGTCAGCACCACCGGGCGGGCGCGGCGGACGGTGCTTTCAATAATCGCATCGCGCAGCGTGCGCCCGGCTTCCAGATCCTGCCGCACCTGATCCACCAGAATGATGGTGTTGCGCATGATCATGCCGCCCAGCGCCAGCACGCCCAGCAACGACACGAAGCCGAACGGCGCATCGGCCGCCAGCAGCGCCGCCACCGCGCCAATCACGCCCAGCGGCATGGTTGCCAGCACCAGCAGCGTGCGCGGCAGGTTCTGCAACTGGATCATCAGCAGCAACAGCATGGTGCCCAGCATCACCGGCAGCACCGCCACCAGTGCGCCATTGGCCTTCTGCGCTTCCTCGGCCGCACCGCCGGTTTCCACCACCACGCCCGCAGGCAGTTGCAAGGCGCGGATGGCGGGTTCGGCCGCCGCCGTCACGTCCGGCGCCTGCAAGCCGTCCTGCACGTCAGCCTGCACGGTCAGGTAGGATTTGCGGTCACGCCGCCACAGAATCGGTTCCTCGCTGGACGGCACCACGCGCGCCACCTGCCCCAGCGGCACCCAGCCATTCGGCGTGGGCAGCATCATGTCGGGCAGTCGCTGCAAATCCAGCCGCTCGCCGGGCGCGGCGCGCAGCATCACGGCGATGCGCTTGGTGCGGTCGCGAATTTCGGTGGCCTTGCTGCCCGCCACCAGCGTGGACAGGCCCGAGGCGATTTCGCCCGGCGTCAGCCCCAACTGTCGCACCCGCGCCTGATCCAGTTCCAGCCGCAGGGACGGCGCACGCTCGCCCCACGCCAGTTGCGTATCGCGCGTGCCGGGCACCTGCCGCAGCGCCTCCAGCACCTTGTCGGCGCTGGCGCGCACATCAGCCAGATTGGCCCCCACCACGCGGAACTGCACCGGAAAGCCCACCGGCGGGCCGAGTTCCAGCCGGGAGACGCGCACGCGCGCTTCCGGCACGCCCTCTTTCGCCGCAAAGTCCATCACCCGGGCGCGCACCCGCTCCCGCGCCTCGGAATCCGCGGTGGTCAGAATGATCGTCGCCAGCGCATCGTTGGGCAGCGCCGGGTTGTAGGTCAGCACGAAACGCGGCGCGCCGCCGCCGATATAGCTGGTGTACCAGCGCACATCGCGGTCATTGGCCAGCAACGCCTCCACCCGCTTCACCGCCGCCTCGGCGGCCTGATGGCTGGCCCCCTGCCGCAGTGTCACGTCGATCAGCAATTCGGGCCGCGCGGAGTTCGGGAAGAATTGCTGGCGCACGAAGCCCATGCCGCCCACCGACACCACGAACAGCCCCACCGTCGCCAGCACCACAAGGCGGCGATGCGCCACGCACCAGCCCACCAGCGCCCGCAGGCGGCGATAGATCGGGGAGTGGTAGGCCTCGTGCGTCTCGCCCGGCTTGTGCGGCTTCGGGTTTGGCAGCAGCAGCACGCCCAGATACGGCGTGAACACCACGGCCACCACCCAACTCACCAGAAGCGCCACGCCCACCACCCAGAAGATGCCGCCCGCGTATTCCCCGGTCGTGGAGCGTGCCAGCCCCACCGGCATGAAGCCTGCCACCGTCACCAGCGTGCCGGTCAGCATCGGGAACGCGGTGGAGGTCCACGCAAACGTGGCCGCCTTCACGCGGTCCACCCCCTCCTCCATCTTGGTCACCATCGTCTCGATGGCGATGATGGCGTCATCCACCAGCAGGCCCAGCGACAGGATCAGCGCGCCGAGCGAGACGCGCTGCAACTCGATGCCGAGCTGCTCCATCACGATGAACACCATCGCCAGCGTCAGCGGCACCGCCAGCGCCACCACAATGCCGACGCGCCAACCCAGCGAGGCGAAGGAGACAATCATCACCACGCCCAGCGCCACGCAGAATTTCAGCAGAAACTCGCCCACCGCCTCGGCAATCACCGCCGGCTGGTCGGAGACCTGCTGCATCGTGATGCCAGCGGGCAGGTCGGCGCGGATGCGCTCGGCCTCGGCACGCAGCGCGTCACCAAACGCCAGCCCATTGGCCCCCTTGCGCTGAGAGACGGCCACTACCACCGCCGGTTCGCCGTTGTGGCGCACCGAATACAACGGCGGGTCAGTATAGCCGCGTGAGATGGTGGCGATGTCGGACAGCTTGATGCTGGCCCCGGCGGACGGGATGGGCACATTGGCCAGGTCATCCGGGCCTTGCAGCGCGCCATCCACCCGCAGCGGCACGCGCGTGTTGTTGGTCTCGATCAGCCCGGCATCGGCGATGTCGTTCTGGGCTGCAATGGCGCGCGACACGTCGGCCACCGTCACGCCAAGGGCTGCGAGCCGCGTGTGGCTGAACTCCACCTCCAGCGTGCGGCCGATTTCGCCCTGAATGGTGACCTTCTCCGCCCCCGGCACCTGCAACAACCGGTCGCGCACCAGTTCCGCCTGCCGTGTAAGCTCGGCGTTGTCCGCCCCGGTCAGCGCGAACACCGCGCCATACACGTCAGTGTATTCGTCATCCGCAAACGGCCCCTGCACGCCGCTCGGCAGGCTCGGTTTCAGGTCATCCAGTTTCTTGCGGGTCTGGTACAGCAAGTTCGGCACATCGGCGGGCGGCGTGTCGTCGCCGAACGTGACCATGATGGCGGTAAAGCCGGGCCGCACGAAGGTGGCCAGATGGTCCAGATGCGGCAAGTCCTGCAACTTGCGCTCGATGGGTTCCACCAGCAGGTCGCGGGTTTCCGGCGCGGTCGCCCCCGGCCACGCGGCCGTCACCACCATCAGCTTCAGCGTGAAACTCGGGTCCTCGTTGCGGCCCAGCCGCGTGTAGGACAGGCCGCCGAACACGAAGATCAGTGCGATCAGGAACCCCACCAGCGCACGGTGCGACACCGCCCAGGCGGAGAGATTGAAGCGTTGCATGGCGGTGGCCCTACACGAAGGTCCATTGCGGGAACGGAGTCATCGGCCAGAATTCCGGCAGCGTGCCGGCCGGTTCCGGCGCCTCGCCCTCATCGGCGGGCTCGTCCTGACGGCTGCGGAATTCCGGCAGAAACTCGCGGGGCGGGCACAGCATCCCGCTCACTCCGTCACCGGCCGCACGTCCGACACGCGCACTTTCGCCGCCGGGTCCAGCTTCTGGCCGCCCATCGCCACAATCATCTCGCCATCCGCCAGCCCCGACACAACCACCCGGTCCTGCTGCTGGCGGCGCACCTGCACCGGGCGGGACACCAGCTTGCCCTCGTCGCGCACTGCCCAGACCATCGGCCCCTGCCCCCTGTCCACCACGGCAGCGGCGGGCAGCGTGGCCAGCGACTGGGTTTCGGCCCCCGGCAGATGCAGCGTGGCACTCATGCCCAGCGCCAGCCAGTTGGGCGGGTTTTC
>CAIPHQ010000356.1 GCA_903864895.1 uncultured Rhodospirillales bacterium
AGCGGCGGGCCCACCGGGGCGGCGGCGGGCACACTGTCCATGATGATTTCGGGCGACCCGGACGCCTACGCGCAGGCCGAACCTGTGCTGCGGATCATCGGCAAGACGCATTTCTACCTCGGCGCGCAGCCCGGCCTCGGCCAGACCATGAAACTGGTCAACAACATGCTGACCGCCACCAGCAGCGTCGCGGCCTATGAGGCGCTGGTGTTCGGGGCCAAGGCCGGGCTGGACGCGAAAACCATGCTGGACGTGCTGAACGTGTCCAGCGGGCGCAGCTTTGCCACCGAGGTGAAGATCAAGGAATGCATCCTCGACCGCAGCTTCCCGCACCGCTTCACCACCGAGATGCTGCACAAGGATGTCCGCCTCGGGCTGGCCGAAGCCGAGGCGCTGGGCGTGCCGATGTGGGTGATCCCGATGGTGCGGCAGTTTCTGGAATTTGCCATTGCGCAGGGCGACGGGCCGAAAGACTACGGCGAGGCGATCCGGCACGTCGAACGCTGGGCGGGCGCGCAGTTCGGCGCGTCGCCCGATGCAGAAAGCCGCACACCATGACCGATCTGCCCATCGGCCCGGCCGTGGACACCGCCGCCCGCCCGCTGCCCGGGCGGGTGAAGCTGCGCGGCACCTATGTGGAGCTGGAGCCGCTGCATGTGCGCCACGCCGCCGATCTGTGGCGCGCGGCGGAAACCGGCACCGCGCGCGGGGACGCAAGCTGGGCGTATCTCGGCTACGGCCCGTTCGCCTCGGAAGCGGCAATCACCGCATTCGTGGCGGACTTTGCGGCGGTGCATGATTCCTATGCGTGGGCGGTGCGCCCCGTCGCCACCGGGCAGGTTTCCGGCTGGCTGACGCTGATGAACGTGGAGCCAAAGAATTCCGCCGCCGAGATCGGCAATATCTGGCTGGCTCCCTGCATGCAGCGCACCCGCGCGGCGACCGAGGCGATGTTTCTCGCACTGCGTTTGGTGGGCGACGATCTGGGCTACCGGCGGCTGGTGTGGAAATGCAACGCGCTGAACGCACCATCCATGCGCGCGGCGGAACGGCTGGGCTTCACGTTCGAGGGCGTGCACCGCGCGCATCTGGTGGTGAAGGGGCGGCTGCGCGATACGGCGTGGTTCAGCATGACCGGCGATGAATGGCCGCGCGCGCGCGACAGCATTCTGGCATGGCTCGCCCCGGACAATTTCGCCCCGGACGGCACGGCGCTGCGCGGCATGGCGGAGCTTCGGGCGGCGCAGGCGGGGTAAACGCCGACTACAACATGCTGGCGCCGATGTTCACTGACAGCGCCAGAATGACCGTATTGAACAGGAAGCCCAGCAAACCATGCACCGTGGCCAGACGGCGCAGCTTGCGGCTGGTGATCTGCACGTCCGAGACCTGAAACGTCATGCCAAGAACAATGGCGAAATAGAAGAAATCCCAATAGTCCGGCACCTGATCCTCGGGGAAGGCCAGCCCCCCGGCAATCTTGCCGTGCTCGTCGCATTCATAATATTCATGCGCATAGCGGAACGCGAACAGCGTGTGCGTCATCAGCCACGAGACGAACAGCGTCAGCGCCACCAGCCCCGCATGCAGGCTGCGCGCTGCGGCAGGCATGTCCTTGGTGGTGGCGAACTCACCCAGGATGGCGGCAAAACTCGCGGCAACACCGGCCATTGCCAGCCAGAAAATGGTCCATTCGCCGTCTTCCTGCTTCTCGGCGTCCACCGCGATATCGGCATGGCGCGGGCTGCTGAACATCTGCGCCGCCAGAAGCAAAAAGCCGATGCACCCGGCGTCCCACGCAATCAGGATGCGGGTCAGCACGGTATGCTGCGGCGGGACCACCAGACCCACGACGATGCCGAACAGCGCCCCCAGAAACAGTCTGGCCCGTCCGCGAACGATGCGGATCAGAAAATCCATCAGCGCAGACCGTCCTTGCCGGTAATCTCCTCCACTGTCAGCCCGCCCACGCGCGGCAGGGGACGGCCGGAATCGGTCACCACCACCGCCACCACAATCTCGTCGCGGCGCGGTGCGTCCGGCACCCGGATTTCCATGGCGTCGAAATGGCTGCGCACGAAGGCGGCGTCCTTGTGGCCCAACGGCACGTCGATGGCCGCTCCCATGCCGCCGCGCTTCTTGGAACTCGGCACCAATGCCGCACCCTTTTCCACCGCCACGCGCAGTGGCGCGCCCAGCTTCGGGTGCAGGATGGCGGCTGCGTGTTCCAGTTCGCCGTCTTCGCCCACGATGGCAGCCTTGCCGTAGCTTTCCGCCTGTCCGGGTTCGATACCCAGTGCCCGCACCGCGCGCTCACCCAGCAGCCCGCCCAGCATCTCGCCCACCGCAATCAGGTCGGACAGGTCGGCGGCGTGCCGACCGGCGAACGGGTTCTGGATCACCGCAATCGCCGCTGCCTTGCGGGTGGCCGGATGCACGGTCTGCCCGGCTTCCTGATGGGTTTCTTCGATCACCGTCAACAGCTTGCGGATCATGGTTCCTCCAATAGGTGATCTTGCATTCCAGTCTGCCGGACCTGCCCGCGCAGCATCAGAATGGCGCCGAGGATGCGGCGGTCCTGCAAAAGAGCATCGGCCGCAAGCGCCCCCGCGTCCAGAGCGGCGGCAATTTCCGCCTGCGTCAACGCACCCACATCCCATGTGATGGCCCGCGCGCCCAGGTCACTGTCCGGGTCGATGGCATTGGCCGGGCGGCAAAGGATGGCAGGATGGCCGGGCAGGTTCACCGCGTTGCCGATCACTGTGGCCGCCGCATCGGCCTCGGCGGCGCTGCGGGCGAGCACAGTGACGGCATCGGCAATGCCGAACGAGAAACTGCGCCCGCCGTGCCCCTTGCAGGCGCGCCCGGAGGTGGCGAGGCCGCGTGCCGGATGTGTGTCGCGCAGCATCAGGACGCCATCCACCTGCGGTGCCGCCAGTTCGGCCACCACGCCGCAGCGCAGGGCGTGGCCGGGGCCGAGATGGAAGGCGATGTCGCCGCCGTTGTTCACAAACGCCCGGTCCAGCGCGCGGCCCGCGCAGAGTGCAGCCAGCACATGGTCGGCCACCGCCCCGGCCACGGCGGCCATCGGCGTGATGAACCCGGCGGCAAACGGCAGGCAGGCGGCGCGCATCGCGCGGGCGACCGCGCCGAGCGGGGCAGGGGCCGGGAGTTTGCTGCGCAGCAGGCCCAACTCACCGCACAATTCCGCCAGCACCGGCTGAAAGGCTGCCGCGGCCTGCGTGTAGGCGCGGCGCACCTCGGCTTCCGGCCCCCATGCGCGGCACAGGCAGTCGATGGGGCCGTGCTGAAGATGCAGCCGCCCGTCCGCCAGCAGGGTGATGGCGGGTGGCATTGCAGTTACGGCAGCGGGAAGGGCACGCCGTGCGGCAGCACCACGCCGCGCGGGCGATGCGCGGCCAGCACATCTGCCACACGGCGCACCCGGCCCAGATGTCCGCCAAGGGCAGCATAGTCGGCCAGCGGCAGCGTGAACTCGATGGGGGCGACCAGTGCCGGGGTCGGCACGCTGCCGAAGGATTTCGCGGGCATGGCGGTCACATCCGCCATGTAGGTGATGCCGCCGCCCGGCCACACATACACCGGCGCACCGCCGGAGGTGACGCGCGCGCGGCCCTGCTGCACCGCGCGGGTCAGAAGCACCGGGTTCTCCGTCGCCCCGGCGCGCAGGCTGCCCCCGGCCCCGGCCATGAACAGCACCGTACAACGCGCCGGTTCGCAATTCTCGCCAATCCGCGCCACGGCGGCGGCGATGGCCGGCGGCATTTCCGCCGGTTGCGGGCGCAGCGCCGCATCCAGCACGAACCACGCCGCATGTTCGCCGGTGGTGGACACCATCAGCAGGCGCAATCCGGGCCACGCGGTCTTCGGGTCGATTTTCTCCACAATGCTCAGCGGGTCGGAAATGTCCGTCCCGCCCCAGCCAAGGCCGGGATTGGCCACCTGAAAATACCGCCCCGGCGTCGAACGCCGCCCGCGTACCCGCAGCCCCGCCGGGCGCATGCCCAGAAACTTGCCCGCCTGATGTTCGGTCAGTACCCCGGTGATGTGGTCGTCCACCACGATCACTTCGTCCGCATGGCCCAGCCATTGGTTGGCAAAAATGCCGATGGTGGCACTGCCACAGCCCACCCGCATCCGGTGTTCCGGCACGTCGTCCACCACCGGCGCGGCCCCGGCCTGCACCAGCACGCGCGCGCCGTCATCGACCGTCAGTTCGACCGCATCACCGTTGCACAGCGCCAGCAGCGCCTCGCAGGTGGCCACCCCCTCGCGCTTCGAGCCGCCGGTCAGATGCCGCACCCCGCCCAGTGACAGCATCTGGCTGCCGTATTCGGCGGTGGTGACATGCCCGATCTGCTCGCCGCCCGCGCGCACCGGGGCGCATTCGTGGCCCAGATGGCGGTCGGTGTCGATTTTCACTTTCAGGCCGCAATAGCTGAACACGCCCTCCGACACCACGGTCACCATGTCCACCCCGTCGATCTGGCTGCCGACGATGAACGGGGCGGGCTTGTAGTCCGGGTAGGTGGTGCCTGCACCGATGGCGGTGATGAACACGTCGCGCGCGGCGATGGGGTTGCCGGTCCAGTCATCACCGGCAAACCGCACCGATTCCGGCGCGCGGGTCAGCACGGTCAGCGGGTCCATGCGGGTCAGCACGCCATCCACATTGCCGTAGCGGTCGCAGGCTCCGGTCTTGCCGGTGCGGATGCGGCACAGTACCGGGCAGGCGTCGCAGGTCACAATACCCGCTTCGGCAGCCCCGGCGGCGGCCAGCGCGCTGTCCTCGGGTCCGGTTGGTCCGGCATGGGTGGTGCTCACGCGGCGTGCTCCATGGCGTGCAGGGCCGCCAATACCCGGTCCGGCGTGGCAGGCACGCGGGTGATCCGCGCGCCGGTGGCGTGATGGATGGCGCCCAGAATGGCGGGTGCGGTGGCCACCAGCGCCGGTTCGCCCACGCCCTTGGCCCCGAACGGGCCAATCGGGTCAGGGCGCTCGATCAGCAGGGTTTCGATGGGCGGAATGTCGCCGATGGTCGGGATCAGATAGTCGTGCAGGTTGTCGGTGCGGCCCGGCAGGTATTCTTCCATCAGCGCGAGCCCCAGCCCCTGCGCGATGCCGCCATGGATTTGCCCCTCCACCTGGGTCGGGTTGACCGCGCGGCCGACATCGTGCGCGGCGGCGATCCGCAGCACCTTCACCGTGCCGAGCGCGGTATCCACTTCCACCAGCGCTGCCTGTGCGGCGAAGGCATAGGCCGCGTACGGTGTGCCCTGACCATCCGCATCCAGCGGCGTGGTCGGCGGGTCAAACCGGCCATAGCCGCGCAGCACCAGCCCTTCGGCATCCTCGGGCCAGTCCGCTGGCACCAGCATTGCCGTGCCGCCCGGGTGGCTGACGCGCAGGCCGCCATTGTCCGGTGCAATCACCGCATCCGGCCCGGCATTGGCGCGGCGCAGGATTCCGGCGCGAAGCTGTGCGGCGGCCAGACGCGCGGCGTTGCCACTCACGAATGTCTGGCGGGAGGCGCTGGTCTTGCCTGCATCCAGCGTCCTGTCCGTATCGCCCGCCACCAGATCGATGGCCGAGACCGGCACGCCCAACGCCTCGGCGGCGATTTGCAGCATGATGGTGTTGCTGCCCTGGCCGATATCAACCGCACCGGAGAACAGCACCACGCGGCCGGCGCGGGTCAGGCCGATCACCATTTCGGACGGGTTGGCCAGACTGGTATTGCCAATGCCGTACCACATGCAGGCGATCCCGGCGCCGCGCCGCAGCGGGCCAGTCTGGCCCGCGTTGAACGCCTCCGCCTCCGCCCGCAGCGCGTCCCAGCGCGGCTTGATGGCGTCCAGACACTCCGGCAGCGCCGCTCCGGCGCCCAGCACTTGCCCGGTGGCGGTCACGCCGTCCTCGCCCAGCGCATTGATGCGGCGGATCTGCCACGGGTCGAGGCCGAGTTGCGCTGCCAGAATGTCCATCAGCGCCTCACCGGCAATCGCCGCCTGCGGCACGCCGAAGCCGCGAAATGCGCCAGAGGGCGGGCCGTTGGTGTGCAGGGCGGTGGTCGTGGCGAGCATGTTGGGCACGGCATACGGCCCGGTGGCATGCACCGGCACCCGGTTCGCGACCGTCGGCCCCCAACTGGCATAGGCCCCGGTGTCGAAATCGCCATGGAAGCGGAACGCGGTCAGCCGGCCCGAGGCGTCGGCCGCAGCCTCCGCCGTGATGCGGGACGGATGGCGCTTGGTGGTCGCCGCCATGCTTTCCGGGCGCGTGTAGACCATCCGCACCGGCTGGCCGAGCAGCCACGCCGCCACGCAGATCAGCGGTTGCACCGACAGATCGAGCTTGCCGCCGAACCCGCCACCGACGGCGGTGGGGATCACGCGGACCTGTTCGGGCCGGATGCCAAGGATCGGCGCGATCTCGTCGCGGTTCATGTACGGGGTTTGCGTGCAGGCCACCACCTCGATCCGGTCGCCAATGCGGCGGGCGTAGCCGGCTTCGGGCTCGATATAGGCGTGCTCGACGAAGCCCGACTGCGTTTCAATACGCGCCTGCGCCGCCGCCCGCGCAAACCCTGCCGCCACATCGCCGCGCGCCACCCGGCCCCGACACAGCACGTTGCCGGGCGCGTGGGCGTGCAGGTCGGCGCCGCCGCTGGCAAAAGTGATTTCGGGCAGGACCTGCCAAGTGATTGGCAGATCGGCATCGCGGATGCGTGCCAGCGTATCGGCGTCCCCCACCAGCGCGCAGACCGGTTCGCCCCGGTGGCGCACATAGCCCTCGGCCAGCACCGGCTGATCCTTGCCGGTGGGGTAGATGCCATACAGGTTGCGGCCTGGAATATCGGCGGCGG
>CAIPHQ010000357.1 GCA_903864895.1 uncultured Rhodospirillales bacterium
ACTGTGGTGGTGCGCTTCATGCGCCAGTACGGCATCAACCTGCTGACCGATTCCGCCACATCCACTGCAGAGCGCGCCGGGGGCCTGAACAAGCCTATGCACATCCTGTTTGTGCTGGATGGGACGGCCTCCATGTCCACCGCAGATTCCAGCGGATGCTCGGTGCCGAACGTTACCTCACCGTTACGCTGGCAGTGCGCGCTGTATGGCGTGCAACTGGTGATGACGCAACTGATCGCGGCACAGGACCCTGGTGGTATCTCGGTGTTTCCGGGCTTTGCCGCATCCTATGTCCCCAGCACGCCGTGCCCGTCTATGCCTGCTACGGTGAAATACTCAAGCTCGGCAGTGTACATGATCGGCTCCACCGCCTTCAGCAGCACCTACGTCTCAAATCACGCTCTGGTGGACGCATCGCCGCCGGTCCTGGCCGTGGGGGACAACAGCAACAACTTCCTCGGATGCCTGACCAACAAGGGCGGCCAGGGCAGCTACTACGCCGATGCGATCACCAAGGGACAGGCAACGCTGAATGCCAATGCGGTGACCGGCTACCAGGATGTGCTGATCCTGCTGAGCGACGGCGCGGCAACGGCCACGTCGTCACAGTCCAGCTTTTCTACCACCAAGGAATGCACCGCCGCCGTCACCGCCGCCGCCGCCGCGACCACCGCCGGAACCTGGGTGTATTCGGTCGCCTATGGTTCGCCCACCACGGCGTCATCATCCGGGTGCAACGGCGACATCTCGCCCTGCGCCGCGATGCAGCAGATTGCGTCTGACCCCGGCAAGTTCTTCACCACCGACACCACGTGCAATCTTGCCACGAGTCCGAACAAATACGCCGATCTGGCCACCGTATTCAACCAGATCGCCTATTCGCTTCTGACGCCAAGGCTTGTGGTGTCGCAGTAGATGCAGGCAAGGCGGGCGCTGCCGCAGTACGGCAGCGCCCGCCACTTCACGGAATCAGACGCTCGGCGCGCATCTCGTTGAAAGTGGAGATGAAGCTCTCCTCGGAGTCCATCACTTCGGTGAATCCGGCCTTGATGCGCTTGGTGTCTTCCAGAATCGTGTCCCAGGTGCGGCCCAGAATCCAGTCGCCGAACACCCAATCGCCGAAGTCGCTGAGCTTCGTTTTGCGCAGATCGTATTTGCGCACGATGTCCTGCCAGACATCTTCCTTGTCCGCCATGTGCGACACCAGCGAGAACGGCATCACCTCACCGGGCCGCACGCCGAAATAGCGCGTGAAGCTCGGCCAGATGTTGCTGAAGCGCAGGCCGGAATCGCCGGTGACGTTGTAGGCCTGATTGGCTGCTACCGGGGCTGTCGCCACCCAGTGCAGGAAGCGGCCGAGCAAGTGGGCATCGGTGAACTTGTTGTAGGCCTTGAATGCGGCATCCGGGCCGGGGTAGTGGAACGGCACCTCCAGATGCTTGCAGATCAGCGCGTAGGCGGCAATCTGGCCGGCGACGTTCAGCGGAATGCCGCTGACATTGCCCACCACGGCTTCCGGGCGCACCAACGCATAGGTCCAGTTCTGGCCGCGCTGCGCTTCCACCACGAAATCCTGCTGCGCGTAGTAGAAATTGGGCGGCAGGTGGCGCGGGTCGGTTTCGAGCGACGGGGTGCGGTGCGGGCCGAGATGGCAGCCGTAATACTTGCCGCCCTGCCCCAGCACCACACGTTCCAGCTTGTTCGACGCTTTCGCCAGCACGCCGATGGAATTGCGCACCAGTTCCAGATTCCCGGCCACGTTTTCGGCGGCGATGCTGCCGTTCAGCGCGGAATAGAACACGTGGGTCACGTGGCTGAGCCCGCCCAGCTTGCGCTCGGCATCCACCGGGTCTTCCAGATCGACCGAGATATGTTCGGCCCGGGTGGCGTATTCCGGCTTCTTGCGCGAAACCGCAATGATGTTCCAGTCGTTCTGCTGTTCAAGACTGTTGACGGTGTAGCGCCCGATCATGCCACGCGCGCCGACGACGACGGCGGTCTTTTCGACCATGAATATTCCCCCCTTTGCTGCGCCGGTTGACCGGCGCAATCGTGCGAACCGGGCAATTAATCAGCAGTGCCGCGCGGACCGCAACGGCAGATTCGGGGGTCAGCCGCGCAGTACCAGTTCATAGGGTAGCACGATATCCCGGTGCGGCCCGCCTGCGGCCAGCGCCTGCCATTGCAGGACGGCTTCGGCCGCGAAATCGGCATGCGGCACACGCACCGTGTTCAGCCAGGGGGCGAGAAAGTCGTTCAACGGGTTGTCGTCGAACCCGAAAATCCGCACGTCCTGCGGCACGCGCAGCCCCAGTTCCAGACAGCGGCGATGCGCGCCATAGGCAATCTGGTCGTTACCGCAATAAAGTGCGGCGCAACGCGTGCCCTCCAACAATGTGGCGGCGGCGCGGTAGCCGTCTTCCATCGACAGCCCGGCCTCGGCGATTACGCCGGGCACAGGTGTGGCCCCGGCGGCGGCCAGCACATCCAGCAGGCCACGCAGGCGCGCGGCGCTGGTGGCGGAATACAGCGGCCCGTGGATCAGCCCGACCGGACCCCGGCCGGCGCGCAGCATCGCGTGTGCCAGATCGCGCGCGGCAGCTTCATCGTCGATCCCGACGAACGAGGTACCCGCCAGCCTTGGAATGCGGCGGTTGATGAACACGGTGCGGTTGCGCTCGACCATCGTGTCCAGCAGGCGGCTTTCCACGGCGCACAGCAGCAGCAAGCCGCCGATGTCCCGCGTGGCGATCTCCTGAAAGCAGCGGTCCTGCAATTCGGCTGATTCGTTGGAGTTGAACAGCATCAGCACCTGCCCGGCCTCAATCAGCCGCCGTTCAAGTTCCCAGGCAAGCGCTGCGTAAAACGTGTTCTGGATGTTGGACACCACCAGCGCCACAGCACCGGACTGGCGCGTGCGCAGCGCGCGGCCGATGCGGTTGGGGCGGTATTCCAGTTCATCGATGACCGCCTGCACGCGCGCCCGCAGCGCAGGTGTTACGCCATCCGCACTGCCATTGACGACGCGAGAGACGGTGGCGATGGACACACCCGCGCGCGCCGCCACGTCGCGGATAGAGCGGGCCGCGTGCTTCGGCGCGCTCACCCCGGCAGCGACGCCCTTGTCCATACGCCACCGTTGCGGCTGGAGGCCACACAGGCTTCGATGAATGCCAGACCGCGTGCGCCATCTTCCACCGTGGGCAGGTCGGCGGACAGCGGATTGGGCGGCGCGCCGTCCTTGGCCGCCCAGATCAGATCGGCCGCGTTGCTGTACAGATTGGCGAATCCCTCGATATAGCCTTCGGGATGGCCCGGTGGCATCCGCGTGGCGTGCGCGGCGGCACCGTTGGCACCCGGGCCACCGCGCACGATGATGCGCGGCGGTTCGCCCAGCGGGGCGTAGCGCAGCGTGTCGTTGTCCTCACCCACCCATTCCAGCGCGCCGGTTTCGCCATACACACCGATGGACAGGCGGTTGTTGTTGCCGGGCGCCACCTGACTCGACCACAACGTGCCGCTGGCACCGCCCTTGTAGCGCAGCAGCACGTTGGCGTTGTCATCGAGCCTGCGGCCCGGCACATAGCTGCGCAGGTCGGCGCAGACTTCCTCCAGTTCCAGACCGGACATGAAGGCGGCAAGATTGAAGGCGTGCACGCCGATGTCGCCGATGGACCCGCCCGCGCCGGAGCGGGCGGGGTCTGTGCGCCAGTCCGCCTGTTTCTGGCCGGTGGTCTCCAGCGCCGTGGCCAGCCAGTCCTGCACATAGGAGACGCGAATCACGCGAATGGCGCCGAGCATCCCGTCCCGGATCATGGCGCGCGCCTGCCGCACCATCGGGTAGCCGGTGTTGTTCTGCGTCAGCACGAACACCAGATTGGAAGCGCGGACGATACGGACCAGATCGAGCGACTCAGCCAGATTCAGCGTCATCGGCTTGTCGCAGATCACGTGGATTCCGGCGTCCAGAAACGCCTTGGCCGGCGCGTAGTGCAGGTGGTTGGGGGTGACGATGGCCACCGCGTCAATACCGTCCGGCCGCCGGCTTTCCTGCGCCGCCATGCCGGCCCAGGAGGCATAGGCGCGATCCGGCGCAATGCCGAGATCGGCGGCCGAGGCGGCGGCATTGGCCGGATCGGCGGACAATGCGCCCGCCGTCAGCACGAAACGGTCGTCCAGCCGGGCGGCCATGCGATGCACCGCGCCGATGAACGCACCGCGCCCGCCGCCCACCATGCCCAGACGCAGCTTGCGCCGCGCCTGTTCGGTGACACTGCCCTGAATGGCCATCGTCTGCCCCCTTCCGCTAGCTCAGCCCGAGCATGGCGCGATTGCTGGCGCGGTCGCCGCGGCCACCGGCGAAATCGTCGAAGGTCTTGTCCGTGACACGGATGATCTTGTCGCGGATGTATTTCGCACCCTGCCGCGCGCCGTCCTCGGGGTGCTTCATGCAGCATTCCCATTCGTACACCGCCCAGCCCTCAAAGCCGTATTCGGTGAACTTGCTGAAAATGCCGTTGAAGTTCACCTGTCCGTCACCCAGCGAACGGTCCCGCGCGGCGCGCTTCAGCCAGGGCTGATAGCCGGAATAGATGCCCTGCTTGCCGGTGGGGTTGAATTCGGCGTCCTTCACATGGAACATCTTGATGCGGTCGTGGTAGAAGTCGATGAACGCCAGATAGTCCAGACCCTGCTTGATGAAATGGCTGGCATCGTAGTTGATGTGGCAGCGCGGATGGTTGCCCACGGCGGCCAGGAACATCTCGAAGGTCTCACCGTCGAACAGATCCTCCATCGGATGCAGTTCGAAGCACAGGTCAACGCCTTCGCTGTCGAAGTGGTTCAGGATCGGTGTCCAGATGCGCGCCAGTTCGGCGAAGGCTTCTTCCACCAACCCATCCGGGCGCTGCGGGAACGGGTAGCAGAACGGCCATGCCAGCGCGCCGGAGAACGTGGCGTGCGTGGTCAGCCCCATGCGGCGTGAGGCGGTGGCGCACTGCTTGAGTTGTGTGGTGGCCCATTCCTGCCGCGCTTTCGGGTTGCCGCGCACGGC
>CAIPHQ010000358.1 GCA_903864895.1 uncultured Rhodospirillales bacterium
ATGTGGCGCAGCAGGAACGGCAGGCACACCAGCACTTCGCTGTCGGTCGGGTTGCGGTTGCCGGGCGGGCGCCACGGAATCAGGTTGGTGATCAGATACTGGCTGCGGTCCAGCCCGATGCTGCCCAGCATCCGGTCGAGCAATTGGCCGGACGGGCCGACAAACGGCTTGCCCGCCCGGTCCTCCTCCGCCCCCGGCCCCTCGCCCACCAGCATCAGGCCCGATGCCGGATTGCCGTCGGCGAACACCAGATGCGTGGCGGTGTCGCGCAGCGCGCAGCCGTCGAACGCGGCCAAGGCCGCGCGCAGTTCATCGGTGGTGCGCGCCGCCGCCGCGACCTCCTGCGCCCGCTGCACCGGCGGCGGCACCGCGCGGGCGATGGGTACCGCCAACGCCGGGCGGGACAGCGCCTGTGGTGCATCGGGCTGCGCCATGTCCGGCGCGGGCACGGGCCGCGCCAGCACCCGCGTGGTGGCCGGGGCTGCCACCGGCGCGGCAAGCCGGTCGCGCGGCGCTTCGTCCAGCGCCTCGTCCGCCCCCCAGTCGATATGCAGCCGCAGCGCGGTCAGGTCATCCATGCCCCAGCATCGCCGCGCGGGGTGGTTTTGCGCAATCGCCCGCACATCCCTAGTCTACGGCACCGCAGTGTCCTGGAGTGATGCAGGTGAGTGAGTCGATCGCGCGCGAGACGATGGAGTTTGATGTCGTGATCGTCGGTGCCGGACCGTCCGGTCTGGCCGCCGCCATCCGGCTGAAACAACTCTCGCCGGACACCACCGTGTGCGTGGTGGAAAAAGGCAGTGAGGTCGGCGCGCATATCCTGTCCGGCGCGGTCATCGAACCGCGCGCATTGGATGAATTGCTGCCGGATTGGCGCGAAAATGCCCCACCGCTGGCCACCAAGGCGGGCGAGGACCGGTTTCTGTTTCTGACTGAAACCAAATCCTTCAAGCTGCCTACCCCGCCGCAGATGCGCAACCACGGCAATTACATCGGCAGTCTGGGCAATGTGTGCCGCTGGATGGGCCAGCAGGCCGAGGCGCTGGGCGTGGAAATCTACCCCGGCTTCGCCGCCGCAGAGGTGCTGGAGGAAGATGGCCGGGTCGCCGGCATCGCCACCGGCGACATGGGCATCGGCAAATCCGGCGCACCGGGGCCGAACTACGCGCGCGGCATGGAACTGCGCGCCACCTACACGATCTTCGCCGAAGGCTGCCGGGGTTCGCTGACCAAGCACCTGATGCAGCGGTTTGACCTGCGCGCCGGGCGCGGGCCGCAGACCTACGGGCTCGGCATCAAGGAATTGTGGGAAATCCCCAAGGAGCACCACAAGCCCGGCCTGATCCAGCACAGCATGGGCTGGCCGCTGGACAGCCACACCTATGGCGGTTCGTTCCTGTATCACTGGGGCGACAACCTGGTGTCGTACGGCTTCGTCACCGGGCTCGATTACAAGAACCCGTGGCTGTCGCCGTTCGAGGAAACCCAGCGGCTGAAGACCCACCCTGCATTCCGCGGCCATTTCCAGGGCGGACGGCGCATCGCCTATGGCGCGCGCGCGATCAGTGAGGGTGGCTATCAGGCCATTCCGAAGCTGACCTTCCCCGGCGGCTGTCTGGTGGGTGACACGGCGGGTTTCCTGAACCTGCCCAAGATCAAGGGCACCCATGCCGCGATGAAATCCGGCATGCTCGCCGCCGAAGCGGTGGCCGAGGCGATGGCCGATGGCCGCGCCGCCGAACCGGTCAGCTACGAGCCGAAATTCCGGGCCTCGTGGCTGTGCGAGGAACTCTACAAGGTGCGCAACGTGGCCCCCGGCTTCGAGAAATGGGGCATGTGGGGCGGCTTCATCCACGCCGCCATCGACTCGGTGGTGCTGGGCGGCCGCGCACCATGGACGCTGAAACACGCGCATGCCAGCAACGAGGGGATGCAGCACGCCTCACTGGCCACGCCCATCGAGTATCCCAAGCCGGATGGCGTGCTGACCTTCGACCGGCTGTCCTCGGTGTTCATCAGCAACACCAATCACGAGGAAGATCAGCCCGCGCATCTGCAACTGCGCGACCCGTCGGTGGCCATCGACGTGAACTGGAAGCAGTTTCGCAGCCCGGAAACGCGCTATTGCCCGGCCGGCGTGTACGAAATCGTCGGTGCCGAGACCGATACGCCGAAATTGCAGATCAACGCGCAGAATTGCGTTCATTGCAAAACCTGCGACATCAAGGACATGACCCAGAACATCAACTGGGTCACGCCGGAAGGCGGCGGCGGGCCGAGCTATCCGGGCGGCATGTAACGCCGCACCCCGCCGACCAAGGCTGATGGCGCTGCGCGCATGGCGCTGCTAGGAATCCCGGATGCAACATCATCGCTTCGCCCGCCGCGCCGCCCTGCTGGCGCTCAGCCTGCTCTCCGCCTGCGCCGCGGCCGACCCGTCCGGGGCCACCACCGAAACGCGGCGCAACCCGGCGGCGCATGCCATCGCGCCCGGGGCGTCCAGCGCATTCCTGGCCGGGCGCTTCGCCGCGCAGGAAGGTGACATCGACCGCGCGGCTGATGAATTGCTGCGCGCCCAGTCGCTCGACCCGGACAGCCGGGAGGTGCGGCGCGAGGCGTTTCTGGCCTCCATGTTGGCCGGACGGCCCGAAGCCGTGCGTCTGGCCCGCGACCAGAAGGACGACCCGGCGGCCCTGCTGCTGCTGGGCAATGCCGATGCCAAGTCCGGCGACTGGGAATCCGCCGAACGCCGCTTCGCTGCGCTGCCACGGCAAGGGCTGACACAGGTGCTGCTGCCGTTGATGGTGGCGTGGGCGCAGGCCGGACAAGGCCGCACCGATGCCGCGCTGGCGACGCTGAAGCCCTATGTGGAAGGCCAGCGCTTCCGCGCCGTCTATGCCTTCCATGCCGCGATGGTGGCCGATCTGGGCAGCCGCCCCGGCGAGGCCGCGCGGCTGTACAAGCTGGCACAGGCCGAATTCGGCTCGCTGAACCTCGATCTGGCCCGCAACGTGGCAAGCTGGCAGGCACGCTCCGGCCGGGTGGACGAGGGCAAGCAGACGCTCGACGCCTTTGTGCAGACCGCGCGCGACTTCGCCATCGCCCTTCCGCGCATGGACGCGGACGTGTCCAACCGGCAGGTGCGC
Source organism: uncultured Rhodospirillales bacterium (assembly GCA_903864895.1). Classification (GTDB taxonomy): domain Bacteria; phylum Pseudomonadota; class Alphaproteobacteria; order Acetobacterales; family Acetobacteraceae; genus CAIPHQ01. Next base: position 3,147 of record CAIPHQ010000358.1, read on the forward strand.
CGCGCCAGCGACGGGCTGGCAGCGGTGTATGTCGGCCTCGCAGTGTCCCTGCGGCAGCAGGATTCGGCGGAGTTTGCCGCCATCATGCTGCGGCTGGCGCTCGATCTGCGCGGCGACATGACCGCCGCGCGGCTGCTGGCCTCTGATCTGGCCGAGCAGGCCAAACACCCGGAGCAGGCGCTGGACATCCTGAAGCCAGTGGCCGACAGCGACCCGCTGGCCCCGGTGGTGGAATTGCGCCGCGCCAACCTGCTGGACCGCACCGGCAACACCGAAGCCGCCCTGCGTCTGGCCGCGAGTGTCGCCGCCGCCAATCCGCAGCGCCCGGAACCATGGACCCTGCAAGGCGAGATTCTGCGCAGCAAGCGGCGCTACCCGGAAGCCGTGGCGGCGTTCGACAAGGCCATCGCGCTGCTGCCGCTGCCGCACAAGCGCATCGACTGGCCGCTGTATTACGAGCGCGGCATGGCGCTGGAACGCTCGCATGACTGGCCGAAGGCGGAAGCGGACTTTCTGTACGCACTGAAACTCTCGCCCGATGAGCCGTTCGTGCTGAACTATCTCGGCTACTCGTGGACCGAGCAGCATCAGGATTTGGCCAAGGCGCGGGCCATGATCATGAAAGCCGCCGAAATGCGGCCCACGGATGGCGCCATTCTGGACAGTCTCGGCTGGGTAAATTTGCAGCAGGGCGACGTGGCCGCGTCGGTGAAGTGGCTGGAAAAGGCCGCCGAACTGGATTCGGAAGACGCCACCATCAACGGCCATCTGGGCGACGCCTACTGGGCGGCCGGGCGCAAGCTGGAGGCCACCTATCAGTGGCAGCGCGCGTTGACGCTGAAGCCGGACCCGGACGAACTGCCGCGCATCCAGACCAAGCTGCACGACGCGCAGCGGGCGCTGGGCCTCCCGGTGTCCGCGTCCGTGGAACCTGCCGCGCAGTAAGCCCGGGCGATGCTGCAGGATCTCGCCCCGGCCAAGGTCAATCTGGCACTGCATGTGCTGGGGCGGCGGGCGGATGGCTACCACCTGCTCGACAGTCTGGTGGCGTTTGCCGCCGTGGGCGACATGCTGAGTGTGGAGGCGTCTGACCGGCTCACCTTGCGCATCACCGGCCCGTTCGGTGCGGCGCTGGCCAATGAGCCGGACAATCTGGTGCTGCGCGCCGCGCGCAAACTGGCGCAGGAAGCGGGCATCGTGCCGCTGGCACGGCTGACGCTGGACAAGCGCCTGCCCATCGCATCCGGCATCGGCGGCGGCTCGGCCGATGCGGCAGCGGCCCTGCGGGCGCTGGCGCGGCTGTGGCAATTGGACATTCCGCCTGCGGACATGGCGCGGCTTGCGCTGGGTCTGGGGGCCGATGTGCCGGTGTGCCTGCGCAACCGCCCGGCGCGCATGGGCGGCGTGGGCGAAGTCCTCTCCGATGTCCCGGCGCTGCCGCACTGCGGCCTCGCTCTGGTCAATCCCGGCGTGGCCGTCTCGACGCCCGAGGTGTTCCGGGCGCGTGCGGGTGAGTTTTCCGCGCCGCTGGCCCTGCCCGACGCATGGCCGGATGCCGCCGCACTGGCAGAAACGCTGGCCGGTGCGGGCAATGATCTGGAACTGCCCGCGCTGTCGCTGCGCCCGGTGATCGGCACGGCGCTCGCCGCCCTGCGCGCCTCGCCGGGCTGCCTGATGGCACGCATGAGCGGGTCGGGGGCCACGTGCTACGGCCTGTTCGCCAGCGAAACCGAAGCCCTGGGCGCTGCCGCCAGCATCGCCACACCCGGATGGTGGGTCTGGGGCGGCGGGCTGTCAGCCTAAGCCGGGCTACGCCGGGATCGGAATCTCGCCCACCTTCTTCGGCACGTCGTAGCCGCGCTGCACCGCCGGGCGGGCGGCGATCTGCTTGTACCAGCGTTTCACATGCGGAAATTCCGCCATGTCGATCTGCTGCCACTCGTAGCGCGACGCCCACGGCCAGATGGCGATGTCGGCAATGGAGTAATCGCCCGCCACGAATTCATGCTGGGCCAGCCTGCGGTCGAGCACGCCGTACAGCCGCCTGGTCTCCTCGCCATAGCGCTTGCTGGCATAGGCCGAGGCGTCGGGGTTGAATTTCAGGAAGTGATGCGCCTGCCCCAGCATCGGGCCGAAGCCGCCCATCTGCCACATCAGCCACTCGATCACCCGCGCGCGCGGCTCACCGGATTGGGGCAGCAACAGGCCGGTCTTGTCCGCGAGATAGATCAGGATCGCGCCCGATTCCATCAGCGCGGTGCCGGTATCGCGGTCCACGATGGCCGGAATGCGGTTGTTCGGCGCAATGGCCAGAAAATCCGGCGCGAACTGCTCGTTCTTGCCGATGTCGATGGCGTGCGCCGTGTAGGGCAGCCCCATCTCCTCGAGCGCGATGGAGACCTTGCGGCCATTCGGCGTGGTCCACGTGTAAAGATCGATCATGTCCGCTCCCGCTCTTGCCGCCGCGGCCGCCGGGGCCAATGCTCGGCGCAAATCAGTTGGGGGAACATCACATGCGTCTGCAAGGCAAGATCGCGCTGGTCACTGGCGCAGGCAGTGGCATCGGCGCGGAAACCGCGCGCCGCATGGCCGCACAGGGCGCCATCGTGGCCTGCACCGACCGGCGCGGTGACACGGCGGAGGCCACGGCGGCGCAGATTGCCGCTGCCGGCGGCACCGCGCAGGGCATGACGCTGGATGTTACCAGCACCGAATCCATTGCCGCGGCCGTGGCGCGCGTGGTGGCCGGGCATGGGCGGCTGGATATTCTGGTCAACAATGCGGGCGTCACCATCGTCGGCGGGGTCGCCGAGCTGACCGAGGCGCAATGGGACCTCGAACTCGACGTGAACCTGAAAAGCGTGTTCCGCTGTGCGAAGGCCGTGTGGGGGCAGATGCAGGCGCAGGGTGGCGGGGTGATTCTCAACACCGCCTCCATCGCCGGGATCACCGCCATTCCGTCCGATGCCGCCTACTGCACCAGCAAGGCGGGCGTGGTGATGCTGACCAAATGCATGGCCATTGACGGCGCAGGGGCCAAGATCCGCGTCAACTGCGTTTGCCCCGGCTTCGTCGAAACCCCGATGATCCAGGGCTATTTCGCCGATCAGCCGGACCCGGAGGCCGCCCGCCGCCATGCCGCCAACATGCACCCGCTGGGCCGCCTCGGCCGCCCCACGGACATTGCCGACGCCTTCGTCTATCTGGCCAGCGACGAGGCCAGTTGGGTCACTGGCACCGCGCTGGTGGTGGATGGCGGGCTGATCAGCGGGTTGCCGCCCGGCTGATCCGGCCTTCCAGCGGATAGGCGGGGTCGTTGTAGCCGGGGGTCGAGGGATGCCCCGGCGGCACAAGACTGTCCACCAGCGCCTCATCCTCGGCGGTGAAGCTGTAGTCCAGCGCGGCGCGGTATTCGTCCCACTGTTCCATGGTGCGCGGCCCGGCGATGGTGCCGGTGACCAACTTGTTGTTGAGCACCCACGCTACCGCGAACTGGCCAGGCGTGATGCCGCGCGCGCGGGCGTGTTCGGCCAAAGTCTGCGCGATTTGCAGGCTTTCCGGCCGCCACTCGGTCTCCAGCATCCGCTTGTCCTGCCGCCCGGCGCGGCTGCCCTGTTCCGGCGGTGCGCCCGGTGCGTATTTGCCGGTCAGCACGCCGCGCGCCAGCGGGCTGTAGGGGAACACACCAATGCCGAAATGCCCGCACGCGGGCAGATGCTCCACCTCCGGCATCCGGTTCATGGCGTTGTAATAGGGCTGGGAGATCACCGGCCGGTCGATGCCCGCCAGATCGCACAGGCGGCAGATTTCGGCCACGCGCCACGCGCGGTGGTTGGAGACGCCGAAATAGCGGATCTTGCCCGAGCGGATCAGGTCGGCGATGGCGTGCACCACCTCCTCCAGCGGCGTGGTGTGGTCTTCGCGGTGCAGATACACGATGTCGATGCAATCCAGCCCCAGGCGCTGCAAGCTGGCATCGACCGCGTTGAACGCGTAGCGGCGCGACAGCCCGTATCCGTTCGGGCCGGGGCTGCTGACATTGGCGAACTTGGTCGCCAGCACCCACCAGTCCCGATCCGCCTTGATGGCGCGCCCGGTGATGCGCTCACTCTCGCCGCCGGTGTACTGGTCGGCGGTGTCGATGAAATTGATGCCGCTGTCGCGCGCGCTGGCAATGATGTCGCGCGCATCGGCCTCGTGCGTGGCGCCGCCGAACATCATGGTGCCAAGGCACAGCGGCGAGACGCGCAGGCCGGAGCGGCCAAGCTGGCGGTAGGTGATGGGCTGCGGCATCGGCTCAGACCTTCTTCAGAAATTCGGTTTTCAGTACAAGACCCTTGATCTTCTCGGCATTGCACTCGATCTGCCCGGGCTCACCGGTCAGGCGGATGTTCTTGATGAGCGTGCCGCGCTTCAGCGTGGCCGAGGTGCCCTTGACCTTCAGATCCTTGATCACCTGCACCGAATCGCCATCGGCCAGCACCGCCCCGTTGCTATCCCGCACTTCGTCGTCCACGCCGCGCACTCCTGATCTCGCCGGGGTGGCGTAGCAGACAACCTGCGCCGGATCGAATGGCGCTACGGCAGATCGGCCAGCAGGTGCAGCGCCGCCGCCGCGAAGGCGTGCATGTTGGCGATGCGATCCGCGCTGCCGAGTTCCAGCGTGCGGGACATCTCGGCAGGCCCCGCCAGCGCGAAGCAGCTATGCCCGGCGGCGTCGCCATAGCGGTTGCCGGTGGGCCCCGCCGCGCCGGTTTCGGACAGGCCCCATGTGGCCCCGGCATTGGCCCGGATGCGCCGCGCCAGCAGCAGGGCGTAAGGCTCCGTGGACGGCCGCAGGCCTTCCATATCGGCGGGCGTGATGCCCAGCAGCGCCGCGCGGGCCTGCACGGTGTACACCACCGCCCCCGCGACGAAATAGGCCGAGGCCCCCGCCTGCGCCAGCAATGCGGCGGCAATCAGCCCGCCGGCCGACGACTCGGCCACTGCCACGGTTTCGCCCCGCGCCCGCAGCCTTGCCCCGGCGCGTTCGGCCAGCGCCAGCAAATCGCCCCAAGCCGCCATGGTTTCCATCACTGCCCCGGTTGATGCCCGCGCCGTTCCGCCCGACAACAGGCGCAAGCACAAACCTAACGAGGAGACGCCAGCATGACCATTCGCATCGGCCTGATCGGCTGCGGGATCATGGGCGCGGACCACGCGGCCATCCTGCATCGCGACGTGGCGGGCGCCAGCCTTGCCGCCGTGTATGACGCCGACACCGCCCGCGCCGAAGTGCTGGCCGCGAAAATGCCCGGCACCCAGGTGGCCGCCTCCGCCGAGGCGCTGATTGCCGATGCGGGCATCGACGCGGTGCTGATCGCCGCCCCGGATGCGCTGCACGCGCCACTCACGCTGGCCTGCATCGCGGCGGGCAAGCCGGTGCTGTGCGAAAAGCCACTGGCCGATTCAGTGCAAGCCTGCCGCGCCATTGTGGATGCCGAGGTGGCCGCCGGGCAGATGCTGGTGCAGGTTGGCTTCATGCGCCGGTTCGACGCGGGCTATCGCGGCCTGCGCGACGGATTGCGCAGCGGGCGGATGGGGGCGGCGCTGTTCCTGCACTGCGTGCATCGCAACAAGATCGCGCCCGAGTACATCACCTCACCCTTGGTGCTGGCCAATTCGATGGTCCACGAGATGGACATCGCCCGCTATGTGCTGGACGAGGACTACGCCGCCGTCACCGTCATCCCGGCCCGCGCGTCGCGCCATTCCACCAGCCGTCAGCCGCAGTTCATGGTGCTGGAAACCCGAAGCGGCGTGGTGGTGAACGTGGAAATGACGCCGGACGCGCAATACGGCTACGAGGTGCAGGGCGAACTGGTATGCGAGGACGGCACGCTGTCCCTGGCCCCGGCACCGCCGGTGGCAATGCGCCATGCCGGGGTCAGCGGCTATCTGGTGGAAGAAGACTGGCGCCCGCGCTTCGTGGGTGCCTATCGCACACAGGCGCAGGAATGGGTGGCAGCGTTGCGCGCCGGTACCAACCCGGTGGGGGCGAGCGCGTGGGACGGCTATGTGGCATCGGCCACCGCCGCAGCGGCGCTGGCCTCACTCGCCGCCCGCCAGCGCACCGAGGTCGTGCTGCCGCCGCGCCCAAGCCTGTACGGCTAGGCCTCTTGGCGAGCGCGCCCGGCGTGCCTTTCTATGGTCCTGCCCGCGCCGTTGTCCGGCGCGGCGGGGGCGGACGGGACCATGGCGCTGCATTTTGGCTTCGATAACAGCTACGCGAGGCTGCCCGCGCGCTTCCACGCGAAGCAGCCGCCCACACAGGTCACCCGCCCCGCCGCCATCCGCGTGAATGCCGCTTTGGCCGCCGAACTTGGGCTGGATGCCGAGGCGCTCGCCAGCCCCGAGGGCACCGCAATCTTCGCGGGCAATCATGTGCCGGACGGGGCGGAGCCCTTGGCCGCCGCCTATGCCGGGCATCAGTTCGGCCATTTCGTGCCGCAACTCGGCGATGGCCGCGCCATTCTGCTGGGCGAGGTGGTTGGCCCCGATGGCACCCGCCGCGACATCCAGTTGAAAGGCTCCGGCCCTACCCCGTTCTCCCGCAGTGGTGACGGGCGGGCGGCGCTGGGTCCGGTGCTGCGCGAGTACATGGTCAGCGAGGCGATGGCGGCCCTTGGCATCCCCACCACCCGCGCGCTGGCCGCCGTGACCACCGGCGAGACGGTGTACCGGCAGGAGATGCTGCCGGGTGCCGTGTTCACGCGTGTGGCCGCGAGCCATATCCGCTGCGGCACCTTCCAGTATTTCGCCGCCCGCCAGGACACCGAGGCGCTGCGCCTGCTGGCCGACCACGTCATCGCCCGGCACTACCCGCATGCCGCGCACGGCAAGCAGCCGTATCGCGCCATGCTCGAAGCCGTGGTGGCGCGGCAGGCGGACCTGATCGCGCGCTGGCTGCTGGTGGGCTTCATCCACGGCGTGATGAACACCGACAACATGTCCGTGGCCGGTGAGACCATCGATTACGGCCCCTGCGCCTTCATGGATGCCTACGACCCCGCCACGGTATTCAGTTCCATCGACCATCACGGCCGCTACGCCTACGCCAACCAGCCCAGCATCGCGCACTGGAACCTTGTGCGGCTGGCCGAAGCGATGCTGGCACTGCTGGGCGAGACCGAGGCGGCGGCCATCGAGACTGCCAAGGCGGCGCTATCCGGCTTCGCGCCGCACTTCAAGGCGGCGTACGATGCCGGGCTGTGCCGCAAGCTCGGGCTGGAACCGGGCGAGGCTGGCAACGCTCTGGCGCAGGACCTGCTGGAACGCATGACCGCCAACGCGGCGGATTTCACGCTGACGTTCCGGGCACTTGCCGCCGACGCCGAAGGGGCTGCGACCGCCCGCACGCTGTTTGCCGACCCGGCGGCGTTTGATGGCTGGGCGGAAGGCTGGCGCGCGGCGCTGGCCGCCGGACCGCTCGCGGCACCGCAGGCGGCAGCTTGCATGCGCGCTGTGAACCCGGCGGTGATCCCGCGCAACCACATGGTGGAAGACGCCATCGCCGCCGCGGTGAACCGTGCGGATTTTGCACCATTCGCAACGATGCTGGCGGTACTTGCGGACCCGTTCAGCGACCACCCCACCCATCCCCGCCATATGGCGCCGCCGCAGGACTCCGAGCGGGTGTTGCATACGTTCTGTGGCACCTGAACGCCGTGCCATGCAGCAACCGCGTGGCTGGCCCGGCATGGCGCGAAACCGCTGGACAGAGCACATGCTTTGACACAACATTTGCTGACTTAAGGCACTTTTGTTTTCTCGGGCAGCGTGCGATACAGTTGCCATTGGTTATGGTCAGGACGTTCAGAATGAACGCAACGCTCAACACGGCTCGGAGGCACGCCCTGATGGCGGGTGCCGCAGCGATGCTGGCGCTGATGGCCCCGGCAGTGGCCGGGGCTGCGACCACGACCTACACCTACACGTATACCGGCCCGGCGTTCTCCACGAAGAACGGCAACTTGTCGGTGGTGATCACCACGGGCGCGCTGCTGTCGGTCAACAGCAGCTATTCCGGCTTGCCGGCCGGCACCACGGTGGCCACCATCAAGGTCAACGGCAACAGCTCCGCCGGCATGTTCAGCCTGCCGATTCAGGTGTTCTCGGTCACCACCGATTCAGCCGGCAATATCGCAAGCTGGGTGATTCAGGCGGACAGCAACAACTTCACCAAGACCACGCCCGCCACCGGCACCGACCACTACGCGTCCACCGTCAACACGCTGTCCCAGACGGTCGCATTGCCCAAGGGCTATTCCACCCGCAGTGCCACGGACCAAGGGCTGTATCAGACCTATTACAAGTCCTGCACCGGCGTGTCCGGCTGCACCGTCAGCGGCACCGGCCAGCCCTATACGGTTGGCTATAACGGTTACATCACCAACATGACCGGCAAGTGGGTGATCACCAGATCCACCAGCGGCGGCGGCTGTGGTGGCCAGAGCGGCACAGGCTGCGGCGGTGGCGGCGGCGGGCGTCTTTTGCTGGGCCAGTAGGCTCAGCCCAGCCAGTCGGCCGCATCAGCAGCCAGATAGCCGATCCGCCCGGCGCAGATGGTGGCCATCACGCGCGGCGCGCCGCCATTGCGGTCCACCACCACCACATCGCCGCGCATCCCTTCCGCCAGCACACCGCGATCCGCCAGCCCCGCCGCGCGGGCGGCGTTGGTGGACACCAGTGGCCACGCCGCCGCCAGATCCATCCGCCCCCGGCGTTCCAGCACGAACGGCGCCAATGTCAGGCACGGGTAGAAGTAATCGCTGGTCAGCACGCTGCACACACCCGCCTCGGCCATCTCGCCCGCCGAAATCCAGCCCATATGGCTGCCGCCGCGCACCACGTTCGGGCTGCCCATCACCACCGCATCGCCCGCCGCGCGCGCCGCATGGGCAATTTCGGCGGTCATCGGGAATTCGCTGATCCGCGCGCCGAGACCCCGGAACGCATCACGCCCCGCCAGCGTGTCGTCGTCGTGGCTGGCCATCGGAATCCCCGCCGACCGCGCCGCCGCAGCGGTCCCGATGTCCCGCAGCGCTTCCACGCTCACCCCGGCGCGCTCGGCGTATTTTGCCGCCTTGGCCGGGTTCTCCAGACGGGGCAGGATTTCCGGCGTGTGATCGTTGAACGCCAGCAGCCCCACCCGCCCGGCGGCAATGTCGGCCAGGGCCACCGGCAGCGCGTCCAGATTGAACGCCTCCCAGCGCAGATGCAGGCGCATGTCGCACACCCAGTTTTGGGCAAACAATGCCGCCTTCAGCGCCCGCCATGTCTCCAGCCCGCGCAAGCCCGGCTCCCAACTCAGCGTGACACCGTGAAACGCCGTGGTGATGCCGTTGGCCAGCAATTGCCGCTCGGTATCGGCCAGCGCCACGTCAGCCGGGAAATTCACCCCCGGGCGCGGCTGCAACTGCCGCTCGAACGCGTCGCCATGCAGGTCGATGATACCGGGCAGTACCAGCCAGCCGGAGGCATCCAGCGACAACCCGCCCGAACCGCTCGCACCGATCACCCCATCGGCCATCGCCAGATTGCCCACGGCGAAACCGTCCGGGCGCAGAATCTGCCCGCCGGTCAGACGCAACGGGCGGCTCATGGCTCGAACACCATCTGCACGCGCGGGGTCGGATAGCGGCTGATGGTGAATTCAATCACGGTACCGTCGGGCTCCACATTGATGTTTTCCGCCACCAGCAGCGGGCGGGTGCGCGGCAGGCGCAGCAACTCCGCCTCTCGCGGATGCGGCAGGCGCGCTGTCACCCGGGTGGACTGGCGCAAATAATCCGGCACGCCGCAGGCGGCGAGTGCTGCCGTCACGCTGCCGCTGGCCTGCAACGCAGCGGCCAGACCCGGCAGACGGGCTTGCGGAAAGTAATGCATCGACAGGCTCACCGGCATGGCATCGGCCAGCCCCAGCCGCTCGAACCGCACCACCCGCGCGCCACCGCGCAAGCCGAGCGCTGCCGCCACGGCAGCCTCGGCCACCACTTCGCGCACCTCCAGCACCTGTCCGGACGGTTCCTTGTTGTGGCGGCGGATCCATTCCGAGAAGCGGGTGCGCGGCACCACCTCGTAGTCGATGCTCTCCTCGGCGACGAAACTGCCGCGTCCCTGTTCCACCCGCACCAGACCCTGCCGCTGCAACTCCTCCAGCGCGCGGCGCACGGTGTGGCGGTTGACGGCGAAGCGGGCGGACAGTTCGGCTTCGGTGGGCAGCTTGGCGCCTATGGCCAATGTGCCGGAGGTGATGTCGCCTTCCACCGCGCGGGCAATCTGCCGCCACAGCGTGATGCCCTGATCGCGTGACAGCGCCGCCCCGCCCTCTGCCTGCGTCATGCCATGTTCATTCCAAATACCGCGCCGCCCGCATCATGATAGCTTGACGTTTAAGCGCAAGCACGTCTAGCTGTCTAGACATCTGGATGACACGCGTTCCCATGTCCGATGCTGCCTGTTTCACCGCCGCCGACCGCAAGCTCTGGCTGGCCGCCCTGGCGCGGGCGGGGGCCGAGGCAATGCGCTCCGGACTGGAAGCCGTCCCGCCCCTGCCGCCACACGTGGTGCTGCGCGGGCCGGAGATCGGGCTCGCCATGGTGCGCGGGCGGGCGGGTGGCGGCGGGGCGGCGTTCAATCTGGGGGAGATGACCGTCACGCGCTGCACCGTGCGCGCGGGCGGGCAGATCGGCCACGCATGGCGCGCCGGGCGGGACACGCAGGCCGCCGAACTGGCGGCACGGCTGGATGCCGCCTTGCAGGACAGCACGCTGCGCCCCGCGTTGCTGGCCCATGTGATTGCGCCGCTGCAAGCCGCCGAATCCGCCCGCCGCGACGCAATTGCCCGCCGCGCTGCGGCCACCCGCGTGGAGTTCTTCACCATGGCGACCATGCGTTCATGAGCCTCGATCTGCCCGGCTTCCCCGGCCCGGTGGCCGATGCACAGGCGGTGTTCCGCGCCGTGCTGGATGCGCTGGCCCACCCCGGCAGCATCCACGCGGCAGGCACCACGCTGCGCCCGCCGCCCTGCCTTGCCCCGTCCACCGCCGCCGTGCTGCTGACACTGGCCGATGCCGGCACACCGCTGTGGCTCGCGCCGGACTTCGCGGACGCACGCGACTGGCTGGCGTTTCATTGTGGCGCGCCGTTCACCGATGACCCCGGCGAGGCCCTGTTCGCGGCCCTGCCCTCCCTGCCCGCGCTCGACGGCTTCGCCCAAGGCACCGACATCGCGCCGCAGGATTCCGCCACGCTGATCGTGCAGGTCGCAGCCCTCGGCAGCGGCGCGCAGTTCACCCTGTCCGGCCCCGGGTTGCGGCAGCCCGAGACATTCGCTGTCACCGGCCTGCCCGGTGATTTCGCCCTGCGCTGGGCGGCCAACCATGCACTGTATCCGCGCGGCATCGACCTGCTGCTGTGCTGCGGCGGCCAATTGGCCGCCCTGCCGCGCGGCGTGGCGGTGGCCTGAGCCATGGCGTATGTGGCGGTCAAGGGCGGTGAGCAGGCCATCGACAACGCCCATGCGTGGCGCGCCGAGGCGCGGCGCGGCGGCCCCGGTGTGGCGGAAATCGGCACGGACCAGATTGCCGGGCAGTTGGGCCGCGCGGTGGACCGGGCGATGGCGGAAGGCTCGCTCTACGACCCGGAGCTTGCGGCACTGGCGTTGAAACAGGCGCAAGGCGACGCCATCGAAGCGGCGTTTCTGTTGCGTGCCTACCGCACCACCCTGCCGCGTTTCGCCGCAAGCCTGCCGGTGGACACCGCCGCGATGCGGGTGCAGCGCCGGATTTCCGGCATTTTCAAGGATATGCCGGGCGGGCAGGTGCTCGGCCCGACCACCGACTACACCCACCGCCTGCTGGATTTCGCGCTGCTGGCCGGTGGCCAGCCCCCGCCCGCGCCACAA
>CAIPHQ010000359.1 GCA_903864895.1 uncultured Rhodospirillales bacterium
CGCGGGCCATCAGGCCCGGTGGGGCTGCTGGAGAATCTTGTGTCCGAGACGATCCACGATGATGTTGACCGGGCGCTGACGGCGTTCGGTGGACGCACTTTCGCCTATCGGTCGTTCCGAGTGCGCAAATACGCGCGCGGGCCGGTGGACGGGCCTGTGGCAGAACGCGGCGCGATGGCACCGGACGTTGTCGAACTGCCGCCGCCTGATCTGACCGGGCCGGAATTCGCCCCGCCGGACCTGACGGCACAGGACACTGTGCCGGACACCGCCGTTGTGATGCCTGAGGACGAGGCTGCCGCGCCGCTGCCAGATATTCAGATGGCGGACGAGCCGTTGGCAGACGAGCCATTGGCGGACGGGCCATTGGCGGACGAGGCATTGGCAGACGGGGCATTGGCAGACGGGGCATTGGCTGGCGAGGCTGGGCCGGAGGCGGCCCATGATCACCTCGATCTTGCCGATGAGGCGGAACTGTCCGGCGATCCGGAGGAAGCCGCGCCCGAGTTCGATGAGCCGGACGCCGAACCGGCCGAACTGGAAGCGCCTGCGTTCGAAGCATCCGCGAATGCTGCCCCGGACATCGACCCGGACGAGCCAGAAGCGCCAGAGCCAGAAGCATCAGAGCCTGTTGCCCCGGAGCCTGTTGCCCCGGAGCCTGTTGCCCCGGAGCCTGCCGCGCCGCTGGCCACCCCGCCGCTGGCCACCCCGCCGCTGGCCGCCGGGTTTGGCCTGTCGCTTGGGGCGCTGGCCGGGCTGTCGCAACCGGATGTGGCCCCGGCGGAGCCGCTCCCTGCCGCGCCGGTGCCAGCGGTGCTCCCCTCGTTTGCCGCCGCCCTGCCGGAACCGCCGCCTGCCTTCAGCCCGCCCGACCCAGCGGAGGCGGATGTGCCGTTCGCCGCCTCGCTGCCGTCGCTGGGGGCACCGCCGCCCGCGCCGCCGCGCCCGGCCCCGGTTGCGGTGAAGCCGCCCGCGCCGGAACCGCCCGCCGCCGACTGGTCGTTCGCCGCGCAACGCGTGCAGGCGCTGGGCGGGGCCACGAACTGGCAACCCGCCGCGCTGCCGGTGGCGGCACCCGCACCGGTTTCGGCGCAGCCCGAGACCCCGCCGCTGGCAGCCCTGCCGCAGGATGCCGCGCTGCTGCCGTCGCCGTTTGCCGTGCAGGAGGAGACCCGCCAGCGTGACGCCGCTGCCGAGGCGCGGGCGCAGGCCGAAACCCCGCCGCGCGCGCCGCGCCCGCTGGCCGAGCGGGCGGCGGCATTGCGGGAACTGGCGCGCGAAGCGCCGCCACCCCCGCCGCCACGCCCCGCGCCGCCGAAGCCCGGCATGTTCCAGATCGACTGGACGCCCGATGCCCCCGCCGCTGCGCCGCCGCAAGCGGCACCGGAGGACGGGGAGGGGGCTGAGTTGTTCCGCCGCCTGTAGCCCCGGCCATGTGGCGGCCGCGTGCGGACTAGCCAAGCCCGCGCCAGCAAGGCATTGAAGACGCCACGATTGTGGCGATCAGGAGAGAATGCGGCGATGCGACGCGCAGACCGGTCAATCCCTGCTGCACCGCCGTCCGATCCGGCGGGGACCGCGCAGCCGCCCGGCGGCTCGCTGGGCGGGACCTGGCTGGTGAATGCCCTGCTGGCGCTGTTGGGCGGTGTGCTGGTGTGCGCCGTGGCCAGCGTGCCGCTGGCGCCGCGCGATCAGGCCGGGTTCGCGGCGGTGACATTGCTGCTGGCGCTGGCCGCCGGGCGCTGGCGCGGGCGGCAGACCACGCTGCTGCTGATGGCGCTCTCGCTGACCGCATCGCTGCGCTATCTGGTCTGGCGCGCCACCGAGACGCTGCCGCAATCCGGCTGGCCGGAACAGGTGCTGGCCGGCGGGCTGCTGCTGGCGGAATTTTATGCCGTGGCCATGCTGCTGCTGGGCTACCTGCAAACCGCATGGCCGCTGGGCCGCGCCCCGGTGCCGCTGCCGGACGACACGGCGCTGTGGCCGAGCGTGGATGTGTTCATTCCCACGTATGATGAGCCGCTGAGTGTGGTGCGTGCCACCGTGCTGGCGGCGCTGGACATGGACTGGCCGCAGGAAAAACGCGCGGTGTATCTGCTGGACGACGGCGACCGCCCGGCGTTCAGCGATTTTGCCAAGGCGGCGGGCTGCATCTACCTCTCCCGCGCCGGGCGCGCCCATGCCAAGGCGGGCAACCTGAACGCGGCACTGCGGCGCAGCGGCGGCGACTACGTGGCCGTGCTGGACTGCGACCACATTCCCACCCGCGCCTTCCTGCAACTCACGCTGGGCTGGCTGGTGGCCCGCCCCCGCATGGCGGTGGTGCAGACGGCACAGCATTTCTACGCGCCCGATGCGTTCCAGCGGAACCTGCCGGGCGGGATGCTGGTGGCACCGGAAAGTGCGATGTTTCACGGCCTGTTGCAGGACGGCGCCGATTTCTGGGGGGCGGCGTATTTCAGCGGCACCGGCGCGGTGCTGCGGCGCGCGGCGCTGGAGGATATCGGCGGGTTTTCGGTCGATTCGCTGACCGAGGACGCCCATACCGCGCTGCGCCTGCACCGGCAGGGCTGGGACAGCGCCTATCTGAACGCGCCGCTGTCGGCGGGGCTTGCGCCTGCGCGGATCGACGGGTTGATCCGCCAGCGCCGCCGCTGGATGCGGGGTATGGTGCAGATTTTGCGCCGGGATTCGCCGCTGTTCGGGCGCGGGCTCAGCCTGGCGCAGCGGCTGTGTTACTGGCGCGCGGCGGCGCATTTTCTGTTCCCGCTGCCGCGCATCGCCTTCCTGACCGCGCCGCTGGCCTATCTGCTGCTGGGCCAGAGTGTGATCGCTGCCGCCCCGATGGCGGTGCTGAGCTACGCGGTGCCGCATCTGCTGCATGGGGTGATGGCCGCCTCGGCGGCGCAGCGGCAGTGGCGGCAATCGTTCTGGGGCGGGCTGTATGAGACCGTGCTGGCGCTGGCCACGCTGCCCGCGCTGCTGGGCACGCTGCTGACCCCGCGCCGCGCCCGCCGGTTTGACGTGACCGCCAAGGCAGCTACGCCGTCTGCCGGTGGCTGGAACCGGCGCGCCGTGCTGCCGAATGTGCTGCTGGCGCTGCTGCTGGCGGTTGGCCTGTTGCGCGGCGGGGTGGCGCTGGCGATGCAGCCCGGCCCGCTGGCGGGCGAGGCATTGGTGATGAATCTGGTCTGGGCAGCGATCAGCCTGATCGTGGTGCTGGCCGCACTCGCCGCCGGGCGGGACGCGCCGCAGACTGGCGGAGCGGCGTGGATTGCAGCGTCGGTGCCGGTGCAGGTGGCGTTGCACGACGGCACGCTGCTGGACGGTGTGGCCGAAGTGCTGTCGCTGGACGGCGGCGGAATCGCGGTGCCGCCGCTGCCGGGCGGTTTCGAGGATACGGCGCTGGACATTCTGGTCAGCCTCGGTGGCGAGCAGCTTGTGCTGCCCGCCCGGATTGAACGCTGGGACGGGTCCGGACTGCGGGTGCGCTGGCAGCCCGCCACACTCGATGAGGAGGCGCAGGTGGTTCGCGCAGTGTTCGGACGGGCCGATGCCTGGAGCGACTGGGCCGCAGGACAGGTGGACCAGCCTGTGGTGGGGCTGTGGCGGATGCTGAAGGCGGCGGCCGGCGTGGTGCGCCGCCCGAAGCCGATGGCAGCCCCGGTGGCGCTGCTGGCCGCGCTGGCGTTGCTGGCGGCAGACCCCGCCGCCGCGCAGACCACCACCACCCCGCCCAAGCAGAAAGCCCCGCAGAGCGGCGTGACCGTGCGGGTGATCCCGCAGGCTGTCAGCCCGCAGGTGGCCACCCCGGCCCCGGTGCAGCCGGTGCAGGCCGCGCCGCTGCCCTCCACCCCTGCGCCCTCTGCCCCTGCGCCCTCTGCCCCGGCTCCTGCCACCCCGGCTCCTGCCACCACGTCTGCGGCCCCGGCCACGCCGCCGGCACCGCCGCCGGAGGTGGTGAAGCCGCCGACGCGCAATGCGGTGCTCACACTGCGCCAGCTTGGCGCGGCCGGACCACTGGTGCTGAACGGCACCACGCCGCTGCGCGGGGTGGAGTTCGGTGTGCGTGCCGATGAGGTGGTGACGGCCGCGCAGCTTTCGCTGAACGGCGCGATGTCGCCGCTGCTGCTGCCCGATGAGAGCAACATCACCGTGACGCTGAACGGGCAGTTCGCCGGGTCGGTGCCGGCGCGGCGGGAGCAGCAGAGTTTCGTGATCGATCTGCCGGTCAGCCCGGTGTTCTTTCAGGACAACAACCGGCTGGCATTCCGCTTCGCCGGGCGGCTGCCGGGCGCCTGCACCGACCCGCTGAGCCAGCAGTTGTGGGCGACGGTCAACGAGTCTTCCACGCTGACGCTGACGCTGGAACGCCTGCCGCCGCAGCGCGATCTGGCCCGGCTGCCGCAGCCGTTCTTCGAGGCGTTCCAGAAAGAGGCGCTGGTGCTGCCCTTCGTGCTGCCCGCCAATGCGGGCAACGAGGCGCTGCGGGCGGCGGGCATTGCCGCGTCGTGGTTCGGCCAGTTGGCCGGCGCGCGCGGCGCACGCTTCCCGGTGCGCAGTGACATGCCCGCCGACAGCAACGCGGTGCTGCTGGTGGTGGGCAATGATGGCCGCGACGTGCCCGGCGTGCCGCCGGTGACCGGGCCGATGCTGGCGGTGATCCCGAACCCGGCCGACAAACTGTCGAGCCTGCTGGTGATTGCCGGGCGCAATGGCGAGGAAGCGGTGGCCGCGGCCTCGGCTCTGGCATTGGGCAGCCGGGCGCTGGGCGGGGCGAGCATGGCGGTGCAACCGCCACAGGCCGCCCCCCGCCGCCCGTATGATGCGCCTGCATGGATCCCGACCGACCGGCCAGTGAAGCTGGGCGAACTGGCCGATGCCGGGCAATTGCAGATCACCGGCTACACCGGCACCGTGCGGGTGCCGTTCCGCACCGCGCCCGATTTCTACCAGTGGCGCGGGCGCAGCTTCGATCTTGACCTGCGCTATGCCGCCCCGCCGGGGGCGATGATTGATCTGGCACCGTCCCGGCTGGATGTGGGGCTGAGCGGGCGGTATCTGGATACGCTGTCACTGGCCCCGCAGGAGGGCGGCTCGATGCTGTCACGCTGGCTGGGCGGTGGCGGGCAGACGGCGGCGCGGGTGGCGGTGCCTGCGTCTGGCGTGGCGGGGGCCAACGAACTGCAATTCGTGTTCGACGCCCGGCCGCTGCGCCATGCCGATTGCGCGCCGGTGCCGCAGAACCTGCGGATGGCGGTGGACCCGGACAGCACCATCGACCTCAGCAGCGAGTATCGTTTCACCGAACTGCCCGACCTTGCCGCGTTTGCCAGCGTGGGCTTCCCGTTCACCCGCATGGCCGATTTGTCCGAAACCGCCGTGGTGCTGCCCGACCGGCCCAGCGGCATCGAACTCGGCGCCTATCTGAACCTGATGGGCCGGTTTGGCGCGCTGACCGGCTACCCGGTGACCCGCGTGGCGGTGACGCGCCCGGATGGCGCGGCGGCGCTGGGTGAGCGGGACCTGCTGCTGCTGGGCACCCTGCCGCACATGCAGGCCGCAGGCCCGCTGCTGGCGCGCGCGGCGGTGCAACTGGATGGCGCGAAGCTGAGCCTGTCGCTCGGCTCCGCGCTCGACCCGCTGCACCGGCTGTTTGCCGATGCGCCGGACGGGCAGCGCGACAAGGCGGCCGCAGCGATCAGCGCCGGGGTGACCGAGTCGACGGCGCTGGTGGCGGGCGGCGAAAGCCCGCTGCGCGCCGGGCGATCCGTGGTGGCGGTGCTGGCCGGATCGCCGCTGGCGCTGGAGGGTGCGGTTGCGGCCTTGCGCGACACGGCGCAACCGCCGCAGATTCAGGGTGATCTGGCCTTGCTGAGCGGCGGTGCCGTCACCTCCTATCGTGTCGCAGCCCCGTATGCGGTGGGCACGCTGCCGGTGTGGCTGTGGCCAAGCTGGTATCTGCGCGGCCAGCCGCTGGGCTTGCTGGTGGTGGCGCTGCTGGGGTGCGTGGTGCTGGCGCGGGCCGCCTTCGGGCTGTTGCGGCGGCGCGGCGCCGCCAAACTGCCGCCCGGCTAGCGGCTGACGGAAGGAGCATGCGGTGAGCCAAACCCCGGGACGCAAGGCGCAGACGCTTCGCCGCGCATTGGTGGCCGCCAGCGTGCTGGTGCCGGTGGCAGCGTTGGGGCTGTATGCGGCCTGGCGCAGCCCGGCCCCGCCGCCCGGCGCGGTGGCCGCCGCCACCCCGTCAGTCCCGGCAAAGCCCGCCGAAGCGCCGCCCGCGCTGAGCCCGGCCGCCCGCGATGCGCTGCTGGAGCAGGCAGCATTCTGGCAGGCACAACATCAACCCGCCCCGGCCATCGCGAGCCTTGAACGCCTGCTGCGCGCCGCCCCGGATGACCGCGCGGCGCTGACGCTGCTGGCCGAAGTGCAGGCCGGGCAGGGCAACAATTCGGCGGCGGACGCGGCGCGGGCCCGGCTGCGCGCCCTGCCGGAACCGGCGCCGTTGGCTGCCGCTGCCCCGCTTGCCCCCGCCGCATCCGTTGCGGTGGTGGACGTGGCGAAACCGGCTGTGGCCGAACGAACCCCTGCTGCCCCGGCTCCGGTTGAAGCTGGCATTTCACCGCCGATTCCTGCGCCGCAGGCGGAAGCGCCCGTGGTGCGCACCGCTTCGCGGCCCAGACCACCGGCCCCAGCGCCGGTTGCTGCGCCGCCTGTGGTGCAAGCCGGGCCGCAGGCCATCGCGCAGGCGCAATTGCGCCGCGACCCCGCCAATGTGCAGGCCCGTCTGGCCGCGATTTCCGATGCGCTGCACCGGGGCGACCGCGCAGCCGCATCGGCGCTGGTGCAGGACGGTCTGGCGCTGACGCCGAACGACCCGCAGCTCTGGATGGCGTCGTCCGATCTGGCGCAGGCCAATGGCGACACGGCGCGGGCGATGCAGGATCTGCAACATGCCCGCGACCTGCGGCGGCAACAGATCGACGCCCCGGCCCCGGAAACCGCGGTTGCCGCACTGGCCCCCGAACCGCCGCGCGCCGTCATCCCGCTGCCCACCACGCCGCGTGGCGATGCGCCGCAGTATCAGCCGGACGATGATGTGCTGGTGCCGGTGCATCCACTGCTGGACACGCGTGCCACCGACCTGCCGCCGCCCGGGAGCGTAAGGCCTGCCGCAGCGGCCCTGCCTGCGGCGGCATCTGCTCCGGCCATGCGGACGGCGGCTGTCCAGCCCCCACTACCGCAAGGCTTGGACGCGGTGCCAGTGCCGCTGGTGACCGATGACAATTTGGCGCGGGAGATCGATCGCTCGATTGCCATGCTGCACGACCGCACCACCGCCAGCGTGCAGACCGGCGTATCGTTCGGCGCTCATTCCGGCACGTCCGGGCTCGACCGGCTCGGCGTGCTCGCGGTGCCGATGGAGGCCACCTACACGCCGGGCGGTGCCAGCAAGCTGAAGCTGGCAATCGTGCCGACCTGGCTGAACGCCGGGTCGCTGGGTGGTGCCAATGTGGTGAAATTCGGCAGCAACGCACTGGCCGCCAGCCCCGGCGGCGGCAACCAGACGGCCAGCGGCGTGGGGCTGAGCGTGGCCTATACGTGGAACGATCTGACGGTTGACGCAGGCGCAACACCGCTGGGCTTTCGCGGCCAGACAGCCGTCGGCGGCCTGACCTGGGCACCGCACCTGGATGACCGCACGCGGCTGCGCATCACCGCCGAGCGGCGGGCGGTGACCGACAGCCTGCTGTCCTACGCCGGGGCGGCCGACCCGCACACCGGCACGCACTGGGGCGGCGTGACCGCCAATGGCGGCGCGGTTGAACTGGAATTCGGCGCGGGCCCGGCGGATTTGCATGCCGGCGGCGGGGCGAGTTCGGTGACCGGCATCGGCGTGCTCGGCAATACCGGCTGGCATGTGGACGCGGGCGGCAGCACGGTCCTGATGCACTCAGACACGCGTGAGGCTCGGATCGGCCTGGAGCTGAGTTACCTCGGCTACTCCAGCAATCTGCGCTATTTCTCGCTCGGGCAGGGCGGTTATTTCAGCCCGCAGAACTACATCTCGGCGCTGATTCCCCTGACCTACACCGCCCGCCCGGTCCCGAAACTGTCCTATGAACTCGGGGCCGCAGGCGGGATTCAGAGCTATCACGAGAATGCGTCGCTGTTCTTCCCCAACGACAGCGCATTGCAGGCGCAGTTCGTGGCGCAGCAGGCCAACCCGGCCACTGCTGTAGCGGGTGTCTCACCGCAATACGGTGCCCGCAGCCTGACCAGCGGTGCAGGCAACGCGCATCTGTCGGGCGACTACCTGCTCGCGCCGGGCCTGCATCTGAACGCGCGGGTGGACTTTCAGCACATCGGCGATTTCGACACCGGCAGCGCGCTGCTGTTTGCGCGCTATGCGTTCGGTGAGGCGGAGTAGGCGGCCTACTCCGCCGCACTGCGCAACGCTGCCCCCGCCGCCAGCGGGCACAGCGGCAAAGCGGCGGCCAGCAGTGCGGTCAGCAGCAGCAGATGCGGATGCCATGCCAGCCCGCCGCTCGCGGCGTCGGCGGCACCGACGCCAAAAATCAGCACCGGGGTGGTCAGCGGCAGCACCAGCAGCGGCAGCAGCACGCCGCCGCGCCTTGCCCCCAGCACCACGGCGGCGCCGACCGTGCCGAACAGGCTCAGCAGCAGCGTGGCGGGCAGCAAGCCCAGCAGCAGCACTGGCATCGCGTCATCGTTGATGCGCAGCATGGTGGCGATGGGGGCGGCGGAGAGCAGCAGCGGCAGGCCGGTGGTCAGCCAGTGCGCTGCCGCCTTGGCCAGCGCCACCAGCGCCGCGGGCAGGCCGGACAGCAGCAGATGGTCGAGCGAGCCATCTTCCAGATCGGCCCCGAACAGCCGATCAAGCGGCAGCAGCGCGGCCAGCAGCGCGCACACATAGACGATGCCGGGGGCCAGACGCCCCAGCGTTTCCGGGGCGGGGCCGATGGCCAGCGGAAACAGCGCGGCCGCCAGCACGAAGAACAGTACGGCGGCCAGCGTATCGCTGCCGTGGCGCAGGGACAGCCGCAGTTCGCGGCGCAGGAGCACGAGAAACATCGCCGCTACACCAGCGCCAGTTCGGCCGCATCCGGCAACGGCAGCGGCAGATGCGTGGCCGCCAGCACCACGCCGCCGGTGGCGCGGTGGGCGGCGAGCATGACGCCGAAACGTTCGACCGAGGCCGCGTCCAGCCCCAGCGTGGGTTCGTCCAGCAGCCAGACCGGGGCCGGGCGCAGCGCCAGACGCGCCAGTGCCAGCCGCCGCCGCTGCCCGGCCGAGAGCATTTTCGCGGGCAGGTCGGCCAGCGGCGTGAGGCCCACGGCAGCCAGCGCCCCCGCAATTGCGCCGCGCCGTCCCCAGACGCCGAGGTTTTCGGCCACCGTCAAACCGGGTTTTACCGCGTCCAGATGCCCGAGATAGGCCACCCGCGCGGCGTGCTCCGACAAATCGGCCAGCGCATCCTGCCCCTGCCACACCAGCCGCCCGGCCTCCGCGCGCACCAGACCGGCAATCAGGCGCAGCAGCGTGCTTTTGCCCGAGCCGTTCGGGCCGGTGAGCAGCAGCGCGCCGCCGCCCGCCACGCGGAACGACAGGCCGGAAAACACCAGCCGTTCCCCCCGGAAGGCCGCCAGTCCATCGGCTTCAAGCACCCGGCATTTTCCCCATGCTGCACTGCATCACATACCACCTTCGGCGAGTGGACCCGCCGCCGCCGCTGTGGTTAAAGCCATCCGCCGGTAACAAACACCGCCCGCCCGCCGCTTGGAATACCGTGCGGCCCGCCGCCGGGCGCATAGAGGGCTTCGCTGTATGAAAGCAATCGGGCAGGACACCCTGAACACCCGCCGCACGCTGACGGTGGAGGGACGGGACTACCACTACTTCTCCCTGCCCGAAGCGGCAAAGACACTGGGCGACATCGCCCGCCTGCCGGTCAGCCTGAAAGTGCTGCTGGAAAACGTGCTGCGCTTCGAGGACGGACAGTCCTACAGCGTGGCCGACGCGCAGGCGGTGGCCGATTGGCTGAAGGCGGCGTCCTCGACCCAGGAAGTGCCGTTCAAGCCCGCCCGCATCCTGATGCAGGATTTTACCGGCGTGCCCGCCGTGGTGGACCTCGCCGCGATGCGCGACGGCATCCTGCGGCTTGGCGGCAACCCGGAGAAGGTGAACCCGCTGGTGCCGGTTGATCTGGTGATCGACCACTCGGTGATGGTGGACGTGTCCGCCACCGCCGATTCGCTGCAAAAGAACGTCGCCAACGAGTTCGCGCGCAACGGTGAGCGGTACACGTTCCAGCGCTGGGGCCAGACCGCGTTCGACAATTTCCGCGTGGTGCCCCCCGGCACCGGCATCTGTCATCAGGTGAATCTGGAATACCTGTCGCAGACCGTGTGGACCGCTGAGCTGGGCGGCACCACCTTCGCCTATCCGGACACGCTGTACGGCACCGACAGCCACACCACCATGGTCAATGGCCTGGGCGTGCTAGGCTGGGGCGTGGGCGGCATCGAGGCGGAAGCCTGCATGCTGGGCCAGCCGGTTTCCATGCTGATCCCCGAGGTGATCGGCTTCAAGTTCGTCGGCGCCGTCAAGGAAGGCGTGACCGCCACCGACGTGGTGCTGACCGTCACCCAGATGCTGCGCAAGAAGGGCGTGGTCGGCAAGTTCGTCGAGTTCTACGGCCCCGGCCTGCAGAGCCTGTCGCTGGAAGACATGGCCACCATCGCCAACATGGCCCCCGAATACGGCGCCACCTGCGGCTTCTTCCCGGTGTCCAAGGCCACCATCGAATATCTGGCGCAGACCAACCGCGACGCCGAGCGCGTCGCCCTGGTGGAGGCTTACGCCAAGGAACAGGGCCTGTGGTACGACGAGACCACCCCTGAGCCGGTGTTCACCGACAGCCTGGAGCTGGACGTCTCCGGCGTGCTGCCGTCCCTGGCCGGTCCCAAGCGTCCGCAGGACCGGGTGCTTCTGTCCGACGCCGCCGTCAAGTTCGAGGAAGCCCTGTCCGGCGACTTCGGCAAGCTGCCCGACGCCCCGCGCATCGCCGTCCCCGGCGAGACCTTTGACATCGGCAACGGCGACGTGGTGATCGCGGCGATCACCTCCTGCACCAACACCTCCAACCCCAGCGTGCTGATCGCCGCCGGTCTGGTGGCCAAGAAGGCCAATGCGCTCGGCCTCAAGGTGAAACCGTGGGTGAAGCCC
>CAIPHQ010000360.1 GCA_903864895.1 uncultured Rhodospirillales bacterium
ATTCACACGCTGCGCACACATCCGCCGCAGGGCTGGCCCGGCTGGCGGCGGGCGCTGGCGGGGGCATTCCCGTATCTGCTGCTGGCCGCCGTGCTGCTGGGCAGCCGGGCATGGCCCGGCCCGCCTGCGCTGGACCCGCTGCCGGGCATGCCGAAGCTGCCGCTCAATCACGCCATGGTGGCGCTGTGGGTGGTGGCGCTGGTGTTGCTGGCCATGCGGCGGGATGCGCTGGCGGTGGCCGCACGCGGATTGCAGAAAATGCCGCGCACCGCGCTGACGCTGGTACTGTTCGTGCTGCTGGCACGCACGCTGGCCAATGCCGGGGTGCCGCAGGCGCTGGCCTTGGCGCTTGCGGGCGCGTTCGGCGGTTTCGCGCCCTATGCGGCACCGCTGCTGGCGGCGGGCGGCGGCTTCGTCACAGGCACCAACATCGGCGGCAACAGCGCGATGATGTCGCTGCAAGCCGCCCTCGGCCACGCCGCCGGTCTGCCGCCGCTGGTGCTGCCCGCCGTGCAGAACGGCACATTGACGCTGCTGATGGCCCCGCAACTCACCGCAGTGGTGGCGCAACTGGGGGGTGGGCTGACGCTCGGCGCAATCTGGCGGCTTCTGTGGCCGGTGGCGCTGATTGGCATCGCAATCGGTATGGCGGCGGTCGCACTTGGGTGACATGGTTGCGCCATGCGTGCTGCCGCCACCCATCTGAAGACCGTCTGCCCCCGCTTCCGTGTGCTGATCGGCCGCATCGGCCCTTGCACCATGGAGCAGGAAAAGCATGAGCCGTATCAGGCGCTGGTGCGCGCCATCGCCTACCAGCAACTGCACGGCAACGCCGCGCGCGCCATTCTGGGCCGCTTCGTGGCGCTGCACCCCGATGTGCCATTCCCCACGCCCGCACATGTGCTGGCCACCAGCGACGAGGCCATGCGCGCCTGCGGCTTTTCCGCCAACAAGACCGCCTCCATCCGCGACATCGCCGCCCATGCCGCCAATGGCGTGGTCCCCACCCGCCGCGCCGCCGCCCGGCTGTCGGACGCCGCCCTGATCGAACGCCTGACGGTGATCCGTGGCGTCGGCCGCTGGACCGTGGAAATGCTGCTGATGTTCACGCTGGACCGCAAGGACATCCTGCCGGTGGATGATTTCGGCGTGCGGGAGGGCTACCGCATCCTGCACGAACTGGAAGCGCAGCCGAAGCCGAAGGAACTGGCCAAACTGGGAGAGGTCTGGGCACCCTGGCGCAGTGTCGCCGCATGGTATTTGTGGCGGGCGGCCGATGAGGGAAAGCCGGTGAAGCAGCCGGGCTGATTGCGGCACCGCGCGCACCGCCATGCCCCCACGCGGACACGGCGTCTTGAAATTCGCAGTACTCCCCCCTCCCCCCACGCCCTATATCCCGGCTCCCGCTGCTGACCCCCCAAGGAAACGCAGCGGTTGCTTGACGCATCGCACGTGCCGCGAGCCTCACCACCCGGGGTTGTCCGGAGAGGCACAGCAACGACGTACCGCGTCCTTTTCGATGGAGCCGGCCACACCGTGGGCCGGGGTCGTTAGGGAGACGCCTATGTTGTCTGACCGGTTCGCCGCGATGCGAAGTCCTCGCATCACCGGCTGAGTCACGCGCCCGGCGCCGCCGCGCCCGCGCGTGTTTCCCCCATTGTTGCCGCCGTCGCGCACCCTGCGTGCGTGAGCCTGTGCCTGCGAGGATTTTTCCGATGAGCCTGCTCCGCGCCCGTGCCGCCGTCTCTCCGCTGCGCCGTGTTTTCGCCGATGCGAACGCCGTGCTGCCCGCCGTTGATGACCTGATCGCCGTCGAGCGCCCGGAAGATCCGGTGCATTGCGTGCGCCCTGCCGCCATCGCCGCCGCCGCGTCCGCGTTCGTGGCGAGCTTTCCCGGTGACGTGCTGTATGCGGTGAAGTGCAACCCGGAACCCACCGTGCTGCGCGCGATCTATGAGGGCGGCGTGCGGCATTTCGACTGCGCCTCGGCGGGCGAAGTGGCGCTGGTGCGCACCATGTTCAGCGATGCCGAAATCCATTTCATGCACCCGGTGAAGGCGCGCGGCGCAATCCGCGATGCGTGGACCCGGCATGGCGTGCAGGACTTCGTGTTCGACAGCGCCGATGAACTGGCCAAGATCCTCGACGTTACCGGGGCAACTGCGGCCGATGGCCTCGGCCTTGTGGTGCGTCTGGCGCTGCCGAAGGGCACGGCGGCCTATGACCTTTCGGGCAAGTTCGGCGCAGCGCCGGACGAGGCGGTGGCGTTGCTGCGCGCGGCGCGCCCGCATGCCGCCCGGCTCGGTCTGTCGTTCCATGTCGGCTCGCAGTGCCTCGACCCGCTGGCATGGCGCGCGGCCATCGAACTTGCCGGTGCCGTGATCCGCGCGGCGGGCGTGGCGGTCGAGGTGCTGGATGTCGGCGGCGGCTTCCCGGTGGCGTATCCGGACATCGACCCGCCGCCGCTGGGCGCGTTCATGGCCGAGATCGAGGCCTCGTTCGAGCGTCTGGCGCTGCCCGGCACGCGGCTGTGGGCCGAGCCGGGCCGCGCGCTGGTGGCGGGCGGGGCGAGCGTGGTGGTGCAGGTGCAACTGCGGCGCGGCAATGCGCTGTATGTGAATGACGGGGTCTACGGCAGCCTGTCCGACGCAGGTGCGCCGGGCTTCAACTTTCCGGTGCGCATGATCCGCCCGGAGGGTGCCGCCACGTCCGGCAGCGACACTGCGTTCGAGTTCTTCGGCCCCACCTGCGACAGCGTGGATCGCATGCGCGGCCCGTTCCTGCTGCCGGACGGCATCGCCGAGGGTGACTGGATCGAAATCGGCCAGTTGGGGGCCTATGGCGCGTGCCTGCGCACCGCGTTCAACGGCTTCGACCGCGCGCGGATGGTGGAAGTGCGCGACGGCGCGATGCTGGAAACGGCGGGCTACGCGCTGGCCGCATAATTCGGCCAAAGAACAACGGTATCCTTCGACACGGCGTGCAGCTTTTGGCAGGCTGCGCGCCTGCCGGAGGAATCCCATGACCGAACTCAAGCCGCACGCCGCGCATTGGGGCGCGTTTACCGCCGTGGTGGATGGCGGGCAGATCACCGCGGTGCGCCCGTTCGCCGCCGACGCCAACCCGCCCGCGCTGCTCGCCTCCATCCCGTCCGCCGTGCATGCCGCAAGCCGGATCGACCGGCCGCATGTGCGGCAAGGCTGGCTGCGCGGTGACCGGCGCGGCGGCACGTTTCGCGGCGGCGAGCCGTTTGTGCCGGTGGACTGGGACACCGCCGTTTCACTGGTGGCCGGGGAAGTGGCGCGGGTGCGCGACGAGCACGGCCCGGCGAGCATCTTCGGCGGCAGCTATGGCTGGTCCTCGGCGGGGCGGTTTCACCATGCGCGCACCCAATTGCACCGGCTGCTGGCTGCATCGGGCGGCTATACCGGGCAACTGACCAACTATTCCTATGCGGCGGGCATGACGCTGATGCCGCATATCATGGGCACCAACGACGTGATCACCGGCCCGGTGGTGGAATGGCGCGACATCGCCGCCCATGCGCGCGTGATGCTGTGCTTCGGCGGTATGTTGTTGCGCAACGGGCAGGTTACATCGGGCGGCGCCGGGTCGCACGACATGGAGAACTGGCTGCGCCGCGCCAGCCGTGCCGGGCTGCGCATGGTCAACATCTCCCCGGTGCGCGGCGACATGCCGGACCTGCCCGGCGTGGAGTGGCTGCCGATCCGTCCCGGCACCGACACCGCGCTGATGTTCGGCATGGCGCATACCTTGATCACAGAAGGTCTGGCCGATCTGGGTTTCCTCGCCCGCGCCACCGTGGGCTACGAAACGCTGCGCGCCTATGTGCTGGGCGAGGCGGACGGCACCGCCAAAACCGCCGCATGGGCAGCGGGGGAGACCGGGATCGCGGCGGAGACGATCCGCCAACTGGCGCGCGACTGCGCGGGCAACCCCAGCTTCATCACCGCCACATGGTCGTTGCAGCGCAGCGAATATGGCGAGCAGAGCTTCTGGATGCTGGCCGCCCTTGCAGCGATGCTGGGCCAGATTGGCCGCCCCGGCTGCGGTTTCAGTTTCGGGCATGGCAGCATCAACGGCATGGGGATGCCGCGCGCGGGCGTGGCCTCGGTGAACCTCCCAACATTGCCCAACCCGGCGAACTCATGGATTCCGGTGGCGCGCATCACCGACATGTTCGAGCAGCCGGGCGGTGCCTACCAGTACAATGGCCGTGACCTGACCTATCCGCACGCGCGGCTGAGTTGGTGGGCGGGCGGCAACCCGTTCCATCACCATCAGGATCTGAACCGCCTGCTGCGCGGCTGGGCCAGGCAGGAGACCATTATCGTCAGCGAGCCATGGTGGAATTCGCTGGCCCGCCACGCCGACATCGTGCTGCCCGCCACCACCACGCTGGAGCG
>CAIPHQ010000361.1 GCA_903864895.1 uncultured Rhodospirillales bacterium
GAGCGATTGCAGGCTGGTGAGCCCGGCGAGCAGATCGGTGCGGTGAAACGCGGCGGCGGTGCCTTGCGGCGGCGGCACGCCGCCGCTTCCGAATTTTTCGCGCTCCTCGATAGTTGCTGAAAGATCCAAATTATGAATGTGCAACTTCCAGCCAGACGGCGGGGCCTGCCCGGCTAGAATCAGTGCCCGCGCCTGCGCTTCCACATCGTCCGGCACCGGCGGGCCGGGCACCTGCGGTAGCGGGGCGGGCGCGGGGTTCGCGGCCTGCGCGGCGCACTCCTCCAGCAACCCCAGCGCCGCATGGCGCAAATCGGTCTGCATGGTAGCGGCAAACTCGCGCACCTGCGGCGCGGCGGCCAACAGCGCGTGGGTCAGGCGCTGCCGCAGCGCCGCGCCATCGGCACCCTCAGCCGCAACCCCGGCCTGCCCCGCCGCCACACGGCCAAGTGCGGCCAGCAGCAAATTGAACGCATCGCCCGCCGCAACCCGCCCGGCCAGCGCCCCGTTGTAGCCGGGGGCCAGTTGCTGAAACGACACCACATGCGCCGCCTCCAGCCCCAGCACGATCTCCGCCCCGTCCGGCCCGGCAATGGCATCCGCCGTCAGCGCCTGCTGCGTCCATAGCAGCGCCGCCGTGCGCAGGTCGGTCAGCGGCAGCGCCTCCCGCGCCCTGCGGTCCAGATCCGCCACGCTCGGGTAGCCGCGCAGCCACGGGGCGGCGGTGCGGACCAGCACGATCAACTGCCCGCGAATCCCGCCGTCCAGCGGCGCATCCGAATAGTCGCCGCGCACCAGCGTGTCGATGTCCAGAAACTCGCCGAGTTGCAACGACAGCCGGTAGGCGGTGCCCAGCCGCGCGGGCAGTTCGGCTGCCGCACAGTCCAGCAATTTGGCGAACGCGGTGGCGGTGGCAGACACGCCCTGCATCAGCGCCGAATTGGTGCTGCGGCTTGTCGCCTCCGCCAGCGCCCGCGCCAGTGCGCACACGTCCTGCTGCAACTGAAGCTGCAAGGGGTCGCGCGCAGCCCGCGCGTCACCCGGCTGCGCCGTGCGGTCCATCGCCAGTTGCGCGCCGCGCACCACCCAGCTGGCCCCCACCTTGTCGGGCTTGGCCCGCGCCAGTTTCTCCGCCCGCGCCGCCAGAAACGCCGCCCGCAATGCGGCGCGCGCGTCGGCGTGGCGGGGGGAGGTGTCCGGGCCGAACAGCGCCCGCAAGATCGGCTCAATAGCCTCCGGCAGCGCCGAGCCCTTGCGCCAGTTGGCCACACTGTTGGGCGACCGCGCCGCCTCCGCCCGGTCACTCGGCACCTCACCGGCAAACCCCGCGTTGCTCCACGGCTCGCCCTGCGCGGTGTTCGGCCGTGTGCCCCGCGCCAGATGCCCGTCCAGCAACGCCGCGAACCGCGCCCGCGCGGAGTCAGCGCCGGGTTTGCGCGACATTGCGGGACATTGCGGGGGGCGAGACTCTCATTGCGCGCAACCAATGCATTGTTGGTCCAATAGGATACGAGGGTTAGACAATGCCGGATGGGAGTCAGCATCAGTCTGTGACACAGCATGGTGTGCCTGACACCGCATCTGCCCCTGCGGCACTGCCAAACGGGGCTGTTCAGCGAATTCGCGTTGCGGACTTCGCCCGCACGCCGGGATATCGCACTGGTCCTCAGGGGGCTGATGAGTTTCGTACACGGAAGCTATTACCGGCAGTTGAGGCGGCGCGTAGTACCAAAGGCGGGCGGGTGATCGTCGAACTTGATGGGGTTTCGTCGTACGCAGCATCGTTCCTAGACTGGGCATTCGGCGACCTAGTTCGGAAGGATGGGCTGAGTCGGGAGGATGTGCAACGGGTGCTCGAAATTCGTGCCGGTTCACCGCTGTTCCAGACCTACAAAGTGCTTGCCGATCGATATATCGCTGAAGCTGTACCAGAGAAGGCTAAGCCCATACAAGACATGCAGGCGGCATAACTGCGAACAGCGTAGGGCAACACGCAGTCGTGCCTGCGGCAGATGACTCTGCGCGCTGGGTGGTCCCAGCGCTTGCGTCGCTGTCTGGCGCGCTGATCGGTGCATTTGCTGGGTTTATTGTACAGCGATGGCGGTATCGCAACGACCGGGTGGCAGCAGATGTGGACCTTATCTGCAAAGAAATTGCTGAGGCAGCAAACAGGGCGTCAGACTTGTGGGCTGAGGAGGACGACATAAATCCTTTTCCCCCAGGCCGCCCAAAGCCACCTAAACGTTCGGAGCAAGAATTTAGGTTGCGCGGTCATCAAACGCGCATCGTGGGGCAACTTAAGGCACTCGAGAATAAAGAACCACTGTTAAAGCTAAACCGTTTGAAGAAGTTGCAAGACGGATTATTGGATGCCATGACCGGCACCCCATTTGGCTCATACCCTCGTGCAGCAATAGACAAAGCCGACCAAGTGCAAACTTGTGCGGCGGAGCTAGAATCTTCGCTCCGCATGGCGCTCTCCAAACGGACCCCATAACCGCTGATTACCCAACTTCAAAGTTGCTGCTTACTGCGTCGAATTACAGTGGGGCGCTTGAACCATGGATCGGCGTAAGGCTTGCGGAGCAATTCCTCACCCCCGCCCGTAAACCCCCCGCTCCAGCGCCCACAGGCACCCCAGCGCGCCGGGGTCCGCAAACGGCAGGCTCTGCGTGCCAACCACGCCGCACACGCCGGCGGCGGGGTCGATCCAGTAATAGGTGTTGGCCAGCCCCGCCCACGCCAGGCTGTCCGGGCTGCGGCCATGCGGGTCGGTTTCGGTGTTCAGCAGGAAGCCCAGGCCCCATTTCTGCACCATGCCGGGGTAGAAATTGGCGTCGTGCGACAAGTCCGGGTGTGCGGTCGGCAGCGTGGTGACATTCAGGTCACCAATCTGGTTGCGGGACATTTCGGCCACGGTCTTCGGCTGCAGGATGCGCACGCCGTCCAGTTCGCCGTGGCGCAAAATCATGCGGGCGAAGCGCAGATAGTCGGTAACGGTGCCGTACAGCCCGCCGCCGCCCATGTGAAACTCCGGCTCCTGCGGCACCCCGAACGGAATTTCCACCAGCGCCCCATCGGCCTGCCGGGCGTGCATGGCGGACAACCTTGCGCGCTGGCTCTCGCCCATGCGGAAGGCGGTGTCCGTCATGCCCAGCGGGCCGGTGATGTGGGCGGCGAAATACGCCTCCAGCGTCATCCCGCTCACCGCCTCCACCGCCTTGCCGATGAAATCGATGTTGATGCCATAATTCCAGCGCTCGCCCGGGTCGAACAGCAGCGGCGTGGTCAGCGCCTTGTTCTGGCAGGAGATGATGCCGGGAATGTCATGCAGCGCCTCGTACTGCGTCAGCGCCGGGCTCCAGATGTCGTAGCCGAAGCCCGCCGTGTGGGTCAGCAAATGGCGCAGCGTGATGGCGCGTTTGGCCGGGCGCAGAATGGCGGCCCCGGCGGCGTCGAAGCCTTCCAGCACCGGGCGGTCCGCCAGATCAGGCAGCACGGCAGAGATCGGGGTATCGAGCGCAAGCCGCCCCTGCTCCACCAGTTGCATCGCCGCCACCGAGGTGACGGCCTTGGTCATGGACGCGATCCACATCACCGTGTCGGGGGTGAACGCGGCGGTGCCGCCCGCGCCGCGCACGCCATAGGCGGCTTCGAACAGCGTGCCGTTGGCATCGCCTGCCACGGCGGCCACACCGGCCACCTCCCCGGTGGCGGCGGCGTTGCGCAGGTAGTCGTGCAAAGCGTCGAAGGATGCCATGGCCGCCGTTTCCCCATTCTTGTTGGGGCAAACTCTAGGCGGCGGGCGCGTCCGGCCGCAACGCCCGCAGGCAGAATTCCGCCATCGCGTGCGCCATCAGCGGCAGATCCTTGGTGTCCTGGCACTGCTCCACCAGCGTGGGGTGCGTGAACATCACGCAGGTCAAATGCAGCAGGCGGCCGGTCATCTCCGCGTCCAGCGGCGCGAACACGCCCTGCGCCTGCCCGTCGGCGACGATGTGGCCAAAGGCGGCGTCGATGGTGTGCACGTGCTGGTCAATCACCGGCCAGTGCTCCTCCAGCGCCGCAGCAACCATGTCGTGCATCCGGCGTTCGTGGAAGAACAGCGCGATGGTCTGTTCCTGCAACAGCCGGAACACGGCGCGAATGCGCTCGGCCGGCGCCTCCGGCCCGCGCGCGATGGCCCACACGGCGGCGTCAAACTCCACCAGAATGCCGCCGCAAATGGCCTCGTTGATCGCTGACTTGCTGGGAAAGAAGCGGTAGATGTTGGCGGGCGACATTTTCAGTTCGCGCGCAATGTCCGCCACCGTGGTCTTCTGGTAGCCCATGGTGCGGAACAGCCGCTCCGCCGTGGCCACAATGGCGGCCCGTGTGGCAAGCGCGGCAGCGGTCAGCGGCGGGGATGCAGTGTCGGCGTCGGACATGCGGCTAACGTATGACGAATCGCGTCAGATGTCACGCCCGCACCGCCGCCTGTAACGCATGGCCCGCCCGCAAGACCGACGATCACCTATCTTGCCGGAGCAACCCCATGCGCGCCCCCGCCCTCGCCGCCCTGATGGCTTGCCTGTCCGCCGCCCCCGCCCTGGCCGGGTCCACCCGCCCGGTGGTGCTGGAACTGTTCACCTCCGAAGGCTGCAACTCCTGCCCGCCCGCCGATGCGGTGCTGAGCGAACTGGCCGCCTCGGGCAGCAACCTGCTGCCGCTGGCGTTTCACGTGACCTATTGGGACCGTCTGGGCTGGCCCGACCCGTTCGCGCTGCCTGCAGCCACGCAACGCCAGCACGACTATGCGGCGGTGCTGGGCAGCGACTCAGTTTACACGCCGCAGATGGTGGTGGACGGCACGCATGACGTGATCGGCAGCGACCGCGCCGGCGTGCTGCGCGCGGTATCGCTGCAACGCGGACAGGCTTCCCATGCGGTGCCGGTCACACTGGCGCGCAGCGGCGGCGAGATTGCCATCACGGTCGCGTCCGGCGAGGCCATTCCCGCCAATGTTCTGGTGGCAGGCTACGACAGCCGCCACGCCACCGCCGTCAAACACGGCGAGAATGCCGGGCGCACGCTGGTGGAATCCAACGTGGTGCGCGGCCTGTCCCGCGCCGGATCGTGGCGCGGTGAGGCCGTCACGCTGCGCGCCAAACTGCCACCGGGTGAGCACATTGCCGTGCTGCTGCAAGCCGAAGGCGGGCGGATTCTGGGCGCCGCGCAGATCGATTGACAGCATCGTTACATAAATTTACCGGTTTGGGGCATGGACGCCCTGTCCGGTTCCTTGCCAGAGTCGCGCCCGGTAACCGGGAGTTGCGTGCGTGATCCTGCTGCATCTGAGCGACCTGCATGTCCGCCCCTCGGGCAAGCCCGCCTACCGGGTGGTGGAAGCCTCGGTGATGGCCGAACGCGCGCTGCGCGCCGCCGCCGCGTTCCGCCCGGTGCCCGACGCGGTGGTGCTGACCGGCGACCTGACCGATAACGGCCTGCCCGAGGAATACAGCGAACTGCGCCACATGCTGCGCCGCCATCTCGGCCACCTGCCGCTGTACCTGATCCCCGGCAACCACGACCGGCGCGAGAATTTCCGCGCGGCGCTGGCGGAGTTCCACGGTGTCACCACGGACCCGGAGTTCGTGCAGTACGTGGTGGAAGACCTGCCGGTGCGGCTGATCATGCTGGACAGCGTGGTGCCCGGCGCGGGCTACGGCCTGTTGTGCGAAAAGCGCCTGGCATGGCTTGAGGCACGGCTGGCCGAAGCGCCGCAGCGCCCGACCTTCATCGCGCTGCATCACCCGCCAATGCTGTGCGGACTGCCGATTTTCGATTCCATCAACCTGCACAGCACCGCCGAACTTGGCGCGGTACTGGCGCGGCACCCGCAAGTGGAACGGATTCTGTGCGGCCACCATCACCGCAGCATGACCGGGCGTCTGGGCACCGCCATCATCTCCGCCGCCCCGTCAGTCGCGCATCACGGCGCGTTCGAACTCGATGACGATCAGGGCCGCTTCACCTTCGAACCGGCGGGCTACCACGTGCATCTGCAAACGAAAGATGGCGCCTTCGCCAGCCATCTGCTGTTCGTGGAAAACTACCCCGGCCCGTTCCCGTACATTGCGGACCCGGATTATCCGGGCGGCAAGCCGGTG
Source organism: uncultured Rhodospirillales bacterium (assembly GCA_903864895.1). Lineage (GTDB taxonomy): Bacteria > Pseudomonadota > Alphaproteobacteria > Acetobacterales > Acetobacteraceae > CAIPHQ01. The sequence continues at coordinate 6,147 of CAIPHQ010000361.1, forward strand.
TCCATTCACGCCTGAACGGCGCGGGACAAACGCCGGAACCACACCCAGCCCGCCAGCATCAGGCAGGCGGTCACGGCCATGATCACCGCCATCGGAATGGCGGTGCCATCTGCCAGAATCCCCATCAGCGCCGTGGCGGTGGACGAACACGCGAACTCCATGCCGGTTCCCACCGCCGCCGCCGCCCCGGCGGTGGCGCCGAACGGCTCCATCGCGGTCAGGAACGCCGGGCCGAGAATCAGGCTCAGCGACGCGAAGATGGTGATGGTCAGCACCACGAACGGCCACAGCGCCGTCATGCCGCCCGCCACCAGCACCGCAAGCGCCACCGCAGCGGCGGCAGCGATGGCGGCCCCCGCACCGATCATGCGCAGCGCGCCGAAGCGGCGCATCATTTTCGCGTTCAACTGGCTCAGCCCGATCAGCGACATCGCGTGGATGGCGAACAGGATGCCGAAATTGGTCGGCGAGACGCCGTGCAGGGTCACGATCACGAACGGCGCGCCGGAGATGAACAGGAACAGCAGCGCCTGCCCGCATCCGGCAATCAGCACCGGGGCCAGAAACCGCCGGTCGCGCAGCAGCCGCCCATAGGTCAGCAGAATCGACAGCGGCCGCGCGCTGACCCGGCGGGCCAGCGGCAGCGTCTCGGGCAGCAGAAAATGCGTCATCACGGCGGTGGCGAGGCTGATGACAATCAGCACGCCGAAAATCAGCCGCCACGACACGTATTGCACCATGAACCCGCCCGCGACCGGGGCCAGGATGGGTGAGACGCTGAGCGACAGAATGGCCAGCGACAGCAATTGCGCCGCATCCGGCCCGGTATACTCGTCGCGGATCACCGCCAGTGGCACCACGGTCGCGCCAGCCGCGCCCAATCCCTGCACGAAGCGGGCGGCAATCAGCCAGCCGATGCCGGGCGCAAACGCAGCCGCCGCGCTGGCCACCGCAAACAGCGCCAGCCCGGCAAAAATCGGCCCGCGCCGCCCCACCGCGTCCGACACCGGCCCCCACAGCACCTGCCCGATGCCAAGGGCGATGAAAAACGCCGTCATGCTGAGCTGCACCGTGCCGGGGTCGGTGCGCAGATCCTCGGCAATGGCCGCGAAGCCGGGGATATACATGTCGATGGCGAACGCACCGACCGCGATCTGCAGGCCGACGACCACCGCGCGGGTGTAGAGGGTGCGGTTGGACATGGGGGCACTCGGGCGATTGAGCAGACCCGGTGCCCGCCCGCAGCCGCGAAGTCAAGCCGCCCTGCCCCGGCGCACCGGAACAGGGCGGCCCGGCTTGCGCCGGTCAGGCCGCCTTGCGCAACGTCACCACAGGGAAATCAATCTCGGTCCCGGCGACTTCATTGACGTAGTTGGTCAGCGTGTTCAGCGCGACATGCAGCACGATCTCGACCACCTCGGCATCGCCGTACCCGGCCGCCTTCACGGCGGCGAGTTCGCTGTCCGAAACATGGCCGCGTTGCCGCACGACCGAGACAGCAAAGCGCACCGCCGCATCCGCCTTGATGTCGTTGGAAGCGCCGCTGCGATTGGCAGTGATTTCAGCATCATCCAGCTTCGCCAGATGCTTGCCGATATAGGTGTGGGCCGACAGGCAGTAGCCGCAGCCATTCACCTCCGCCACCGCCAGCGCAATCCGCTCGCGGGTCTTGGCATCCAGCGTGCCCTTGGACAGCGCCGCGTTCAGGCCGAGATAGCCTTCCAGCGCCGCCGGGCTGTTGGCGATCACCTTGTACAGATTGGGCACCATGCCCATCTGCCGCTGGGCGGCGTGCAGCGCAGGCTGGGCAGCGGCGGGGGCGGCGTCAGCGGTGGCGAAGGTGTTGATCCGGCTCATGATGGTCTCTCCTGTCCTCGGCCGTCCCGGTTGGTGCGGCTGATGCACAGAGACCTAATGCCTTCCGATTACCGGCAGTATCCGCTATGACTGGCACGGACTGTCCCACAATGCGGAATGCAGCATGGACCGGCTGGAAGCGATGGCGGCGTTTGTGGCCGTGGTGGAGGCGGGCGGCTTCTCGGCTGCCTCCCGCCGCATGGGCATTCCGCTGACCACGGTCAGCCGCCGCGTGTCCGATCTGGAGGACGAATTGCGCGCGCAATTGCTGGTGCGCTCCACCCGGTCGGTGGCGCTGACCGATGCAGGCGGGCCTTATTTTGAAACCTGCCGCCGCGTGCTGGAAGATGTGGCGGAGGCCGAACGCCGCGCCTCCGGCGAGTATCGCGCCCCGCGCGGTACGCTGGCCATCAGCGCCCCGGTGGTGTTCGGGCGGCTGCATCTGGCCCCGCTGATCGTGGACTTCCTGAAAGCCTATCCGGAGGTGGATGTGGATCTGCGGCTGTCCGACGCCGTGTCGCATCTGATCGAGGAACAGACCGATGTGGCGCTGCGTATCGGGGCACTGCCCGATAGCGGGCTGATCGCGGCCCGCGTGGGTGAAATCCGTCACGTGGCCTGCGCCAGCCCCGCCTATCTGGCCGCGCGCGGTGAGCCGCAAACGCCCGGCGACCTGTCAAAGCACGACTGCATCAGCTTCACCGTGCTGCAATCCGCCACCGAATGGCAGTTCGCCCACGGCCAGCAAACCGAGCGCGTGCCGGTGCATTCACGCCTGACGGTCAGCACCGCCGAAGCCGCGGTGGATGCCGCGGCCGCCGGTCTCGGGGTGGCGCGGTTGCTGTGCTATCAGGTGGCTGCCGCCATTGCTGACGGGCGCTTGCGCCTGCTGCTGCGGGAATTCGAGCCGCCGACGCGGCCGGTGCATCTGGTATATCCGGCCAACCGGATCGTGCCGCACAAATTGCGCGCCTTCATGGAATTCGTGTTGCCGCGCCTGCGCGCGCGGATCGTGTTCGACGCCTGAGGGGCGGGCTACGCCGCCTCCTCCGGCTCCGCATCCAGCCAGTCCGGGTCGATTTCGGGCAGCGGCACCGCTGACAGCAGGCGGCGGGTGTAGGGGTGCGCGGGCGCGGCGAACACGTCCTCGCAACGGCCCTGCTCGACGATGCGGCCCTGATGCATCACCACCACGCGCTCACACAGCACCCGCACCACCGACAGATCATGCGTGATGAACGCCAGCGCCAGCCCCATGTCGCGGCGCAACTGCCGCAGCAGGTCCAGAATCTGCGCCTGCGTGGACACGTCCAACCCGGAGACGATTTCATCAGCCAGAATGAAATCGGGCTCCGTCACGATTGCGCGCGCAATGCCCACACGCTGGCGCTGACCGCCCGATAGCTGGTGCGGGTAGCGATCCGCCAGACTGCCGGACAGCCCGGCGCGTTCCAGCGCAGCCAGCACGCGCGGGCGCGGGTCGGCCCGGTCGCCGCGCGCCCATAGCGGCGCGGCAACGCTGGCGGCGATGCTGCGGCGCGGGTTCAGCGAGGCAAGCGGATTCTGAAAAATCATCTGCATCCGTGCCCGCAACGGCCGCAGCGTGGCCTCACTGGCATGGGTGATATCCTGCCCGGCGAACTGCACCTGCCCGCCGCTGGGTTCCAACAGGCGCAGCAGCGCGCGCCCCAGCGTGGTCTTGCCGGAGCCGGATTCACCCACGATCCCCACCGCCTCACCGGGCGCGATGGCAAAATCCACGCCGTGCAGAATATGGATCAACGGCGCGGCGCGAAACGGGCGCTTGGCCGACTGGTTGGGCAGCGCCACATGCAGCGCGCGGGCTTCGGCGAGCATGGTCATGCCACCACCCCGCCCGGCTGGTCATAGCGCGGCGTGGCGGCGAACAGGGCCTGCGTGTACGGGTCCTTCGGGGCGGCAAACATCTCGGCCACCGGCGCCTGCTCCACCACCCGCCCGGCGTTCAGCACCGTCACCGAATTGCAGATCTTGGCCACCACACCGAGATCGTGGGTCACGAACAGCAGCGACGTCTGATGGCTGCGCTGCAAGTCGCGGATCAGCCGCAGAATCTGCTTCTGCACCGTCACGTCCAGCGCCGTGGTCGGCTCATCGGCCACGATCAGCTTCGGCTCACAGGCAAACGCGGTGGCAATCAGCACGCGCTGGCGCATCCCGCCCGAAAGTTCGTGCGGGTAGCGGTGCAGCACGCCCTCCGGGTCGCGGATATGCACCTCGTGCAGCATCGCCAGGGCCCGCGCCGTAGCCTCGGACTGCGTCAGGCCGAGGCGCAGGCGCATCACGTCGGTCATCTGCGAGACGATGCGGCGCGACGGGTTCAGCGCCGACAGCGGGTCTTGCGGGATCAGCGCCAGTTGCGCCCCGGCGCGGCGGCGGTCGCGCTCATTCAGCCCCACCAGTTCCTGCCCGGCAAAGCGGATGCTGCCGCCGGTGATGCCCACGCGGGCGGGCAGAATGCCCAGCAGGCAGCGCCCCACCATGGACTTGCCGGCGCCGGACATGCCCACCAAACCATGCACCTCACCGGGCGCCACATGCAGCGAGACGCCATGCAGCAGTGTCGGGCCGCGCCGGATGGCAACCGACAGATTGGTGATGTCGAGTGCCGCACCGCTCATCGCAGCACCGGGTCGAGTTCCTGTTTCAGCCCGTCGCCCAGCACGTTGAAGCCCAGCACGGTGGCCAGCAGCACCAGCATCGCGCCGATCAACACCCACGGGGCCTGATGCACCACCTCCCGCCCCTCGGCGATCATGCCGCCCCAGCTTGGCGCGTCCGACGAAATCGACAGACCCACAAAGGACAGAATCGCCTCGATCACCACCGCCAGCCCCATTTCCAGCGTCAGCAGCACCAAGGCCAGCGGCAGCACGTTGGGCACGATTTCGCGCCACAGGATGGCACGCGGGCGCAGGCCCGCCACCACGGCGGCGTCCACATAGTCCAGACGGCGCTGCTTCAGCGTCTCCGCGCGGATCACCCGGCAGAACCGCGTCCAGTCAATCAACACAATGGCAGCCACCACCGACCACAGCCCGGTGCCGATCAGCGCGACCAGGATGATCGACAGCAGCACCGGCGGAAACGACGACCAGATATCCACCGCCCGCGAAATCAGCGCGTCGATCCAGCCGCCAAAGAACCCGGCGGCAAGGCCGAGCAGCGTGCCCGCCACGGCGGTCAGAATCCCCGCCACGAACGCCACGGTCAGCGCCACCCGGCTGCCATAGATCAGGCGCGACAGCACATCGCGGCCCAGACTGTCGGTGCCGAGCGCATGCGCGTCCCGGCCAAAATGCCAGTCGGGCGGGGCCAGTTGGGCGGCCAGATCCTGATCGAGCGGGTCGTACGGCGAAAGTGCCGCGGCGAACACGGCGGCCACCAGCAGCACCAGCAGCAACACGCCGCCGGTCACCACACGCCAGTTGGTCAGGGCGTGGCGCAGGGTTCCGGGGGTGGTCACGGCCCCTCACCTTCCCACGCTGCACGTGGGCCCCTCCCTCTCCTGCACGCGGGAGAGGGGCTCAACCGAGCGTCCTTCCAGCCCCTCTCCCGCTTGCGGGAGAGGGAGGGGCCCGCGCAAAGCGCGGGAGGGTGAGGGTAGAGGTGAGGGTCACGCATGCCGCAACCTCGGGTCCAGCATCGCGTAGGACAAATCCAGCAGCAGGTTGATCAAAATGAACAGCACCGCAAATGTCAGGATCAGCCCCTGAATCAGCGGCAGGTCACGGTTGACCACCGCATCAATGGCAAGGCTGCCGATGCCGGGATAGGAGAAGATCTTCTCAATCAGCACGGTGCCGCCGACCAGAAAGGTCAGTTGCACGCCGGTCAGGCTGACGGTGGGGATCGCCGCATTGCGCAGCGCCTCGGCCACAATCACGTGCCAGCGCGAAAACCCCTTCACGCGCGACAGCAGCGCATAATCCTGCGCCATCTGCTCGGCCAGCGAGGATTTCAGCACGCGGGCAATCATGGCACCCAGCGGCAACGCCAGCGCGATCGCAGGCATGGTCATGTGCGCCAGGATATCGGCGGTCACCCCCCAGCGAAGCCGGAAAAACGATTCGGTCAGGATGAAATCACTCGCCAGTCCCAGTGCCTGCGACGGGTCGTTGCGGCCCGATATCGGGAACAGCGGCACCAGCACGCCAAACGCCACAATGAACGCCAACCCCCACAGGAAATCCGGCACCGACAGCACGAAGCCGGTGACGGCATCCACCGCGCCTTCGCCGAAGCGCCCGGCATGGCGAATGCCGAACACCGCCAGCGCCCCGCCCAGCACCACCGCCACCGTGGCGGCAAACGCCACCAGTTCCAGCGTGGCGGGCAGGCGCGAGAAGATCAGCCCGGTCACGCCCTGCCGCAGCGAAATCGACATGCCGAAATCGCCATGCGCGGCAGCGGCGGCCCAGAGGCCGAACTGCGTCAGGATGGGCTTGTCGAGGCCATATTGCGCATACAGCCGCGCCACCACATCGGCGTCAGCCCCCGGCGGGATCATCATGGCCACCGGGTCACCGGGCACCACGCGCACCAGCACGAACACCAGAATGGCGACCCCGGCCAGCGTGGGAATGGCTTGCAGCAGGCGTAACAGGATGCGGCGGAAAATCATGCAGTGTCAGGTCAGCGCGCGAGCACTGGCCCTCACCCTCCCGCGCCAACCGGCGCGGAGGGGTGAGGGTCCGCCCACTAGGCGCGCGTAAACCGCGCCGGAAGCAGTGCGCCCGACACGCTGGGCACCACTTTCAGGTTCGACTTGTAGATCACCGGCTGCACGTATTGCAGCAGCGGCAGCACGTAGTTGTTCTCGTTGATATACTTGTCCACGGCCTTCCAGCCCGCGATGCGCTTGGCCTCATCCGCCTCGCCCCACAGCGGCCCGATCATCCCGTCCACGTCATCGGCGTGCCACGCCGAGTGCGGCGAGTGGCTGAACATGGCGAAGCCGGTGCTGGTGGTCGGGTCGCCGATGCTGTTGCCCCAGTTGTAGAACGCGGCGGGCGCCAGCTTGTGGGCAGCGCGCAGTTCGTAATGCTTGGCGATCTCGTAGACCTCGATGGTCGCCTCGATGTTCACCTTGCGCCACATGCCGACGATCGCCTGGATCATCTCGTAGTCTTTCGGCTTGAAGCCGCGCGTGGTCTGGATGGTGATCTTGGCGGGTTTGGCCTTGGTGTAGCCCGACGCCTCCATCATCTGCAGCGCCAGCGCCGGGTCGTAAGCCGATTTGATCGACCCATCGAACGCCGCGTATTCCGGCGCTTCCAGCGTGTCGATGGGCACGCCGTAGCCGCGCAGCAGCTTGTCCACCAGCAGCTTCTTGTCCACCGACAGGACCATGGCGTTGCGGACATTGCGGTCCATCATCACCGGGTCAACATTGGTGAAGAAGATCATGCCGATGTCGGACACCGGGGTGGTGATGCCCTTCAGCCCCGCCTTCGCCTTCAGGCGGTCGTATTCCTCGTACGGAATTTCCAGCGTCACATCCGAGGCGCCCGATTCAATTTCCGCCACGCGCGCCGAGGCGTCGGTGACGAACTTGAACACCACGGTGTCGAACGCGGGCTTGCCGCCCCAGTATTTCGGGTTGGCCTTCAGGCGCAGGAACGCGTTGCGCTCGAACGCATCCACCATGTACGGGCCGCTGCCGATGGGCTTCTTCTCGAAGCCGTCCGCGCCCACCTTCTCGTAATACGCCTTCGGCAGCACGTAGCCGGTCAGGAACGCCATCCACTTGAACAGCGCGGGGTCGTAGCCGTGCGCCTCGGCGGTCACGCGCTGGCCATCGGCCTTGAAGTTGAACAGGTTGCCCCAGATGAACTGAATGGGGTTGCCGCCCTTCGGGTCGCCCGCGCGGGTCAGCGACCAGATGACGTCATCGGTCGTCACCGGCGAGCCGTCGTGCCAGAACGCGTCCTTGCGCACATCCATCCAGATGCCGTTATGCGCATCATTCCAGCCCCACTTCTCCAGCAGGCCGCCGGTGAACGACAGGTCGGGGTTCTGGCCGATATACTGGTCGAACACCGACTGGTAGATGGCCTGAATGGTCGGGTTCACTGCCGACGGGCCCACGGTGGGGTCCCACGCCGGCAGGCCGACGTTATAGGCGATGGTGACAGTGCCGCTGTCGGCGCGCGCGGCGCCAATGGGCAGGATCCGGTCAGCCAGCGCCAGCGTCACACCGCCAGCAACCAGCCCTCTGCGCGTCAGGTTCATTCGCTCAGCCCCTTTGGACGTCGATATTTTAAGCGTAAAGGCTTTATGGCTCCGGGCTCAAGTGGCGCCCGCACGCGCGGCACACTAAAGTAACCGCATCAAACGCGGGAGGGCGGAATGCCGGATACCATGCTGCGCCACGGCGAAAATCTCGACACGGCGGAATGGGCGCTGCGGGCCGATCTGGCCGCCGCCTTCCGGCTCGCGGCACGCGAGAACTGGCACGAATCGGTGGCCAACCATTTCAGCGTCGCAGTCAGTGACGACGGCAGCCGCTTCCTGATGAACCCGCGCTGGCGCCACTTCTCCCGCATCAAGGCCAGCGACCTGCTGCTGCTGGACGCCGCCGACACCGGGGTGATGCACCGCGCCGGCGCGCCCGACCCCTCGGCGTGGTGCATCCACGGCGCCATCCACGCCGCCCACAAGCACGCCCGCGCGGTGCTGCATGTGCACGCGCCCTACGCCACCGCACTCGCCTGCCTCGCGGACCCGGCGATGCTGCCGGTGGATCAGAACACCGCGCGCTTCTACAACCGCGTCGCCATCGACCGCCATTACGGCGGCATCGCCGACAACGCCGCCGAGGGCGTGCGCCTCGCCCATGCGCTGGGCAGCCACCGCGTGCTGCTGATGGCCAATCACGGCGTGCTGGTGGTGGGTGAAACCGTGGCCCGCGCCTACGACGAACTCTATTACTTCGAGCGCTCCTGCCAGACCCTGATTCTGGCCTACTCCACCGGCCGCCCGCTCAACGTGCTGCCGCACGATATGGCCGAGCAGACCGCGCGCGGCTGGGAGGAATACCCCAGCTACGCGGCCGCGCATTTTGCCGAAATGAAGCAGATTCTGGATGATGCGGGGGCGGATTACGCGGCCTGACCGGCGTGGCTTGCATAGTGTAGGCAAATTGTATATACAATCCGATGTTCGAATGGGATGAGACGAAGCGGTTACGCACGATTGCCGTGCGCGGCCTTGATTTTGCCGATGCGATCGACGTCTTCGATGGCCGCGCTGCCGTTCACGTCCCGTCCGGGCACACAAGTGAGGCGCGATTCCTGACCGTGGCGCGGTTGAACGGCAAACTCCATGCGGTGATCTGGACGTGGCGCGGCACCAAACGGCGCATCATTTCATTCCGGAGGGCAAGACATGGCGAAGAACGAGACTATCGTTTGCTACACGGCTGACGAGATCAACGCGATGCGCGCACGCGGTGAAAGCCAGACCGATTGGGCGCGTGCCGCTGCCATGACCGAAGCAGAACTGGAAGCCAGCATCGCCGATGATCCGGACGAAGCCGGTCTGACGTTCGATTGGGACTCGGCGTCCGTCGTGATGCCGCAGCCCAAGTCGGTGCTGAACATGCGCGTCGATCAGGATGTGCTGGCCTATTTCAAGCAATCCGGCCGGGGCTACCAGACGCGCATCAACGCCGTGCTGCGCGCCTTTGTTCAGGCGCAGCAACAGGCGCGCTGATGCAACGCCCCCTCGCCGCCCTGTTCCTGCTGCTGCCCCTGCACGCCCGCGCGCAGTCCGATGCCGAAATGCCGGCCACCATGCCGATGCACCACACCCACGCCATGATGCACGGCACAGCCCCGGCGCAGCCCGGCCAATCCGCCTTCGCGGCGATTCAGGAAATCGTGCAGATGCTGGAAGCCAACCCGGCGACCGACTGGAGCCGGGTGAACATCGAAGCCCTGCGCCAGCACCTGATCGACATGGACAACGTCACCCTGCACGCCGCCGTGGCCAATGAGGCGGTAGAGGGCGGGATGCGCTTTACCGTGACCGGTGCGGGCGCGGTGCGCGACTCCATCCGCCGCATGGTCCCCGCCCACGCCGCCACCATGACCGGCGCCGGGGCGTGGCGCTTCACCGCCGCCGAAGCGCCGGACGGTGCCGTGCTGACCGTGCTGGCGCCGCCGCAAGACATGATGAAACTGCGCGCGCTGGGCTTCATCGGGGTGCTGACCGAGGGGATGCACCACCAGATGCATCACCTGATGATCGCGCAGGGAATGAACCCGCATTAGCGGATGAAGTCTGGCGTTTGGAATCCGGGGGGATATGGCAGGCTGCGCGCGGCGGAGATTTTTGCACCGGGATTTTGCAACGGATAAGCCACTGATCTATTTGGAGCAGATTGGCGGCACAGAATTGTTGATTTGTGACGGAAAGGCTGCGAGCGGAGTCAGATCGACCTGAACCGGCGCTTGGGTGCCGGTATCGAGTAGAGCTTCTCCCTCCCCCTTCGAGCCAAACGAGGCGCTCGAAGAACGACTTTCGCCCTTGGCTGGTGCCGCCGTGTTGAGCACCCCACAAACAGCGCTCAATCTCGACGTTGATCTGAGCCAGCGACAGCTTCGCTAGCTCCTCCTCTGTGTCGGCGACGCCAGATCGTTTCCCCATCAGAGGATATGGGGACGATTTTGGTAACTTGTCAAAAGCGGTCTGCGAAGTTGGCGAATGCAAAAACCTTGGAAATCGCACCAAGCTGAATAACAGCAAGCTGCAGCCCGCAACGCTTCCGCTCAGGCCGTGCGGCCGCATCTGGCCGACCGCAAGCCCCGCCCGTCGCAAGGCCCCGCAGCGCCGCGACCGTCGCACGCCCCACCGGCAGATTGCATCCACCCGCCACGTGCGCCAACTTCGGCAGCGCGTCCAGCCCGCGCAACGCTAGCGCCCCCACAAGGCACCAAAGATGAGCAGCAAAATCGTCACCTGCCTGTGGTTCGATCATGGCGAGGCCCGCAGGGCGGCGGAATTCTACGCCGCCACGTTTCCGGACAGCCATATGGGCCCGCCGATGCTGGCCGCGTCCGACTACCCCGGCGGCACGCAGGGCAGTGAGTTGACCGTGGAATTCACCGTCCTCGGCCAGGCGTTTGTGGGCCTGAATGGCGGCCCGGCGTTCACGCCGAACGAGGCGGTGAGCTTTCAGGTCATGACCGGGGATCAGGCCGAAACCGACCGCTACTGGAATGCCATCGTGGCCCATGGCGGCCGCGAGAGCGAGTGTGGCTGGTGCAAGGACCGCTGGGGGTTTTCCTGGCAAATTGTGCCGCGCGCCCTGCTCGCCGCGCTGCAAGACACCAACCGCGCCGCCGCCAAGCGGGCGATGGACGCCATGATGACCATGCGCCGCATCGACATCGCCCGCATCGAAGCCGCCCGCGCCGGACAGGCGGCAGACTGACGGCACCCGGCCCGCCGCGCCACACATGCCATAACCCGCCACACGCAGAATGAGGCGCCCCATGCTGATCCTCGACTCGCAAGTGCATCCCTACGAGCGCAACCACCCGGCGCGCCCATGGGCCGGCACGCTGGCCGGCCCGGCCTCGGCCACCGGGGATGAGTTGATCGCCGCGATGGATGAAGCCGGCGTGCACGGCGCGCTGCTGGTCTCGGCCTATAGTTTCTATCGCTACGACGCCAGTTACGCGCAGCAGGTGTACGCCGCGCACCCGGACCGGTTCCGGGTGATCAAGCCCGTGGACCCCACCAACCCCGGCGTCGCGGACATCATCGCCCAATGGGCCGCCACGCCGGGCGCGGTGGGGGTGCGGCTGTTGCTGGACTATGGTGCCACAGAGGACCCCGCCGACCCCGGCATGGCCCGCGTGCTGGCCGCCGCCGCCCGGCACGGATTGCCGGTGAACCTGCTGTGCTGGGGCCGGCCAGCCCAGGCGCAGGCGCTGATTGCCCGCCACCCGGACACAACAATCGTCATCGACCACCTCGGCCTGCTGCAACCCATGCAACGCCCCGCCCCCGCCGCACCATGGGCGGGCCTGCCGCAGGTGCTGGCGCTGGCCCGCTACCCGAATGTCCGCATCAAGGTCAGCGGCGCCTGCACCCTGTCCCACACGCCGTTCCCGTTCCCCGATATCTGGGACAATCTGGCCCGCGTGTTCGACACCTTCGGGCTGGACCGCTGCATCTGGGGCACCGACTGGACCCGCGCGGTGGAATTCCTGACCTATCGCGAAGGCGTGGAGGCGTTTCTGGCGACAGACCGGCTCAGCGCAACCGACAAGGCCACCCTGATGGGCGGCACGCTGCAACGCGTGTATGGCTGGAGGTTCGGGCAAGACTGACCAAGGGGGCCACGTGCCCGCCGAAGTGCCGGACAGCGCCGCCGTTCGCGCAGTCTCCGCCGGCGCGGCGTCCGCGGGGGGCACGCAAAAGTGAAGGATCTGGAACGCGGGCTCAGGTGCGAAGGATGCGGGCGGCGAGGGTGGGCTTCGATCAGCGTGCAGTGGATATAGGTGCGATTCGTTCGCAACGGCGGCGAGGCGCTTGCCGAGATCGCACAGAGTTATA
>CAIPHQ010000362.1 GCA_903864895.1 uncultured Rhodospirillales bacterium
GCACCCCTATTCCAGCCACTTCGCCACCAGTCTGGCGTGTGCGCCGCTGATGTCCAGCCCGTGCAGCCATGCATCCACGAACAGTTTCAACGGCATATCACGCGGCAGCATGTAGCCGAGTTCGGACACGGTGAACGGCGTGTCCGGATGGATGGCACACAAGTCCGGGTGCAGTTTCTGCTGCAACCGCGCCTCGACGCCGTCGGTGATCATCAGGTCGGCGTGGCCCTGCACCAGTTGGTCGAAGATGGTGGTGTTGTCGGGGAACACCAAAATCCGCGCCTGATGCAGGTTCGCGCGGTCGAAGCTTTCGTTGGTGCCGCCGGGGTTGACGATCACGGTCACCTCGGGCCGGTCGATCTGTGCCAGCGTCTGATACTTGTCCGTATCGGCACAGCGGGCGATGGGGGTCTTGCCCGCGCGCAGGACGGGCGCGGAAAAATAGGCGGTTTTCAGCCGGTTCAGCGTAATGGTGACACCTCCCATCGCGATGTCGAATTTCCCGGCCTGCAGGTCCGGCGTCAGACTGCTCCAGGTGGTGGGCACGATGTCGAGCTTCACGCCCATGCCATCAGCCAGCGACTGCGCCATGTCGGCATCAAGCCCCGAGACCGCGCCCGTTGCCGGGTCGCGGTAGGAGAATGGGCGGTAATCGCCGGTCAGCCCCACGCGAAGCACGCCGCGCGCCAGAATGGCGTCCAGCCCCGGCGGCGGCGATTGTGCCGCCGCCGGGGGGATCGCGCCTGCCAGCAGGGCTGCCAGCAGCAACAGGATGCGGCGCATCAGTCGCGCTGCACGCCCACCGGCCTTGTCAGCGCGTTGCGAACCGCCTGTGCCTGGAACGGTGCGGTGAACACCGGGCGGGGCACGTAACGCCCGGCCCCGGCCACGGTCCGCAAATCACCATCCGTCCACACCAGTTTGCCGCGCGAGACAGTGTGGCGGGCTAGCCCCGTCACCTCCATGCCCTCATAGACGTTGAAGTCCACGCGCTGATGGTGCGTCTTGGCCGAGATGGTCCGGCTGGCCGTGGCGTCCCACACCACGATGTCGGCATCGGCCCCCACGGCCACGGCCCCCTTGCGCGGGTGGATGTTGAAGATCTGCGCCGTGTTGGTGCTGGTGATGCGCACAAACTCGTTGGGCGTGATGCGGCCCTGGCCCACGCCGTGGTGCCACAGGATGCTCATGCGGTCTTCAATGCCGCCGGTGCCGTTCGGGATCTTGGTGAAGTCGTCGCGGCCCATCGCCTTCTGCGGCGCGCAGAACACGCAATGGTCGCTGGCCGTGGTTTGCAGGCTGCCGGAGACAAGCCCCGCCCACAGCGCCTTCTGATGGTGCTTGGCGCGGAACGGCGGGCTCATCACATACCCGGCGGCGGTCGCCCAGTCCTTGCTCTGATAGACGCTTTCATCCACCACCAGATGCTGCGCCAGCACTTCGCCATACACACGCTGGCCGCGCGCGCGGGCCTGCGCGATGGCCTGCGTGGCTTCCTCGGTGGACACATGCACGATGTACACCGGCGCGCCCAGCACACCGGCGATGGTGATCACGCGATGCGCCGCTTCAGCCTCCACTTCCGGCGGGCGGGACAGCGCATGGGCTTCCGGGCCGCGAATGCCGCTGGCCAGCAGTTTCTGCTGCAAGTGCCACACCGCATCGCCGTTTTCCGCGTGGATGTTGCAGATGGCGCCCAGTTCCAGCGCACGGCCGATGGAGTTCAGCATCAGGCCGTCATCGACCATCAGCGCGCCCTTGTAGGCCATGAAGTGCTTGAAGCTGTTCACGCCGTAGTCGCGGGTCAGGATGCCCATTTCCTCCTTGACCTGATCCGACCACCAGCTGATTGCCACATGGAAGCTGTAATCGGCCGATGCCTTCTTGGCCTTCTCGGCGTGTGACTTCCAGGTTTCCACCAGCGACACGCCGGGGCCGGGGATGGCGAAGTCGATGATCATGGTGGTGCCGCCCGCCACACCGGCGGCGGTGCCGGTGTAGAAATCGTCGCTGGCAGTCTGCCCCATGAACAGCAATTCCATGTGGGTGTGCGGGTCGATGCCGCCGGGCATGACATACATGCCGCCCGCGTCCACCACCTCGGCCCCGGCGGGCGCTTCCAGATTGGCGCCGATTTGCACAATCTTGCCGTCACGGCACAGCACATCGGCCTTCTCGGTGGTTTCCGCGTTCACCACGGTCCCGCCACGCACCAACAGCGTCATGTTCCCCTCCCTGATCGTCACATCGCGGCGCGCACGCCGCAGCCTTTCAGTACCAGCGCCGTCACCGTTGCGGCGGCGTCGGCCATATCCTGCGCGCTGAGCCTATCGCGGCCCAGCACCGCCTGCACCTGCACGCCGAAATCGGCGTAGGTCTGTGTCATTGCCCAGATGCAGAAGAACACATGCGCCGGATGCACGGTATCCATCAGTCCGTGCGCGCTCCAGTGTTCGATCACCGCACTCATCGCCTGCACGCGGCGGCGCAACTCGCCTTGCAGGAACGGCATCAGCAGCGGCGCGCCGCGCAACACCTCGGCGGCGAAGATGCGCGATGCACCGGGGCGGGCCTGCGCGTCGGCCAGTTTGGCGCGCACGTAGCCCGCAAGTGCCTCGGCGGGGGGGCGTTCCGGCACAATCCAGTCGCTTGCCGCGTCCAGCCATGCCGTCACGATGCGTTCCAGCACCGCGCGATACAGCCGCTCCTTGGTGCCGAAATAGTAGTGCAGATTGGCCTTCGGCAGCCCGGCTTCGGCGGCAATCTCGCTCATCCGCGCGCCCTCGAACCCGCCGCGCGCGAACACCGTCTCGGCCGCTGCCAGAATGGCGGCGGTGCTGTCGCGGCGGGCGGTGCCGGTTTCGGGCGGCGAGTCCATGTGGCCGGGCGGCTCCCTGTGGCTGTGGATGATCTCAGACCGAATCTGACCAGTCGGTCAAGATTCTGCATTGACGGGGGTGCGTGGCTTGCCGTTAGCTTTGCACCTTCAGGATTTGCAACGGAGGCATGCCGCCGTGACCGATATCGCCGCCGGGCGTCTGCCGCCCGACTTGCTGGCCGCCAATTTCAGCGACGCGCATCCGCCGCTGAACCCGCATGAGGCGGTGGTGGAGGCCAGCCGTTGCTACTTCTGTTACGACGCGCCGTGCATGGAAGCCTGCCCGACCGGCATCGACATTCCGGGCTTCATCAAGAAGATCGGCACCGGCAACCTGCGCGGTTCGGCGCTGAAAATCCTTGAACAGAACATCTTCGGCGGCAGTTGCGCCCGCGTGTGCCCCACCGAAATCCTGTGCGAAGGTGCCTGCGTGCGCATGGCCGAGGAAGAGCGGCCCGTGCGCATCGGCGCGCTGCAACGCCGCGCCACCGACTGGTTGATGGACAACGATCCAACCCCGTTCCATCGCGCGCCCGCAACCGGCAAGCGCGTGGCGGTGGTGGGCGGCGGCCCGGCGGGCATTGCCTGCGCGCACCGTCTGGCGCTGAAGGGTCATGACGTGACGGTGTTCGAGGCCCGGCCGAAATCCGGCGGGCTGAACGAATACGGTATCGCCGCCTACAAACTGCCGGACGATTTCGCGCAGCGCGAACTGGATTTCATCCTCTCGGTGGGCGGCATCACCATCGAGAACGGGCAGGCGCTGGGCCGCGACCTGGACATCCACACGCTGCAGCGCGCGTTCGATGCGGTGTTTCTGGGCATCGGCCTGTCTGGCGTCCGGGCGTTGGCGCTGGAGGGTGAAACGCTGGCGGGCGTGCGCAATGCCGTGGATTTCATCGCCGAACTGCGCCAGACCGGCGACAAGGGCACGTTGCCGGTGGGCCGCCGCGTGGTGGTGATTGGCGGCGGTAACACCGCCATTGATGCGGCCACACAGGCGCGGCGGTTGGGGGCGGAGGACGTGACCATCGTCTATCGCCGGGGCGCGTCCGAGATGTCCGCGACCGGCGACGAGCAGGACTGGGCGCAGACCAACGGCGTGCGCATCCGCCACTGGGCCACGCCGCACCGCCTGCTGGGGTCCGCGGGCCACGTGACCGGCGTGGAATTCATGCGCACCAAGGCCGACGCCACCGGGCGCGCGATGCCCACCGGCGAGACGTTTACGCTGGACGCCGACATGGTGCTGAAGGCGGTGGGGCAGGTGTTCGTGGCTGACCCGTTGCACAGCAATGGCGGTCTGGCGCTGGGTGTTGAGGACGGGCGCATTGCGGTGGATGCCGAGCGCCGTACCTCACTGCCCAAGGTGTTCGCGGGCGGGGATTGCGTGGCGGGGGCGGATTTGACCGTCTCGGCCGTGCAGGACGGCAAACTCGCCGCCGAGGCGATCCACCGGCAATTGATGGGCTGAGGGGAGACACGCACATGGCCGATCTGCGCACCAACTTCGCCGGTATCCGTTCACCGAACCCGTTTTGGCTGGCCTCCGCCCCGCCGACCGACAAGGAATACAACGTCGTCCGCGCCTTCGAGGCAGGCTGGGGCGGCGTGGTGTGGAAGACGCTGGGTGAAGACCCGCCGATTGTGAACGTTTCCAGCCGCTATGGCGCGGTGGGCTGGGGCGGCCAGCGCATCGCCGGGTTCAACAACATCGAACTGATCACCGACCGCCCGTTGCAGGTGAATCTGGACGAAATCCGCCGCGTGAAGCGCAACTGGCCGGATCGCGCGGTGGTGGTGTCCATCATGGTACCGTGCACCGAGGACGCGTGGAAAAAGATCCTGCCGCAGGTGGAAGACACCGGCTGCGACGGCATCGAGCTGAATTTCGGCTGCCCGCATGGCATGAGCGAGCGCAACATGGGCGCCGCCGTGGGGCAGGTGCCGGAATACGTGCAGATGGTGGCCGCGTGGTGCAAGCACTACAGCAAGTTGCCGGTGATCGTGAAACTCACCCCCAACATCACCGACATCCTCAAGCCCGCACGTGCCGCACTGGCCGGCGGGGCCGATGCGGTCAGCCTGATCAACACGGTCATGTCGATCACCGCCGTCAATCTGGACCTGATGGCCCCGGAACCGACGGTGGACGGGCAGGGCTCCCACGGCGGCTATTGCGGCCCGGCGGTGAAGCCGATTGCGCTGCGTATGGTGGGCGACATTGCCCGCGACCCGGAGATGCACAATCTGCCGATCTCGGGCATTGGCGGCGTTTCCACATGGCGCGACGCGGCAGAGTTCATCGCGCTCGGCGCAGGCAATGTGCAGGTGTGCACGGCGGCGATGCATCGCGGCTTCCGCATCGTGGAAGACATGATCGACGGTCTGTCGAACTGGATGGATAGCAAGGGCTACGCCGCGATTGCCGATTTTCAGGGCCGTGCGGTGAAGAACTACGTGCACTGGGGCGACCTGAACCTGAACTTCAAGACCATCGCGCAGATCGATCAGGACAAGTGCATCAAGTGCGGCCTGTGCCACATTGCGTGTGAGGACACGTCGCACCAGTCCATCGCGGCCCTGCGGGTGGACGGCAAGCGCCGCTACGAAGTGATTGAGGAGGAATGCGTGGGCTGCAACTTGTGCGCCCATGTCTGCCCGGTGGAGAATTGCATCACCATGGTGCCGCAGCCTGCCACCAAGCCGAAGCTGGTATGGGCCAATCACCCGAACAACCCGAGTTACGTCCCGGAGGCCGCCGAATGAGTGTTCCCGCCAATATCGCCGTCAACGCCGCACGGCTGTGGGACACGATCATGGAGACCGCCAAGATCGGCGGTACCGCCAAAGGCGGCGTGAAGCGCCTGACGCTGACCGATCTGGACCGGCAGGTGCGTGACTGGTTCAAGGCCAAATGCGAAGCGGCCGGTTGCACCGTGGACATCGACGACATGGGCAACATGTTCGCCCGCCGTCCGGGCCGCGACAACTCGCTGCCCCCCATCGCCATGGGCAGCCATCTGGACACACAACCGACCGGCGGCAAGTTCGACGGCATTATCGGCGTGCTGGCCGGGCTGGAAGTGCTGCGCACGCTGAACGACCTGCAGGTCGAGACCAACGCGCCCATCGAAGTCATCAACTGGACCAACGAGGAAGGCAGCCGCTTCGCGCCCGCCATGCTGTGCTCGGGCGTGTTCGCCGGTGCGTTCAACCGGGACTACGCCGATACGCGCAAGGACCGCGACGGCGTCAGCTTCGGCGATGCGCTGGATGCCATCGGCTATCGCGGCGCAGAACCGGCGGGGGCACGCAAGATCGGCGCGCATTTCGAACTGCATATCGAGCAGGGGCCGATTCTGGAGGCCGAGGGCAAGACCATCGGCATTGTCACCGGCGTGCAAGGGATGCGCTGGTTTGAAGTGACCGTGACCGGCGGGGAAAGCCATGCCGGATCGACGCCGATGCCGCTGCGCAAGGACGCGATGGTGGCCGCCGCCCGTATGATTGTCGCGGTCAGTGACGTGGCGCTGCGCCATGCGCCGCTGGCGGTGGGCACCGTGGGTCTGGTGGAATGCCGCCCGAACAGCCGCAACGTGGTGCCGGGAGAGGTGTTCTTCTCCATCGACCTGCGCCACCCGAGCGATGCGGTGGTGGCACAAATGGAAGACGAAGTCCGCGCCGAAATCGCCGCCATCACTGCGGGCGGTGCGGTCAGCGCGGTGGTGGAGCGGGTGTGGGATTCGCCCGCCGTGCATTTCGACGAAGGCTGCATCGACGCCGTGGCGCGCGCCGCCGAAGCGCAGGGCTATCCGGCGCGCAAAATCGTCTCCGGCCCCGGCCACGACTCGGCCTATATCGCCCGCGTGGCCCCGACCTCGATGATCTTCGTGCCCTGCGAGGGCGGGCTTTCCCACAATGAAGCGGAAAAGACCGAACCCGAACAGGTGACAGCGGGGGCCAACGTGCTGCTGCGCGCCGTGCTGGACACCGACCAGCGGTTTGCCGAGCGTGCGCGTCAGTCGTAGCTGATCCGCACCGTCCGCCCGGTGCGCAGCGACTCCCACGCCGCATCGGCGATGATCAACGAGCGGCGTCCGTCTTCGAAACTGGCGACGGGCGCTGCCTTGCTGTGGATCAGCGTGATGAACTCGTTCAGTTCGCGCACATAGGCATCGGCGTAGCGCTGGAAGAAGAACGGCACCGGCTTGTCGTAGCTGTTGGTGACGGCCGGGCTCCAGCGCCGCAGATGCGTGGCGTGGAAATTCTCCGACTGCAACATGCCCTTGCTGCCGAACGCCTCCACCCGCTGGTCGAACCCGTACACGGCGCGGCGGGAATTGTTGATGTGCACCAGCGCGCCGGACGGAGCTTTCAGGATCACCATCGCGGTGTCCACGTCACCAATCTCACGCAGTTGCGGTTCCACCATCACGCTGCCGGTGGCGATCACCTCCACCGGGTCTTCGCCCAGCACATATCGGGCGTAGTCGAAGTCGTGGATGGTGCAGTCGCGGAAAATGCCGCCTGAGACTCGCATGTAGTCCATCGGCGCGATGTCCGGGTCGCGGCTGGACAGCACCAGCATCTGCAACTGCCCGATATCACCGCGCCGCACCGCGTCGTGCATCTCCCGCAAGGTGGCGTCGTAGCGGCGGTTGAAGCCGATCTGCACCGGCACATCGCTGCCCGCGATGTCGCGCTTGCACTGCTCGACGCGTTTGATGTCCAGATCAATCGGCTTTTCGCACAGCACCGGTTTGCCGGCCCGCACCGCCGCCGTGATCAGGTCCACATGGGTCGGCGTGGAGGAGGCGACGAACACCGCGTCAATTGCGTGGTCGGCCATGATCGCCCCGGCGCTCGCGGCCACCTTCGCGCCATGCGCCGCCGCCACGCTTTCGGCCAGGGCCGTGTTGACATCGAACACGCTGTGCAGCCGTGCGCCCGGATTGGCGGCGATATTGGCCCCATGCATGGCCCCGATCCGGCCTGCCCCAAACAAAGCAAAATTGAGCATTTTTGCATCCCCCCTTGGTCTTGCCGCGAGTGTGCATCGCCGTAGAGTGCGCGCCAATACAGGAGGAACGCACATGCTTGGCAATGACTTGACGAAGCAATTCGCGGGCAAGATCGCCGTGGTCACCGGCGGCACGCAGGGGCTGGGTGAGACGGTGGCCCGGTTGTTGGCCGCACGTGGCGCGGCGGGGCTGGTGATTTGCGGGCGCAACGCCAAACATGGCGAAGCGGTGGCCGCCGGGATCACCGCCGCTGGCACCAAGACAGTCTATGTGCAGGCCGATCTGGAGCAGGTGGCCGACTGCCGCCGCGTGATCGCCGCCGCCGACAGCGCGTTCGGCAAGCTGGACGTGCTGGTCAACGCGGCGGCCATCACCGATCGCGGTACGATTCTGGACACCAGCGAGGAATTGTTCGACCGCATGTTCGCGGTGAACACGCGCGCGCCGTTCTTCCTGATTCAGGACGCGGCCAAGTTGATGCGCCGCAGCGGCATCAAGGGCACCATCGTCAACATTCAAAGCATGTCGGCGCATGGCGGCCAGAGCTTCCTGACCGCCTATTGCGCGTCCAAGGGCGCGCTGTCGGTGCTGACCAAGAACGCCGCGTTCTCATTGATGCCGGACCATATCCGCATCAACAGCCTGAACATCGGCTGGATGGACAGCCCCGGTGAGCATCGCATCCAGACCGAATACCACAACGCCCCGGCAGACTGGTTGCAGGCGGCCGAAGCCAAGATGCCGCAAGGCCGCTTGGTGAAGATGGACGAGGTGGCACGCGCGGTGGCCTATCTGGCCAGCGATGAAAGCGGGCTGATGAGCGGCGCGATCATCGACTTCGACCAGCAGATCATCGGCGCCAGCGACTCGCCGGGCCATCCGGTGCGCCGCCTGCCCGACCCGGCCTGATACATCCGGCCCGGACGCACGCTGCGTCCGGGCCGGTTCGCGTCAGATCACGGGCGGCGAAAGGTGCCCGCGATAATGTCCGGAATGTTGTCCGGGCTGATGCCGAGGTCGTGCAGGTCGCGGTCGGTGTAGGTGGCCAGTTCACGCGCCAATCTGGCACGGTCGGCGGCGGCGGCCCGGCGGGCGGTACGGCGGGCTTGGAAGCCGGCCCATGAATGCGCAATCTGCGCAAAGACGGACAAGCCATTGGATTCAATCACATGCGAGGCCATGGGGCCCTCCTTGCAGTGCAGCTCAATCACGCTGCACTGCAACATATGAGGCAGCAAGGCTGCCGTTCAAGCAAAACAATGTGACGTTTTACGGGACGCAGCCTCCCGCGTGGCGCGGAAATTGGACTGTCGGACAAGCGGGCAATGCCGCCCCGGCGTCATATGCCGGGGCGGCAGGGGGCTACACGGTCACCCAGTGCCGTTCGCGGGCCGAGAGCACAATGGCGTCCACCGCCGCCTGAATGCGGGCGGCTTCCTGAAAATCAGGCATGAAGGCCGGGCCGCCGGCCAGCGCATCGATAATGGCCTTCACCTCGATGGTCTTCATGTCGTTGAAGCCCAGATGGTGGCCGGGGGCCGGGCAGAAATCGCGGTAGTTGGGGTGGTCGGGGCCGGACAGGATGGTCTTGAACCCCTCCCGCCCGCGCCGCTGGCCGGTGAAGTAGATTTGGATTTCGTTCATCCGTTCCTGATCGAAGGCGATGGTGCCCTTGGTGCCGGTCACTTCGAACGCCAGCGTCATCTTGCGCCCGGCCGCCACCCAACTCGCCTCGATGGACCCGGTGGCACCATTGGCGAAACGGATCAGCGCGCGGGCCTGATCGTCCACCAGCACATCGCGCAACTCGTGCGATCCCGGACCCGCCGGGCGCTTCGGCACCACGGTGACGATCTGGCCGCTGACTTCGACGATGTCGCCCATCAAGAAGCGGGCCACAGACAGGATATGGCTGCCGATATCGGCCACCGCGCCGTGCCCGCCCGCCGGGTCCAGCCGCCATGTCCACGGGTTCAGCGGGTCGGTCATGTAGTCTTCGGCGTGAATGCCGCGAAAGCTCACCAGATCGCCGATCTCGCCGTTCAGGATCACTTCGCGCGCCAGGGCCAGCATCGGGTTCTTCAGGTAGTTGAAGCCCACGAAGGTCTGCACGCCTGCCGCCTTGGCGGCGTCGGCCATTTCCTGTGCATCGGCGGCGGTGGCGGCCAGCGGTTTTTCACAATACACCGGCTTGCCTGCGGCAATAGCGGCCAGCGCCATCGGCTTGTGCAGCGTGTTGGGCGTGGTGATGTCCACCAAACCCACCGCCGGGTCGGCGATCAGCGCCTGCCAGTCATCGGTGGCGCGGGCGAAGCCGAGTGCCTTGGCAGCGCGCTCCGCCGTGGGTCGGTTGATATCGGCCAGCAATTCCAGCACCGGCACCGTCTCCAGCCCGAAAATGCCGGCGACGGCGCGGAATGCAATGGCGTGGCTGCGCCCCATGAAGCCGCTGCCGATAAGGCCGATGCCGAGACGTTGCATTGTTGAAATTCCTCCACGCCGGATTCTTGTTTGTCTGGGTGACGGGCGACTATGCTACCGATCGGACGCAGATGGCGAGGACGGGATGACAGAACTCGTCAAGGTCGAGATCATGGTGGCACCGGAAACGGC
>CAIPHQ010000363.1 GCA_903864895.1 uncultured Rhodospirillales bacterium
CGGCCTGCCACCGGGTGGATGGCGTATTTGACCTCCACGCCTTCCTTTTTCAGCACGTCTGCCATCTCGCGCAGCGCGTGCTGTGCCTGCGCCACCGCCATGCCGTAGCCGGGCACGATGATGACCTTGCTGGCGTTCTTCATGATGAAGGCGGCGTCGTCGGCGTTGCCGGACTTCACCGTACGGTCCTGCGCCGGGCCTGCGCCGCCCGCTGCCGCAGCGCCGCTGTCGGTGCCGAAACCGCCCAGCAGCACGTTGATGATGCTGCGGTTCATGCCCTTGCACATGATGTAGGACAGAATCGCACCCGAAGCGCCCACCAGCGCGCCGGTGATGATCAGGGCGAGGTTCTGGATGGTGAAGCCGATGCCGCAGGCCGCCCAGCCGGAGTAGCTGTTCAGCATCGACACCACCACCGGCATGTCCGCGCCGCCGATGGGGATGATGAGCAGGAAGCCCATCGCAATGGCCAGAATGGCGATCAGCCAGAAGATCAACTGGTTGCCGCTGACCACGAAGCAGATCACCAGCAGCACCAGCAACACGCCCAGCGCCGCATTCAATTGGTGCTGATACTTGAAGGTGATCGGCGCGCCCTTCATCAGCGCCTGCAACTTGGCAAACGCGATCAGGGAGCCGGAGAAGGTAATGGCACCGATGGCAAGGCCCAGCGACATCTCGATCAGGCTTTGCGTATGCACATGCCCGGCGGTGCCGATGCCGAAGGCTTCCGGCGCGTTCAGGGCGGCGGCGGCCACGAACACGGCTGCCAGACCCACCAGAGAGTGGAACGCCGCCACCAACTGCGGCAGCGCCGTCATCTGGATGCGCAGGGCGATGAAGGTGCCGGCGCCGCCACCGAGCAGCAGACCCAGCACAATCAGGCCATAGCCGGCAGCAGACATGTTGGCGTGGGCCAGCGTGGCCAGAATGGCCAGGGCCATGCCGGCCATGCCCATCTGGTTGCCGCGCCGCGAGGTTTCCGGGTTGGACAGGCCGCGCAGCGCCAGAATGAACAGGACGGCCGCGACAAGATAAGCCAGCGAGGTGACGGAGGCGGACATGCGGGGCGCCTTACTTCTGCTTCTTCTTGAACATCTGCAGCATTCGCTGGGTCACCACGAACCCGCCGAATATGTTCACGCTGGCCAGTGTGACGGCAATGAACCCGAAGGCCATCGCCCAGCCGGAGGTGGCAAGGCCGGTGGCCAGCATGGCACCCACCACGATCACTGACGAAATGGCGTTGGTGACGCCCATCAGCGGGGAGTGCAGGGCGGGGGTGACGTTCCACACCACGTAATAGCCCACGAAGCAGGCCATCAGAAACACGGCCAGCAGAAACACGAAGGGTTCCACGGCTTCGGCCACCGGGCCTGCCGCTTGCGCCAGCAACCGGGCGTTGTCGGCAAGCGCTTGCGCCTGATCGGCTAACTGAGACGGGGTCATGCTACCTCTCGGATGCGTCTGGCGGATAGGTTAGGCGGCGGCCTTGGGCAGAAACTGCGGGTGAACGGCCACCCCGCCGCGCGTCAGCATCACGCCCTTCACGATCTCATCGCTCTCGGGCAGCTTCGGCGTCTTGCTGTCCTTGTCCCAGAACGTGGTCAGGAAGGTCAGCAGGTTGCGCGCATACAACTGGCTGGCGGCGACCGCGATGCGGCCCGGCCAGTTGCGCCAGCCCAGTACCCGCACGCCGTTCGGCGTGACGATGCTGTTGCCCGGCTGGGTCAGTTCGCAGTTGCCGCCCGCATCGGCGGCCAGATCCACCACCACGCTGCCGGCCTTCATGGCTTCCACCATGGCGGCGGTCACGATGGTCGGCGCGCGGCGGCCCATGACCAGCGCGGTGCAGATCACCAGATCGTTCTTGGCCACGGTGGCGGCCATCAGTTCGGCCTGCTTGCGGCGGAACGCATCGCTCATCTGGGTGGCATAGGCCCCCTTCTGCGCGGCGGTTTCCTCGTCCTCGACGCCCACAAAGGTGGCGCCCAGCGACTTGATTTCTTCCTTCGCGGCAGGCCGCACGTCGGTGGCCGAGACAATCGCGCCCAGGCGGCGGGCGGTGGCGATGGCCTGCAACCCGGCGACACCGGCGCCGATCACGAACACCCGGGCGGGCGGCACGGTGCCGGCGGCGGTCATCATCATCGGGAAGCCGCGCTCAAACGCCCCGGCACCTTCAATCACGGCGCGGTAGCCGGCCAGATTGGCCTGGCTGGACAGCACGTCCATCGACTGTGCGCGGGTGATGCGCGGCAGCAATTCCATCGCGGCACAGTCAATGCCGCCGTGTGCCAGCGCGCCCACCAGATCAGGCTCACCGAACGCACCGGCGGTGCACACCAGCAGCGCGCCGCGCGGAACCAGGCCCAGCACATCCGGCAGCGGGGCCTGCACGGCGAACACGATCCCGGCACCGGCCAACGCCTGTGCGGCGTTGCCAGCGATCTCGGCCCCTGCGGCCTGAAACTCGGCGTCGGACACGGCGGCGGTCAGGCCCGCGCCGGATTCCACCACCACGGTCAGGCCAAGGCCCACCAGTTTCTTGACCGTGTCAGGTGTGGCCGCGACGCGCGTTTCGAAATCGCGCCGTTCCTTCAGCACCGCTAGGCGCATCCGCTGTTCCTTTCCAATGGGCGATCAGAGGGGCGCGCGCACGCGCGCAGGCCGCCCCCGGGCCATCTTCGCAGCGCACAATTGCCGTGCGCCGCGCCGCCGCGCAAGGGGGACAACCGGCGTTGAGGCCGGTTGTTGCGGTGTTTGATGCTTACCGGCTGCCGCGCAGCCCGGTGCCCCAGCGGCGGTGCATGGCCTGCTCCCACGGCTCGAACATCAGCTTGTCGGCAATCAGGCCGATGGCGATGATCACCAGCATGATCGCGATCACCTGATCCATCGCGTTCAGCTCGCGGCCATAATGCAGCAGGTGGCCCAGCCCGAAGCCGGTCAGGATGGTCACGTAGATCTCGGCGGCCATCAGCGACCGCCACGCAAACGCCCAGCCCTGCTTCATGCCGCTGAGCAGATAGGGCAGGGAGGCGGGCAGGATCACCCGGGTCCATTTGTGCAATCCGCGCGACCCCATGGTGCGCGCGGCGCGGGCATATACCGGCGGGATGGTGCGCACGCCGGTGGCCGTGGCGATCATGACGGACCACATCGTGCCCATCACCACCACGAACAGCATCGCCCCCTCGGTCTGGCCGAACCACAGCAGGGCCAGCGGAATCCAGCACACGCTGGGCAGGGTTTGCAGGCCAAGTGCCAGCGTGCCGAGTGAGTCCTCGACAATCTCCAGACTGCTCGACAGGAAGCCCAGCGGGATGCCCAGCACGAGGCCGATGCCGTAGCCGATCAGCAGGCGGCGCAGCGTGACCCCGGTGGCCTGCACCAGTGAGCCGTCATCCCAGGCGGAGACCAGATAATCCCACACATCCGCGGGGGCGGGCAGCAGCACGGCGGACCACAGCCCGGCCGAAACGGCGGCCTGCCACAGCAACCCGATGGCGATGAAGAAGACGGCGGCGATCAGGGCGCGTTTCATTCGGCAACCTCCGGCTTCACGTAGCCCTTCAGCGCGGCGGTGATCCGTGTGGCATAGGCAGCCAGTTCCACGCTGTTGATGTCGCGCGGGCGCGGCAGCGGAATGGGAAAGTCCTCGCGGATGCGCCCCGGATGCGGCGACAGCAGCACCACCCGGTCGCCGAGGCACACGGCCTCACGCACGTTGTGGGTGACGAACACGATGGTCTTCTTGCGCTGCTGCTGGATTCGCTGGATGTCCGCATAGAGTTGCTCGCGTGTCATCGCGTCCAGCGCCGACAGCGGCTCGTCCATCAGCAGCACCTGCGGGTCGGGGGCCAGCGAGCGGGCGAAGGCCACGCGCTGCTTCATGCCGCCGGACAGTTCATGGATGTTGGCACGGGAGAATTTCTCCAGCCCGACCAGCTTCAGATGCGCTTCGGCGATTTCCCGGCGCTGCGCCTTGTTCAGGCCCGGCACCATTTTCAGGCCGAACATCACGTTGTCTACCGCGTTCAGCCACGGAAACAGCGCCGATTCCTGAAACATCACCAGCCGGTGCCGCCCCGGCCCGGTGATGGGTTCGCCATCGGCGCTGACCTTGCCGCTGTCCGGCAGCGTCAGCCCGGCCAGAATATCGAGCAGCGTGGACTTGCCGCAGCCGCTGGGGCCGACGAGGCAGACGAACTCCCCTTCGCCCACACGCAACGACACATTGTCCAGCGCCTGCACGGAGCTGCGCCTTGTGTGGAACGTCTTGGAGACGTTTTCGACCAGCAGCTTGGCCGGGCGCACGCCGGCGGATACTCCGGTCCGCACCGTGCCGTCATAGGGCATCACGGGGTCACCACCAGCCGGCCCAGATCAGGCACGTTGCGCAGGAACCCGGCAGCCTTGGCATCCCCCACGAATTGCGCCAGCGCGGCGGGGTCGATCTTGTCCGTCAGACCGATG
Organism: uncultured Rhodospirillales bacterium; assembly: GCA_903864895.1. Taxonomy (GTDB): domain Bacteria; phylum Pseudomonadota; class Alphaproteobacteria; order Acetobacterales; family Acetobacteraceae; genus CAIPHQ01. The sequence continues at coordinate 4,480 of CAIPHQ010000363.1, forward strand.
CGGCCCCACGCATGGGCTACGAGATCGGCGGAGACCTGCCCGTGGGTTTCCTCGGCCAGTTCCTCACGCACCATGGCCTGCGCCTCGGCGGGGTGCGCCGCGATCCACGCGGTCAGTTCGCGGTGGGCGGCGACGAATTTGCGCACCATGCCGGGCTGCTTGGCCAAGTAGGCTGCGCTGCTGACCAGCACGGTGGTGATGGCATCCGCCTGCTCCAGCGCCACCTGCCCGCCGGCCTGCGATTCCAGCCGCGACACCCACGGCTCCACCGTCCACACCGCGTCGATCTGCTTGCGCTGGAACAGTGCCAGCTGGTCCGGGTTTTCGGTGGGCACCACCTGCGCGTCGCCGCCGGTAAGGGTGATTTTCAGCCCGCCCTTGGCCAGCCACGCGCGTGCTGCCACGTCCTGCGTGTTGCCCAACTGTGGGGTGGCGATGGACTTGCCGCGGAAATCTTCCGGCTTGGACAGGCCGGAGCCGGGCTGAACCACCAAAGCGGCCCCGCCGGTGGCCGCCCCGGCCACGATGCGGATTTCCTCGCCCTTCGATTTTGCATAGGCGTTCAGCGCCGGGCTGGGGCCGACATAGGTCATGTCGATGGCACCGGCGAACAGTGCCTCCATCGCGCCGGGCCCGGCATTGTAGATGAACCACTGGATCTTCACGTCCGGGCCAAGCCGTTCCTCGAACCAGCCCTTGCCCGAGCGGGACATGTGCTGCGCCACAAGCCCCTGAATATGCGTGATGTTCGGGAAATGGCCGACGCGCAGCACGGTCTCCGCCCGCGCGACGGTGGCGCTGAGCGCCAGGGCTGCGGCCAGCAGAAAACGGCCGATCGAGAGGGTCTGACGGGTCATGGCGCACCGGAAGTGAATTGCATGCCAGCTTTGATACTCTATTTTACAGACTATTCCAATGGGAATAGAGTCATGGATTGGCCCGGCCCGGCGATGGCGGCTACACTGCCAGGATGCTGCGGCTCACCGAACTGAAACTCCCGCTCGATCACGACGAAGCCGCGCTGCGCGAAGCGGTCGCAAACCGTCTGGAACTGGACTCCTCCGACATCTCCGCGCTGTCAGTGGCCCGGCGTGGCTATGACGCACGGCGGCGGTCGGCGATTCATCTGGTGTATTCGGTCGATCTGGCGGTGCGGGACGAGGCTGCGGTGTTGCGCCGCCACGCGGGCGACCATCGTCTGGGGATGATGCCGGACACCGGTTACCGCTTCGTCACCCGCGCGCCCGCAGGGCTGGCCACCCGCCCGGTGGTGATCGGCTGCGGCCCGTGCGGGCTGTTTGCCGGGCTGATTCTGGCGCAGATGGGCTTCCGCCCGATCATTCTGGAACGTGGCCGCGTGGTGCGGGAGCGCACGCGCGACACCTGGGGCCTGTGGCGGCGCGGGGTGCTGGAGCCGGAAAGCAACGTGCAGTTCGGCGAGGGCGGGGCGGGCACGTTCTCGGACGGCAAACTCTATTCCGGCATCAAGGACCCGCATTATTTGGGCCGCAAGGTGCTGACCGAGTTCGTGGCGGCGGGCGCGCCCGAGGAAATCCTGTTTGTCAGCAAGCCGCATATCGTCACGTTCCGGCTGGTGACGATGGTTGAGAGCATGCGGGCCGCCATCGAGGCGCTGGGCGGCGAATACCGCTTCGGCAGCCGGGTGACCGGCATCGACATCGCCACGGACCCGGACGGCACCCGCCGGGTGCAGGGCGTGGCGCTGGCCAATGGCGAGACCATTGCGACGGATCACGTGGTGCTGGCGGTGGGCCACAGTGCCCGCGATACCTTCGCGATGCTGCACGCGCAGGGCGTGGCCATGCAGGCCAAGCCGTTTTCCATCGGCGTGCGCATCGAGCACCCGCAGAAACTCATCGACCGCGCCCGCTTCGGCGGCTTCGCGGGCAATCCGCTTCTCGGTGCCGCCGATTATAAAGTGGTGCATCACGCCGCTACCGGGCGGTCGGTGTACTCATTCTGCATGTGCCCGGGCGGGCGCGTGGTGGCCGCCACCAGTGAGGCCGGGCGCGTGGTGACCAACGGCATGAGCCAGTATTCGCGCGCCGAGTTCAACGCCAATGCCGGTCTGGTGGTGGGCATCACGCCGGATGATTACCCCGGCCACGCGCTGGCGGGCATCGAATTCCAGCGCCACTGGGAAAGCCGCGCCTTTGCGGCGGGCGGCGGCAGCTATGCGGCCCCCGTGCAACTGGTGGGCGACTTCCTCGCCGGGCGCGCCAGCACGGCGCTGGGCAGCGTGATTCCCTCCTACAAGCCGGGCGTGACGCCCACCGATCTTTCAACCTGCCTGCCGGACTACGCCATCGCCGCCATCCGCGCCGCACTGCCGGATTTCGGCCGCCAGATTCCGGGCTTCGACATGGCGGATGCGGTGATGACCGGGGTCGAGACCCGCACCTCCTCCCCGCTGCGCATCCCGCGCGGCGAGGATTTCTGTTCCTTGAACACGCAGGGGCTGTACCCGGCGGGCGAGGGCGCCGGTTATGCGGGCGGCATCCTGTCGGCGGGCGTGGACGGCATCAAGGTGGCGGAAGCGGTGGCGCTGAGCATGGCAGGCGGCGGCAAACCGCGTTTTGCCGGGCGGCGGGGGGAGATGGCGCTGGCGTATGGTTAGAGGTCCAGTCCCGGTTCACCCGCCGACCAGCCGCCATCGACCGCAAGAATCTGACCGGTCATCAGGCTCGACATCTCGCTGATCAGGAACAGCGCCACCGCGCCGATGTCTTCCGGCTCACCCACACGCCCCAGCGGGATGCGTTTGCGCACCGCGCGCATCACCGCCGGGTCGTCCAGCATGGGTTGCGCCATCGGGGTGCGGATGAAGGTGGGGCAGATGCAGTTCACGTTGATGCCGTGCTCGGCCCAGTCGATGGCCTGGCTGCGGGTGAGGGCCACCACGCCGCCCTTGCTGGCGGTGTACACTGACTGATGCGGCAGGCTGAGCAGGGCGGCCTGCGAGGCGATGTTGACGATGCGCCCGCCGCCGCGCCCGATCATCTGCCGTGCCGCGTGCTTGCCGCACAGCATGGTGCCCTTCAGGTTTACGGCGATCACCCGGTCGAAATCCGCACCCTCGGCTTCCTCGGCTGACACATTGGGGCTGATCACGCCTGCCGCGTTGACCAGTGCGCTGACCCGGCCGTGCCGCAAAGTGATGCCGGCGAAGGCGGCGGCGACCTGCGATTCGTCTGCCACATCCAGCGCCATGCCCTCGGCGCGATAGCCTGCGGCGGTGGCCTCGGCGGCCACCTCGGCGGCCAGATCGCCGTTGCGGTCGGCCACGATGACCACTGCGCCGTGGGCCGCCAGCATCAGCGCGCACCCGCGCCCGATGCCCTGCGCCGCCCCGGTCACCACCGCCACATGGTCGCGCAAATCCAGCGAAATCGGGCGCAGCGCGGCGTCGGTCATGGCTCGGTTCCCCCCGGGGTGAACAATTCTGCCAAGGCTGACACCGAGGGCGGCGGCTGTAAATCGCAGGCGCGGTGCGGGCGTGTTAGACATCACCCAACACATGACCCGCGCCGCAGGGCGGCGCACTTGCGGAGGCAACGATGGCCCAGTCTGCACCCCAATCCGGCCGTCTGGCGGGCAAGTCCGCCGTGATCACCGGGGCCGCCAATGGCATCGGGCGCGCCACCGCCGAGCGGTTTGCCGCCGAAGGGGCGCTTCTGGTGCTGAACGACCGCGATGCGGTGGCGCTGGATGCGGTTGTGGCAGCACTGGCCGCCACCGGGGCCAAGGTGCTGGCCTCGGCAGGCGACGTGGCGGACGAGGCGGCGGTGCGGCGCATGATGGACATGGCCGTGCAGGCGCATGGCGGCATCGACATTCTGGTGGCCAATGCGGGCGTGATTCCGGAAGCCGACCTGTCCAGCATCACGGTCGATTTGTGGGACCGCACCATGGCGGTGAACGGGCGCGGCATGATGCTGTGCTGCAAATATGCCGCCGCCCCGATGGTGGCGCGCGGCAAGGGGGCGATTGTCTGCACCTCGTCGATCTCGGCGGTGATCGGGCAATTGGGGCAGGTGGCGTATGGCCCGTCCAAATTCATCGCCTCGGGCCTGACGGCACATCTGGCGGTGGAACTGGCACCGAAGGGCGTGCGCATCAACGCGGTCGCGCCCGGCACTATCGACACACCTGCGGTTCGCGCGATGGACCCGGCGGGCATCGCCACCTCCGTCGCGCGGCACCCGCTGGGCCGGATTGGCAAGCCCGAGGAAGTGGCGGCGGCGATCCTGTTTCTGGCGTCGGATGAGGCGAGTTTTATTACAGGGGTGGTCTTGCCGGTGGATGGCGGGTTTCTGGCGCAGTAGCGGGCGAATTGGTGGCAGCCGGGCGATGGGTTTGCCGTGCCGCCTGATGACGATTTCCTCGCCGGCCATGACCCGGCCGGGCAGGGCAGACAGATGCGTCCTGGCCTCGAACGCGCCGATCGTGACCATGGCCGCAGACACCAACTGGAATTAAACCAGTCTGACAGTCCGGTTGGACTTTGGAAGCGGCAGCCCTTGCACCCCCACCCCGGCATCGCTATAAGCCGCGCCCTTGTCTGTGCGCCGGGCCTGTAGGGCATGCCCGGCCGCGACACCGTACGCGCAGCCTCCGGCTGTCGGTGCGGGTTAGCCAAAGGAGACCCAAATGCCCAAGATGAAGACCAAGTCGTCGGTCAAGAAGCGGTTCAAGATTACCGCGACCGGCAAGGTGATCGCTGGCCCGGGCAACAAGCGCCACGGCCTGATCAATCGTTCGCAGAAGATGAAGCGGACAAATCGCCGCCACCAGACGCTGACCCACGCTGACGGGATTACCGTGAAGCAGTGGGCGCCGTACGGCCTCGGTTAAGGAGCGCTAGCACATGGCACGCGTCAAGCGGGGCACGACAACCCACGCCCGCCACAAGAAGGTCCTTGCACAATCCAAGGGCTTCGTCGGCCGGTCGTCCACGAATTATCGCATCGCACTCGAGCGGCTCGAAAAGTCGCTGAAGTATGCGTATCGCGATCGCAAGGTGAAGAAGCGCGAATTCCGCGCGCTCTGGATCCAGCGCATCAACGCCGCCGTGCGTGAGCATGGCCTGACCTACTCGCGCTTCATCTACGGTCTGAACAAGACCGGCATCGAGATGGACCGCAAGGTGCTCTCGGCCATCGCCTATGACGACCCGGCGAGCTTCGCCGAGATCGTGAAAAAGGTGCAGGCCGCCTTGGCCTGAGCCACGGCTGCCGCTAGACGGAACCGGCCGGAAAGGGCTGCCCCAAGGCCGGGGCAGCCCTTTTTCATGGGGTAAAGCATGACCGACGATCTGCTCGCGCTGAAGCACCAGACCGAGGCGGCGCTCGCCGCCGCCGCCGATTTGCGCGCCTGGGACGCCATACGCGTCGGCGTGCTGGGCAAAAGCGGCAGCCTGACGGCGCTGCTGAAGGAACTCGGCAAGGTCGCGCCGGACCAGCGGCGGGAGCGCGGGGCGGCGCTGAACCAGTTGAAAGACGCACTGGCCGAGGCCATCGAGGCCCGGCGCGTGGCGCTGGATGCCGCAGCGCTGGAAGCGCGCCTTGCCAGTGAGCGAATGGATGTCACGCTGCCGCCGCGCCCGGCGCAGCCCGGTCTGATCCATCCGATCAGCCGCACCATGGAAGAAATGGCGGCGATCTTCGGCGCCATGGGGTTTGCCGTGGCCGAAGGTCCGGATATCGAGAGCGACTGGCACAATTTCGGCGCACTCAACATCCCGGCGCACCACCCGGCCCGTGCCGACCACGACACGTTTTATCTTCCGCCGGCCGTGCCGGGTGCCGCACCGCCGGTGCTGCGCACGCATACGTCACCGGTGCAGGCGCGCGCGATGCTGGAGCGCGGGTTGCCATTCCGCGTGGTGGCGCCGGGGCGCACCTATCGCGCCGACCATGACGCCACGCACTCGCCGATGTTCCACCAGATCGAAGGTCTGGCCCTGGGGCGGGACATCACGCTGGGGCACCTGAAGGGCTGCCTGATCGACTTCCTGCGCACGTTCTTCGGCATCTCCAACCTGCCGGTGCGCTTCCGGTCCAGCTATTTCCCGTTCACCGAGCCTTCGATGGAAGTCGATATCGGCTGGAACCGCAAAACCGGCGAACTCGGCGGCGGCGGGGACTGGCTGGAGATTCTGGGCAGCGGCATGGTGCACCCGAAAGTGCTGGCCAATTGCGGCATCGACCCGTCGGTGTGGCAGGGCTTCGCCTTCGGCATGGGGGTGGAGCGGGTGACGATGCTGAAGCACGGCATCCCGGATCTGCGGCCGTTCTACGACAGCGACATTCGCTGGCTGCGCCATTACGGGTTCAACCCGCTGGCCTCCGCCATGCTGCACGAAGGGGTGTAAGCCATGAAGTTCCCCCTGTCCTGGCTGCGCGAGCACCTTGAGACGACTGCGACTGTGACCGAACTCACCGATACGCTGACCCGCATCGGGCTGGAACTGGAAGGTGTTGCCGACCGTGGCGCGGCGCTGGCGCCGTTCCGCATCGCCCATGTGGTCGAGGCGGTGCAGCACCCCAATGCCGACCGTCTGCGCGCCTGCAAGGTGGATGCGGGCGATGGCAAGCTGGTCTCGGTGGTCTGCGGCGCGCCGAATGCGCGCACCGGCATGAAGGCGGTGTTCGCGCCGCCGGGCAGCTTCATTCCCGGCACCGGGGTGACGCTCAAGGTTGGCGAAATTCGCGGCGTGCAGTCGGCTGGCATGTTGCTGTCGATGCGCGAGATGGGCCTCGGCGAGGACCATGACGGCATTGTGGACCTGCCTGCCGACGCACCGGTGGGCGAGGCCTATGCCGATTGGGCCAAGCTGTCCGATCCGGTGATCGACATCTCCGTCACCCCCAACCGTGGCGATGCGCTGTCGGTGCGCGGCGTGGCGCGCGATCTGGCGGCGGCGGGGTTTGGCACGCTGAAGCCGTGGGCGGCACCTGCGGTGCCTGCTGTGTTCTCCAGCGCGGTGCGCTGGGACATCCAGCATCCGGCCTGCCCGTGGATTCTGGGCCGCACCGTGCGCGGCGTGAAAAACGGCCCGAGCCCGCAATGGCTGGCTGACCGGCTGACCGCCATCGGCCTGCGGCCGATCAACGCGCTGGTGGACATCACCAATTTCTTCACCTTCGACCTTGGCCGCCCGCTGCATGTGTTCGATGCGGACAAGATTGCCGGCGGCATACTCACGTTGCGCGCGGGTGCCGGTGAGACGTTCCTCGCGCTGAACAACAAGGAATACACCGTCGCGGCGGAAGACTGCGTGATTGCCGATGCCTCCGGCGTGCAGTCGCTGGCGGGCGTGATCGGCGGGGCGGCGAGCGGGTGCGAGGCGGACACCACCACTGTGTTCCTGGAATGCGCGCTGTTTGACCCGATCCGCGTGGCGCTGACCGGGCGGCGGCATCAGATCGTGTCGGACGCGCGGCAGCGGTTTGAACGTGGCATCGACCCGGCGCTGCTGCCGGATGCGGTGGAAGCGGCGGCGCAGATGATCATCGACCTGTGCGGCGGTGAAGCCAGCGATGTGGTTTCGGCCGGGGCCGAACCTGCATGGCAGCGCACGGCCACGCTGCGTTTCGAGCGTCTGGCGGGGCTGGGCGGGCTGGATGTGCCGCAGGACGAAGCCGTGGCGTCGTTGCAGGCGCTGGGCTTCGGCGTGGTGGCGCGCGATGCCGCGAGCGTGACCGTGAGTGTCCCGTCATGGCGCAACGATATTGCTGCGGCCACCGAGCTTGATCCGGGTCCGGGCCTTGACCCCGCCCGCGCGGCGGCGGCGGCAAAGGGCCGTGATGCGGTGGAAGCCGAAGCTGACCTGGTGGAGGAAGTGCTGCGCCTGAAGGGGCTGGATGCGGTGCCGCCGGTGTCACTGACTGTGGCAGGCCCGGTGCCGCAGGCCACCTTGACGCCGCGCCAGACCCGCGCCGCGCTGGCGCGCCGCACGCTGGCCGCGCAGGGTCTGACCGAATGCGTCAGCTTCAGCTTCATGGCGATGGCGCAGGCTGCCCTGTTCGCGCCCACCGATCCGGCGCTGACGCTGTCCAACCCGATTGCTGCCGATCTTGACCAGTTGCGCCCGACGCCGGTGGCTTCACTGGCGCTGGCCGCGGCACGCAATGCCGCGCGCGGATTTGCCGACGTGGCGCTGTGCGAAGTGGGTGCCGCGTTCCGCGGCATCACGCCCGAGGCACAACCGCTTGTGGCGGCGGGGGTGCGGGCGGGCAGCACGCCGCGCAACTGGCTGGCGCCTGCGCGCGGCGTGGACGCCATGGACGCCAAGGCGGACTGCCTCGCCGTGCTGGCCGCACTTGGCGTGCCGATGGAGGCGCTGAGCATCACCGCCGATGCGCCCGGTTTCTACCATCCGGGCCAGTCCGGCACCGTGCGGCAGGGGCCGAAGACCGTGCTGGCCACGTTCGGCGCGCTGCATCCGCGCGTTCTGTCCGGCCTCGACATCACGGGGCCGGTGGTGGCGTGTGAAGTCTATCTGGATGCGATCCCCGAGCCGAAGCGCCGCCGCAAGGGTGTGCCCGACCTGCCCGCCTTCATGCCGCTGCGCCGCGATTTCGCGTTTCTGGTCGATACGTCCGTGACCGCCGAGGCGGTGCTGCGCGCCGCGCGCGGGGCTGAGCGCACGCTGATTGCCGGCGTGGCGCTGTTCGACGCCTATCAGGGCGACAAGGTCGAGGCAGGCAAGAAGTCGCTGGCCGTGGAGGTCACGTTCCAGCCGCGCGAACGCACGCTGACCGATGCCGAGATCGAGGCGGCGAGCGCCAAGGTTGCGGCGGCGGTGGAAAAAGCGACCGGAGGGCGGCTGCGCTGACACGAAACACCCAACGCCAGCGACATTGTTCCAGAACGCAACTTTATCACAAATTTTTTGTCAGCCCGGCAAATCTGCGTCAAATGTGCGGTATGCATGAGGCACCGCAGAGGAGCTGTGTGTTATGTTGCATCGCCGGACTTTGCTTGGATTTTGTACAGTTTTGTTTGCGGCCCGCAGTGTCCGGGCCGCAAGTCTGGCCGCGCCGGCCGGCAAGGTGTTGCTGACGGTACGTGGCAAGATCGCCAACACCAACGCTGATGGTAGCGCGCGGTTCGATCTGGCCATGCTCGATGCGCTGCCGCAAGGCCGCTTCGAGGGCGAGACGCCGTGGACCAAGGGCAAAACCGTGTTCACCGGCCCGCTGGGGTCAGCAATTCTGGATGCCGTCGGCGCTTCCGGGACCACCATGCGCGTTGCGGCGCTGAACGATTACAGCGCCGACGTGCCGGTTTCGGACTTCCGCAAGCACGCGGTCATTCTGGCCACCCGCCACGACGGCGCGCTGATGCCGGTGCGCGAGCAGGGGCCGCTTTGGGTGATCTACCCGATGGACAAGGAACCCGATCTGCGGATTGAAAGCACCTATACACGGTCCGTTTGGCAAGTTACGGCAATCGACATCACGGGATAATTCGTGGAAACTGCTTGAACGGCTGAATGTTCGAGTAGTTAACCAATGCTTTGTGTAAATGTACACAACTGCCTGATCAGGGCCTCGTTCGCAGAGTGCTGAGCGGCGGGGCGCAATATGCGTGAGATCTGGCGGCGTCTGGTCAACTGGCGTCAGGCCCACGGCTTGTGGGCGCTGGCCATTGTTGCCGCCATGTCTTTGCTGGCCGCCGGTGCCGAATTTGTCATTCTGGTGCAGCGCGAAAGCCAACTGGTTGACCGGTTCAGCGACTCGACATGGTGGATGGCCGCACAGTTCCGCTCGGAAATCCAGCAGCTGCATATCAGTCTGGCGAGCTATGACGGCTCCGAAGGCGGGCTGGACGATATCCATCAGCATTATGAAATATTGGGCAGCCGTATCCAGCTGATGGATGAGAGCAGGCTCGACCCGCGCCCGGATGAGGTGCTGGGCAATTCCATCGCCGAGGTGCGGCACGGCGCGGAACAGCTCGCGCAGCAGATTGAAACGATCAAAATCGGCGGCGGCGTGCCCCGCCACCTGCTGGACGAAGATATCCGGGCGCTGGAGCGCGCCGCCGGACGCATGACCAGTCTGGGCGCGCAGTCAGACGCCACACATCGCGAGGCCGTGCGTTCGGCGATCCGCCGCGCCAATGTGGCGTTCGGCGTGGCGCTGGCCATGCTGATCGGCAGTCTGTTGCTCAGCCTGCGCGCCGTGGACCGGCAGGCAGCCACCCTTGATGCGGCGCGGCGGCGGTCTGAGGCGCTCGGGCAGGAACTGACTGTGGCGCTGGCGCAGGCGCAAGCCGGCTCACGCGCCAAGAATGTGTTTCTGGCTACCATGAGCCATGAAATCCGCACCCCCATGAACGGTGTGCTTGGTGCCACCTCACTGCTGGCGCATACGCAGTTGAACGACCAGCAACGGCGCTGGGTGGCGATCATCAAGGCGTGCGGCGAGGCGCTGCTGTCACAGCTTGATGACGTGCTGGACTTCTCGGCGCTGGAAGCCGCCTCGGTGCGGCTGGAGCGGGAGTTGTTCGACATCCGCACGCTGGCCGAGGATGCCGGGCGGGTGGTGGAAAGTGCCGCCGGGGCCAACGGGCTTGATCTGGTGGTGGTGATCGACCACGATGTGCCCGCGCAGGTGCTGACCGACCGGCGGCGGCTGGGCCAGATATTGCTGAATTTGCTGACCAATGCGGTCAAGTTCACCGCCTCGGGCGGTGTGTCGCTGCGCGTGTCGATGCGGCGGCGGCATGGCAAGGCGTGGCTGCGGGCTGCCGTGGTGGACAGTGGCCCGGGCATTCCGCGCGCGGACCGGCGGCGGATTTTTCAAGAATTCACCCGGCTGGAACGGCCCAGTGAGCGCACGGTGCGCGGCACCGGGCTGGGGCTGGCGATCAGCCAGCGCATCGCGCAGGCGCTGGGCGGGCGCATTCGGGTGGCTGCGGCGCGTGGCGGCGGCAGTGTTTTCTGGGTCAGCATACCTGTCGAAATGCCGCAGCATGAGCGTGGTGTTGCGCTGGCGCATCTGGCTGGGCGGGTGGCCGTGGTGGGCGGAACGCCGGGGATTCGGGCCGCCGTCGAACTGCTGGTGCGCGCAGCGGGGTATGAAGCCGGTACGGCCGGGGACGGCGGTTCGGTGGATTTGCTGCTGTTGCACAGGTCCGCCGACGCGCCCCCCGGTCTGAGGGCGGCCCGGCAGCTGCCATTTGGCCCCGGCACCGGGCTGGATGCGCCAATCACCGCCGAACGCTTGCAGGCTGCGCTGGCCGGCGGGGCGCGGCCGTCGCGTGCGTCGGTGCCGTTGGCGCAGGCCGGCCGTTCGCTGCGGTTGCTGGTGGCTGATGACGACGCCATCAACCGCGAAATCGCCGCCAGTCTGCTGCGCCATCTGGGCCATGATGTCGAGATCGTCTCGGACGGGCGGGAGGCGCTGGCCGCCGTTCGGCTTGAGACGTTCGATGCGGTGCTGCTCGACCTGTATATGCCGGGTATGGATGGCATCGATCTGGCGAAGGCCATTCGTGCGCTGCCCGGTGAGGTGGCCGCGATGCGGCTGATTGCGGTGACGGCCGATGCGGACGCCAATGTGGGCGCCTCGGTGCTGGCGGCGGGCATCGATTCGGTACTGATCAAGCCGGTCACGCTGGAACGCCTGGCCGAGGTGCTGCTGCCGCTGACCGGTACCGCCAAACCGGCTGCGGCGTCTGCGGCACCGCCGTCGCCGGGGCTGGTGGTGGACCGCAAGGTCCGCGACATGCTCATCACACGCCTGCCTGCAGGGCGCTTGCCGGCGCTGGTGCGGACGTTCTGGGATGGCGTGCAGCGGGTACTGGATGTGCCGGGCGGGTTGAGCGGGGAGGGGCTGGAACGCTGGCTGCACACTATTTCCGGCTCCGCGGGCAGCCTCGGCTATGCGGCCGCCACCACGGCTGCGAAGCTGGCACGCGAGGCGGTGGATCAGGGCGTCGGCGACGCCCCGACACTGTCGGCGCTGTACACCAGTCTGGCCGCCGCCGTGCGCGCCGATGAAGCATTGCTGCCGCCGCCGTTTGTCGCGATGCTGACCGTTCGTCTGACAGAGGCGGCACATGCCATGGCTCAGATGCAGGCTGCGCACCGGCAGGGCGAACCGATGGATGGGCGGTCATGACAATTGTCGTTGTAGATGACAGCCGATTCAATCTGGACCTGATCGCGGCGGTCCTGGAAC
>CAIPHQ010000364.1 GCA_903864895.1 uncultured Rhodospirillales bacterium
CAGCGGGTCCAGCGCAGGCGGGCCGGGCCATGCCCGGCTGCCCAGCAGCACGGCGGCCAGCAGCAGATACGGGAATGCCCCCGCCAGCGCCCGCCGCCAGCCGGGCCAGCCCTGCGGCGGATGTGTGCGCAGCGTGTGAATGGCCAGCAGCGGCCCGGTGGTGAGCAACCCGCACACTTCCCACGGCACCAGATAGTGCCAGCCCCCCAGCATCGCGCCCATCGCCGCCAGCCACAGCGCCTGCCGTATACGTTGCGACGGTGAGACGCGCACGCCGCATCCGGCGCAGAATCCCCAGAACAGCAGCAACAGGAACGGCAGCGCGGCGGCCAGTTGCACCGCGTTGCGCAGCGCCATGTCCTGCGTTGAGACACCGGCCAGCGCCGCACCCACCGCAGTGCCCGGCCCCCGCCCGCCCCACGGCACCATGATCTGCGCCAGCATCGCCATCGCCGCCACTGGGGCGCCGCCCAACCCCGCGCGGCGAAGCGCGCCGATAGCGAAGATGGATCCGACGCCGAATCCGGTCACCGCCTCGGTGAACGGGCCGAGCAGGAAGGTCACGCTGAACGCCAGATCGGCCATGTCGCCCGCAGGCGCTGCGCCATCCTGTGGCGGTTTGCTGATGGCGGCATGGAACAGCAACCCGCCCGCCATCACGCCCACCGGCACGATGGCCACCCACAGCCCTTGCAACGCGCTGTTAACGGCGAAGCCGCCCAGCGTGGCATCCGGCGGCAAATGCAGCCACGCGGCGGGCAGGGTGGCCAGAATTGCCACGCCGCAGGCCAGCGGCGGCTTCGCCCGTCCGGAGACAAGCAAACCCACCAGCGCCAGCATCGGCAGGGCCTGGAGCAGCAGAATCATCGCGCGACCATGCCGGTTCGCCGCGCGCCGGGCGACATACGGTGGCAGCAACGCTGCCTTGCTTGCCTTTTGCCCGCCGCCGGGCGTTAGCTTGCGCGGTGCCGGAGTTCCCCCGATGACCCGCATTGCCCGGCTGATCTTCGCCGAGGACGGCGAGCAGGACGAAGCCGACCGGCAGACCGCAAGCCTCGCCGGGCTGGCGGTTGCCCTGCTGCTGGTGGCCGTTGGCCTGTTCCTGATCCGCACGCTGCATGAAAAGACCGCGGTGGAAGACTGCCTGCTGGCTGGCAGCCGCAATTGTGATGCGGTGCTGACCGCAATCCGCTGATTCGGCTCGCGCTCGGTTGACGCGCCCGCCCCGTGTGGGATGGTGCGGGGTGGAACCACGCCTGCGGGAGGCTACATGCGCATTGCCGACATGGACTGGCAGATGGTCGAGGACTGGACGCGGCATGATGACCGCGCCGTGCTGCCCATCGGCAGCACCGAGCAGCATTCCGGCCTGTCACTGGCCACCGACGCCATTCTGTCCGAACGTCTGGCGGTGGAAGCGGCCGAGCCGCTGAACATTCCGGTGTTTCCGGTCATGCCGTATGGCGTGACGCCGCAATACGCGGCCTTCCCCGGCAGCATCACGCTGCGCACCGAAACCCTGTGCGCCGTGCTGCGTGACGTGCTGGACAGCCTGAAGCGCAGCGGCTTCCGGCGGATTCTGATCGTCAATGGCCACGGCGGCAACGTGGCGGCATGGACGCTGGCGCAGGAATGGATGATGGACAATCCGGATTGCCGGGTGCGCTGCCATGAGTGGTGGACCGCGCCGAAGACCAGCGCGCAGGCGCAGGCCACCGCGCCTGACCCCACCCATGCCAACTGGATGGAAAACTTCCCGTGGAACCGGCTGCCCACCACGCCGGACAGTGGCAGCAAACCCACGGTGGATGTGGGCAAGCTGAACGCGCTGCCGCCGTTTGAAGTGCGCGGCGTGCTGGAAGACGGCAGCTATGGTGGTGAGTGGCGCCGCCCGGATGCCGAAATGCTGGCGCTGTGGGCGGTGGCAGTGGCCGAAACCCGCGCCCTGCTGGAAGACTGGTAAACCCATGCGTGACACGTTGCCGGTGATTGGCTTCATCGGGCTCGGCCAGATGGGCCAGCCCATGACGCGCCGCCTGATCGGGGCGGGCTACACCGTGCGGGGGGCCGACCTGTCGGCGGCTGCGGTGGACGCGTTTGCGGCGGCAGGCGGCGTGGCTTGCGCCTCGGCGGCGGAGGCGGCCAGCGGGGCGGAGATACTGATCACCATGCTGCCGACAAGTGCCGTCGTGCGGGAGGCTCTGCTGGGCGCAGGCGCTGCCGCCGCTTCGCTGGCGGCGGGAGCGCTGGTGATCGACATGAGTTCCTCGGCCCCGCTGGATACACGCGCGCTGGGCGAGGATTTGGCGGCACGCGGCATCGGGCTGATCGACGCGCCGGTGTCGGGCGGGGTGCCGCGCGCCATCACCGGGCAACTGGCCATCATCGCGGGCGGCGATGCGGCGCTGATCGAGCGGGCGCGGCCGGTGCTGCTGGCCATGGGCAAGGCGGTGATTGCCACCGGGGCGCTCGGCTCGGGCCATGCCATGAAGGCGCTGAACAACTACGTCTCGGCCGCCGGGTTGGCGGCAGCGTGTGAGGCGGTGATCGTGGGCGGGAAATTCGGCATCGACCCGTCCGTGGTGGTGGACGTGCTGAACGCCTCCACCGGGCGCAACAACTCCACCGACGTGAAGATGAAACCGTTCGTGCTGTCCGGCAGCTTTGCATCCGGGTTTTCGATGGCGCTGATGGCCAAGGACATCCGCACGGCCGCCGATCTGGCCGCGCAACTGGATCTGCCCGCACCCGGTCTGGCCGCGGCGGCGGACCTGTGGGACCGCGCCTCAATCAGCCTGGGCAAGGCGGCGGATCATACCGCCATCCATCAGTTCCTCGCCGGGTTGGATACCGGCGAGGAATAGACGGGCGGTTCAGCGGCCGTATTTGGCGATGAAGCTGGCTTTGCCGAGCATGTTGGCGTGGGTCATGTAGCCCACCAGATCGGGCATGGCGGTGGCGGGCAGGTCGATCTTGTCGGTCTTCAGCGCGAACACGGTGAAGATGTAGCGGTGCGCCTTGTCGCCCTTGGGCGGGCAGGCGCCGCCGAAGCCGGGGCCGCCGAAATCGGTGGTGCTCTGCACCGCGCCTGCCGGTTCCTTGCCCGCAACGCCCGCACCTTCCGGCAGGCTGGTCACGCTGGCCGGGATGTTGAACAGCACCCAGTGCCACCAGCCACCGCCGGTGGGCGCGTCCGGGTCATACACGGTGACCACGAAGCTTTTCGTGCCGGCGGGCGGATTGGACCATGTCAGCGCGGGTGAGGTGTTCTGCCCGGTGCAGCCGAAGCTGTTGAACACGTATTTGTTGCTGAGCGTGCTGCCGGGCTTGATGTCGGGGCTGCTGAGCGTGAAATTGCCCGCCATTGCGGGCGCAGACGCCGCCAGCAAGCCGCCGAGTGCTGCAGCCAAGGTAAAGAGACGCATGACCTGTCCTCCAGTGGCGCGAGTGCGCGCCCGGCAGGATAGGTCATCACAATTGAAATGACAGTGCCCCAAACCGGGACGCTGCGGTGTTACGCCATCAGGCGGTGCGGCGGCGGCGCAGCAGTCCGAACCCTGCCAGACCGCTGCCCAGCAGCGCCAGCGCCGCCGGTTCCGGGATGGCACTGGCCGGAATGCCATTTGGCCCGACTTCGGCAACCAATCCCTGCGTGCCGCTGAGCGACAGCAATGATACGGCGTTGCCAGACAGGGTGGGGGCCAGCGCGATCATTGCATTGGCCTGCGCAATCACATCAGACGACGCGCCGGAGTAGGTGAAGCCGGGATTTTCCACCGACCAGATGGCAAGCTGAGTGGCCGCCGAATTGGTGACGGTGTTGGTGGCGGCATTGGCCAGCAGGCCATCGCCATAAACCACCAGTCCGGCAATTTGGTTACGCTGTGACGTGGTCAGTGTGACGCCATTGAAATTGGTGGTGATGGACCCCGGCGTATATGTCAGGTTCTGGCCGCTGCCGATCACGATGTCGTGGTACAGATCCATGCACCATGCATGGATGGTGCCGATGCTGGTGGTCAGGATCATCTGCCCGACCGGCACATTGGTGCCTGCGACCGGGGTGAGCAGGCTCATGGATTGTGAGTTATTCATCGCCGCCGCCGTGACGATGAAGCTGGCTTTGGCGGGGGTAGCGGCCAAACCAAGCGTGAGCGCCAGGGCGGTCGAAGCGGCCAGTACGGCACTGCGAAGCGTCATCTGCGTCACCCTAATCGTTCAGGATCAATGTCTCGGAAGCGAGATCGCAGGTCGCTGGCGCACTGCCCCTCTCTCATGAGCGAACGTAAACAGATTATGTGATAAAAGCAATCGAATTTGATGTCATGCCATGACATAAAACGACACGGTCGATTCTAACGATAGAATGCCAATTCGCGCATCATTCGGATGGCCGGCAGTGCGTGACCGCAATCTGCCGGGATCCATTGCAAATTAGCCGGTTAGCCGTTGTTGCGGAGGTGAAAACTCAGTTGGTGAAGGCGGTCTCGCGCAGCTTCACCAATGCCACCACCGCCGCATTCACCGGCGCAGCCACACCGAAACGCGCGCCGACGCGGGGGATCGAGCCATTGATCGCGTCAATCTCACACCGCCGCCCGGCCATCTGGTCCAGCAGGGTCGAGGGCCGTGCATGGGGAATTTTGCCACCCAGTTTGCGCACATGCTCGATCGGGTCGCCCACATCCAGCTTGATGCCTGCGGCGGCGGCCACTGCCACCGCCTCGCGCGAGCAGGCCTCGGCGACGCTCCACGCCAACGGGCTTGCCAGCACCTCACCGATGGTCATGCCGGTCAGGCAGCAGGTGCCGCTGAACGCGACATTCATGATCAGCTTTTCCCAGACCATGCGTTCGATGTCGTCGAACAGCGCCACCTTGAACCCGGCGGAAGTCCATGGTTCCGCCGAGGCTTGCAGTGCCGTGCGCGGCAGGCCCGCATAGGCACCGAAGCGTATCATCTCCATGCCGTTATGATGCGCGTGGCCCGGTGCCTTGATGGACGCCCCGAACCCGCCCACCACGCCCACCGCCACCCGGTCTGCCCCCACGACGGCGGCGACCCGTTCGGCAGAGCCAAGCCCGTTCTGGATCGCCTGCACCACGGTCTGCGGGCCGAGCAAGGGCGGCACGGACGCAGCGGCGGCGTCGATGTCGTAGGCTTTCACCGCCACGATCACCAGATCGCACGGCCCGATGCCATCGGTGGAGGTGCTGGCGCGGATGCGAACGGTGCGGTCGCCCGAGA
>CAIPHQ010000365.1 GCA_903864895.1 uncultured Rhodospirillales bacterium
ACCGTTTCCACTGGAGCGTGCCCGCAGTCTACGGCGTGTTCGGCTTCTTTTTCGTGATCGACACGCTGTTCTTCGCCGCCAACCTGCTGAAAGTGCCGGAAGGCGGCTATGTACCGCTGGTCATGGGCGCAGCCCTCATTGCGCTGATGACCTCATGGAAGCGCGGCCGTGCGCTGCTGCTGGCCCGCTGGAAGCAGGACAGCCTGCCTTTGGCCTCGTTTCTGGCCCGCCTGCCGCAATCACGCACCGTGCGCGTGCCCGGCATGGCGATCTTCATGACCGGCAACCCGGACTACGTGCCCGCCGCACTGCTGCACAATCTCAAGCACAACAAGGTGCTGCACGAGAAAGTGCTGTTCGTCACCGTCACCAACGTGGATGTGCCGGAAGTGCCCGCCGCCGAGCGCAGCACGGTGGCCGAGCTCGCGCCGGGCATCCATCGCGTCACCACCCGCTACGGCTTCATGGAAAGCCCCAACCTGCCGCGTGATCTGGCCGCACTGCGCGAACAGGGGGTCAATTTCGAGCCGATGCAGGCCAGCTACTTCCTTGGCCGCGAGACCCTGGTGCGGGCGCTGGCGCCGAAGATGCCGCTGTGGCGCATGTGGCTGTTCCTGCTGCTGGCGCGCAACGCCGTCTCGGCCACCGAGTTCTTCCGCATCCCCAGCGACCGCGTGGTGGAACTCGGCGTGCGCGTGGCCATCTGAGCGCCCACCCAGCGCCATAGCGCCGCCATGATCGGGCTGCTCACTCCCGCCAGTGCAGCCCGAAGGAGCCCGCCATGGCCCGCGCCGAAACCGACAGCCAATACACCGCCAAGCTCGATGAACTCGATTACCTGCTGAACGACCCGGACGCGCCGGTGCGGCCCGATCTGGTGTGGTCATTGCTGGCCGACATCGCGGCACACGACACCGCGCCGCAGCGCCACGCCGGTTAGTCCCGCGCCGCCGCGATCAGGAACTCGCGGTTGCCCTCCGGCCCGGTGATCGGGCTGGGTTCGATCCCCAGCACCCGCCACCCCGGCAGCGCCGCCCACCAGTCCTGCACCCGCGCGCACACGGCGACATGCACGGCGGGGTCGCGCACCACGCCGCCCTTGCCCACCAGCGCCGGCCCGGCCTCGAATTGCGGCTTGATCAGCGCCACCGCCCAACTGCCCGGCCCCAGCAGCGCCAGCGGCGCGGGCAGAATGGTGGCCAGCCCGATGAAACTGGCATCGCACACCAGCGCCTGCGGGCGGGCACCGCCAATCTGCTCCGCCGTCAGGTGCCGCGCATTGGTGCGCTCCAGCACCACCACGCGCGGGTCGCTGCGCAGTTTCCACGCCAGTTGCCCATGTCCGACATCGACCGCAAACACCTGCGCCGCACCCTGCGTCAACAGCACATCGGTGAACCCGCCGGTGGAGGCACCGATGTCGAGGCATACGCGGCCTTCGGGCGAAAGGGCGAAATGGCGCAGCGCGTGGTCCAGCTTCAGCCCGCCGCGCGACACCCATGGATGGTCCTGCCCGCGCACTTCCAGCGCGGTATCCGGCGGCACTGCCTGCCCGGCCTTCTCCACCCGCCGTTCGCCTGCGAAGACTTTTCCGGCCAGAATAAGCGCCTGCGCCCGCGCGCGGCTTTCGGCCAGACCCAGATCCACCAGCAACTGATCGGCGCGCGGCTTGGCCGCCGCCATCAGGCGGGCAGCCCCAGCGCGCCCAGCGCCGCCGCCGCAATATGCGCCGCATCCAGCCCGGCGGCGGCGATCTGTTTGGGGTAAGTGTCGTGGTCGATGAACCGGTCGGGCAGCACCAGCGGGCGGACCTTCAGCTTGCCGTCCAGCAGCCCGGCATGCGCCAGATGGTGCAGCACGGCGGCCGAGAAA
>CAIPHQ010000366.1 GCA_903864895.1 uncultured Rhodospirillales bacterium
CAGCATCAGCCGCCGCACCCGCATGGCCAGCAGGCGCTTGTCCGGCTTGCCGAAGTCGCTGGGGCTGGCGGCGTGCAGATGGCGGAACAGGATGGTGGTTTTCGGCGCAGCCGCCATCACG
The DNA here is from genome assembly GCA_903864895.1 of uncultured Rhodospirillales bacterium. GTDB lineage: Bacteria > Pseudomonadota > Alphaproteobacteria > Acetobacterales > Acetobacteraceae > CAIPHQ01. The sequence continues at coordinate 122 of CAIPHQ010000366.1, forward strand.
TCACCGGCGATGCGGGTCTCCAAATGCTGGTCACCCATCATTTCCAGCACGAAATTGGAGACATAGGCACCGTTCACCAGCACCTCGGCTTCCTGCCGGGGCAGGTCCGGCGGATTGACGAAGCCGCCCGCCGTGACACGCAGGGTATAAGTGCCAGGGGCTTCCGGCCGGTCCAGCGTTATCACGCTTTCCTTGCCGCTGGTCCAGTGCGCCATCGGCTCCGGCTGCGCCCAGCCTGCGCCCAGAAACGGCTGGACATTGCCGTTGCGCCCGAATGTCAGGTCGATGGCCGTTTCCATGTTGCCGGTCAGATGCGCGCGGATCGCGCTGAGCTGGGTCTGGCCATGCGGGCTCAGTGTTCCGCTGGCCCCCTCCCTGGTGAAGGCGCGCACGATCAGCCCGTCATCCAGCAGGTCGGCCTCGTCGTACCATGGCCCGGCATCGGTCTGGAATTCGAAGCGCTTGCGCTCCTTGTGCAACTCGGCCGTGCATTGCGCCACGACCTTGCCGCGCCGGACGAACTGCACCTCCACACTGCCTTTTGGTGCCATCAACTGCGTGCTGACCCAGCCCTTCACCAGGCCGCCCTTGATCATGAACTGGCCGCGCAGCCGCCCTTCCAGCAGGTTGACGGGCAGGTCCGCGTATTTGTTGCGCTTGAACCATTTGAGCGGATTGAACATCGGGCGGCCTGTCGGCTGGGGGCGGCGGTCTATCTTGTTCAGCGAACCGCGCCTGGCTGCAAGGCCGGCGTGCGGTCCGGGGCGGCCCTGTCTGCGGATGGCTTGCGTTTTTGGCCCATGTCAGCCATATGCGCGCCGCCGGCGGCATGGTGCAGCCGGTAATTCACACGCGGGGCGCCTCCCGACCCAGTCAAGGGTTGGTCCGGTGCCGAAAGGCGTTGGCCCCGCGGAGGTTCAACCGGACGATCAGGAGAGGACACGCTCATGGCGATGCCCGATTTCACGCTGCGCCAACTGCTCGAAGCTGGCGTTCACTTCGGCCACCATACCCGCCGCTGGAACCCGCGCATGGCGCCGTACATCTTTGGTGTGCGCAACCAGGTGCACATTATCGACCTCCAGCAGACCGTGCCGTTGCTGGACCGCGCGCTGCGCGCCGTTCGTGACGTGACGGCGGCTGGCGGGCGCGTGCTGTTCGTCGGCACCAAGCGCGCGGCGGCGGAATATGTGGCCGATGCAGCCAAGCGCTGCGGCCAGTACTACGTCAACCATCGCTGGCTCGGCGGCATGCTGACCAACTGGAAAACCATCACGGGCAGCATCAAGCGCCTGCGGCAGATCGACGAGATGCTGGCCGGTGAAGTGCAGGGCCTGACCAAGAAAGAAGTGCTGGACATCACGCGCGACCGCGAAAAGCTGGAGCGCGCGCTGGGCGGCATCAAGGAAATGGGCGGCCTGCCCGACATCCTGTTCATCATCGACACCAACAAGGAAAAGCTGGCGGTCGAAGAAGCCAACAAGCTGGGCATCCCGGTGGTGGCGATTCTGGACAGCAATTCCGACCCGCAGGGCGTGACCTTCCCGATTCCGGGCAACGATGACGCGATTCGCGCCATCACGCTGTACTGCGACCTGATCGCTGGCGCCGTTCTGGACGGCATCAGCGCCGAAATGCAGGCCAGCGGGCGTGACATCGGCGAAGCCGAGGAATTGCCGGTTGACCCGGCGCTGGACGCTGCCGAAGCGCCCGCCGCCTGAGGCCTGATACGAGACCTGAGAAGGAGAGCCGCTATGGCTGAAGTGACCGCCGGGATGGTGAAGGATCTGCGCGAGCGGACCGGCGCCGGCATGATGGACTGCAAGAAGGCGCTGAACGAGGCGGGCGGCGACATGGAAGCCGCCATCGACTGGCTGCGCAAGAAGGGCCTCTCGGCTGCCGCCAAGAAGTCTGGCCGCGTGGCCGCCGAAGGTCTGGTGGGTGTCGCCACCGCGCCGAACCGCGCGTCGATGGTCGAAGTCAACGCCGAGACCGACTTTGTCGCCCGCAACGAGACCTTCCAGGGCTTCGTTGAGGCGGTGGCGCGCATTGCGCTGGATGTCGGCGACAATCTGGATGCCATCAAGGCAGCCGCATTCCCCGGCACCGGCCGCACGGTCGCCGAGGAACTGACCCACATGGTCGCCACCATCGGCGAGAACATGAACATCCGCCGCGCCGTGGTGCTGCATGTGCAGCAGGGCGCCGTGGCGGCCTACATGCACTCGGCGGTCAAGCCCGGTCTGGGCAAGATCGGCGTGCTGGCGGCCGTGGCTGGCCCGTCGGAAACGTCGGTGCTGGAAACGCTCGGCCGTCAGATCGGCATGCATGTGGCAGCCACCCGCCCCGACGCGCTGGATGTCGACGCGGTCGATCCGGCGGCGCTGGAGCGGGAAAAGGCGGTGCTGACCGAGCAGGCCCGCGCCTCTGGCAAGCCGGAAGCCATCATTGAAAAGATGGTCGAAGGCCGCATCCGCAAGTACTACGAGGAAGTGGTGCTGCTGGAGCAGGTGTGGGTGCATGACGGCGAAAGCCGGGTGCGCGCGGTGGTGAAGAAGGCTGGCGCGTCGCTGACCGGCTTTGCCCGCTACCACCTCGGCGAAGGCATCGAGAAGCAGACCGGCGACTTCGCGGCCGAAGTGGCCGCTGCCGCCGGCGTGACCGCCTGAGCCAAACGATAACCCCGCGCGTCCGGCATGTCCGGACGCGCGGGGTGTTCCCTTGCCGGGCGCGGGCGGCCTCTCTACGGTGCCGTCCACGTATCGTCACATGAAACGCCGGGTCCGATGAGCCAGCCAGCGTACAGCCCAAAAGCAGCCAAGCGTGTCCTGCTGAAGCTGTCCGGTGAGGCGCTGATGGGCAAGCGCGACTACGGTCTGGACACCGATGTGGTCAACCGCATCGCCACCGACATCCGCGATGTGGTGGCGATGGGCGTGCAGGTCTCGGTGGTGATCGGCGGCGGCAATATTTTCCGCGGCGTACGCGCGGCGGCGGGCGGCATGGACCGTGCGCAGGCCGATTATATCGGCATGCTGGCGACCGTGATGAACGCGCTGGCGATGCAGAACGCGCTGGAGAAGCGCGGCGTGCCGACGCGGGTGCAGTCGGCCATTCCGATGGCCTCGGTCTGCGAGCCGTATATCCGCAGGCGGGCCGAGCGGCACATGGAGAAGGGCCGCGTGGTGATTTTCGCCGCCGGCACCGGCAACCCGTTCTTTACCACCGATACGGCGGCTGCCCTGCGGGCGGCCGAGATGAATTGCGACATGCTGCTGAAAGGCACGCAGGTCGATGGCGTGTATTCCGCCGACCCGCGCAAGGTGGCCGATGCCACACGGTTCGACCGGCTGACCTATCTGGAAGTGCTGTCACGCGATCTGGCCGTGATGGATGCCTCGGCCATCAGCCTTGCGCGTGAGAACGGCCTGCCGATCGTGATCTTCAACGTGCACGCCACCGGCGCGTTCGCTCAGGTGATGCGCGGCGAGGGGCTGTTCACCACGATCATCGAAGCCGACTGAAACCGTTTGCGGCCGCCTTGTGCAGACCGCACCGGGCAGCCGCCGACCCAAACCGTACGTGCATGGAGCCGGGGGTTCGCCATGGCAGCTGAATTCAACAGCCTCAAACAGGATCTGACGCGCCGCATGGATGGCGCGCTGGAAACGCTGAAGCGCGACTTCAGCGGCTTGCGCTCGGGCCGCGCCAGCCCGGCGCTGCTGGAGCCGGTGCGGGTGGAAGCCTATGGCGGTGAAGTGCCGCTGACGCAGGTGGGCACCATCGCTGTGCCGGAAGCGCGGATGCTGACGGTGCAGGTCTGGGACCGCACCCTCGTCAACGCGGTGGTGACGGCGATTCGCGATTGCGGGCTGGGGCTGAACCCCAGCGGCGACGGGCAGTTGGTGCGCGTGCCGCTGCCGCAATTGACCGGAGAGCGCCGCACCGAACTGTCCAAGGCGGCGCACCGCTATGCCGAGGCGTCCAAGGTCGCGGTGCGCGGCGTGCGGCGCGATGGCATGGAGCAGATCAAGGCGATGGAGAAGAAAAGCATCATCGGTCAGGACGACAGCGCGCGCTTCACGGAGGAGGTGCAGAAGCTCACCGACTCCTATGTGAAGCGAATCGACGACGCGCTTGCTGACAAGGATCGCGAGATCAAGCAGGTTTGAGGTTGGAAGCAGCGGTCGGACAGGTGGTGGCAACAGGGCAGGGAGCGGCGCGGGATCTGGCGGAGACGGTGCCCGGCGGCAGCGGCGCCGTACCTGCGCATGTCGCCATCATCATGGACGGCAACGGCCGCTGGGCCGCCGCGCGCGGACTGCCGCGCATTGCCGGGCACCGCACCGGCGCACAGGCAGTGCGGCGGACCGTGGAAGCGGCCATCGAGCATCGTGTGGCATGGCTGACGCTGTATGCCTTCAGCAGTGAGAACTGGCGCCGCCCGCCGTCGGAGATTGTCGATCTGACCGGATTGCTGCGGCACTACCTGCGCAGCGAAGTCGCCGAATTGTCCAAGCAGGGGGTGCGGATGCACTTCATTGGCGACCGGGGGCGGTTCGACGGCGATATTCAGACTGAAATGGCGCGGGCCGAACGGCTGACGGCGGCCAATACACGCCTCAATCTGGTGATTGCGCTGTCCTATGGCGCGCGGGCTGAAATTGTCGAGGCTGCGCGGCGGGTGGCGCTGGCGGCCGTGGCGGGCACGCTGGACCCGGCGACGCTGACCGAAGATTCGTTCAGCGCTTTGCTGGCCACGGCTGGCTCGCCAGACCCGGACCTGATCGTGCGTACCAGCGGTGAGCAGCGGCTGTCGAACTTCCTGCTGTGGCAGGGGGCCTACGCCGAACTGGTGTTTCTGGAAGTGTTGTGGCCGGATTTCGGCCCGGTGCATTTTGCCGCCGCCCTGGCGGAGTATTCGCGGCGTGAGCGCCGGTTTGGGGCGCGTCCTGGCTGAGCCGCCGCCTTCGGGGAAAAACCCCTCGCGCTGGGCCGATCTGGGCCTGCGCGTCGCGTCGGCGGCCGTGATGCTGCCGCTGGCGCTGGCGTGCTGGTGGTTCGGCAACTGGGCATGGCAGGCGCTGATTGCGGTGACGGCGGTGGCGCTGTCCTTCGAATGGGTGGGCCTGTGCCGCGCCGAGCCGCGCTGGCGGATGATGGCGTTCATGGTGCTGGGGTTGGCATGGGCCGGGATATCGCCCGCGGTGCTGGGGGCTACCCGTCCGGCGGTGGAACTTGGCGCGGCGGCGGTGGCGGTGTGGCTGTTGTCGCGGCGGCTCGATCTGGCGGCGGGGGTGCTGTACGCCGGGGCCGCGCTGATGTCGCTGCTGTTCCTGCGCGCCGACCCTGAGGCCGGGCGGGCCAATGTGCTGTTTCTGCTGGTGGTGGTGTGGGCCAGCGACATCGGCGCGTATGCCGCCGGGCGGCTGATTGGCGGAGCCAAGCTGGCGCCCGCGATCTCGCCGGGCAAGACGTGGTCGGGTGCGGCGGGCGGTCTGATTGTGGCGATTGTGGCGGGCGTTGTGGTGGCCGGCACACTCACCTCGCAAAGTCTGGCGGTGGCCGGGTTGCTGTCCGTGATCTCGCAGGCGGGCGATCTGCTGGAAAGCTGGTTGAAGCGCCACTTCAAGGTAAAGGACTCCAGCCATCTGATCCCCGGCCATGGCGGCGTGCTGGACCGGGTGGATGGTTTGTTGCTGGCCGCCCCGGCGGCGGCGCTGCTGGCTTTGGTGCTGGGGACGGGGGCGGCGCTGTGGCAGTGAAAACCGTCACCGTGCTGGGCAGCACCGGCAGCGTCGGCACACAGACGCTGGATTTGTTGCAGGCGGCGCCGGACCAGTATGCCGTGCAGGCGCTGGTGGGCAACCGCAATGCGGCACTGCTGGCCGAACAGGCCCGCCGCTTCGGGGCTCGCTGCGCCGTGGTAGCCGACCCGGCGGCCTATCCGGCGCTGGTGGCGGCGCTGGCGGGCAGCGGGATTGCAACCGCGTGCGGGCCGCAAGCGGTGATCGACGCGGCGGCGATGCCAGCGGACTGGACCATGGCCGCCATCGGCGGGGCCGCCGGATTGCCGGCCACGCTGGCCGCGATCCGCCGTGGCGTATCCGTGGCGCTGGCCAACAAGGAAGCTCTGGTCTGCGCCGGCGATGTGATGCTGCGCGCGGTGGCCGAATACGGGGCCACGCTGCTGCCGGTGGATTCCGAGCACAATGCCATCTTTCAGGCGATGGCCGACGGCAACCGTGACCGGGTGGACCACATTACGCTGACTGCCTCGGGCGGGCCGTTCCGCACCGCGACGCTGGAGCAGATGCGCGCCGCCCCGCCGGAAGCCGCCCTGCGGCATCCGGTGTGGTCGATGGGGGCGAAAATCTCCATCGACAGCGCCACCATGATGAACAAGGGGCTGGAGGTGATTGAGGCGGCGCGGCTGTTCGGTCTGGACAGTGCCCGCATCAAGGTGCTGGTGCATCCGCAGTCGGTGATTCACGGCATGGTGCATTACAGCGATGGCAGTGTGCTGGCGCAGTTGGGCAGCCCGGACATGCGGGTGCCGATTGCCCATACGCTGGCCTGGCCGGGGCGGCTGGCCACCCACGCGCCGCGGCTCGATCTGGCCGCCATTGCCCGGCTGGACTTCGCCGAACCCGACGATGTCCGTTTCCCCGCGCTGAGGCTGGCGCGGGCGGCGCTGGAGGCGGGCGGTGGCGCGCCCTGCATCCTGAATGCCGCCAATGAGGTGGCGGTTGCGGCCTATTTGCAAAAACACATCGGCTTCCTCGACATTGCCGCCATCGTGGACCATGTGATGCTGGAAATTGGCGGGCAGCCCGCTGATACGCTGGAAGCGGTGAATGCGCTGGATGCCCGCGCGCGTGACGCGGCGGCGCGGCGCTGCGCCGATTCCAGCCGTCCGGCCGCCTGAGTTCAGGAGTTCGCTACCGTGTTCGATGCCCTGCCAAAGCCGCTGAACGTCGCGATCCCGTTCCTGATCGTCCTGGGCGTGCTGGTGTTTTTCCACGAGCTTGGCCACTACCTCGCCGCCCGCTGGCGCGGGGTGCATGTGGAGGCGTTCTCCATCGGCTTTGGCCGGGCGCTGGGCTCCTGGCGCGACAAGCACGGCACGCAGTGGAAGCTGGGCTGGATTCCGCTGGGCGGCTACGTGAAACTGCATGGGCAGGAGCAGCCGGAAGACGTCTCGCCGGAAGTGCGGGCAGCGTGGCTGCCGGGGCGGACGTTCCATGAAAAATCGGTCCTCTCGCGCGCCATCGTGGTCGCCGCCGGACCTGTCGCAAATTTCATATTGGCCGCCGTGCTGTTTTCGGTGCTGTTCGCCACCGCAGGCGAGCCGCGCATTTTGCCCGAAATCGGGCAGGTGAAGGCCGACAGCGCCGCCGCGCATGGCGGGCTGCAGACAGGCGACCGGGTGCTGTCCATCGACGGTGAGGCGGTGGAGCGGTTCGAGGATCTGCAGCGCATTGTCGCCGCCCATCCGGCGCAGGCGCTGACCCTGCAAATCCGCCGTGACGGGGCCGAGCAGACGATTGCGCTGACCACCGACACCCGTGTGGCGGGCGGCAGGAGCATCGGCAGTCTCGGCGTGACCGCCCATGCCGCCGAATACACCCGCCTGCCGGTGCCGCAGGCCATCCTGCGCGGCGCGGAGCACACATGGAACGTGCTGACGCAAACCCTTGCCGGGCTGTGGCAGATCATCACCGGGCAGACCGGCGCGGATGCACTGGGCGGGCCGCTGGGCATCGCCAAGCTGTCCGGGCAGGCCGCCGAACAGGGCATTGCGTCGCTGGTGGATTTCATCGCGGTGCTGTCGGTCAATCTGGGCCTGATCAACCTGTTCCCCATCCCGGTGCTGGATGGCGGGCATCTGGTGTTCTACTTTTTCGAGGCGCTGCGCGGCCGCCCCTTGCCGCAACGGGCAGTGGAATATGGCTTCCGCGCCGGGTTGGCGCTGCTGGCCGCGCTGTTTGTCTTTGCCACCTGGAACGACCTGACGCATCTGGGGCTGGTGCGCTGGGTGCAGGGGTTGATCGGCTGATCTGGCAGATGCCGGGGCGCGATGCCCTGGGTAGCGCGGCGGGGTGGTCGCGGCTATTGTCCGCGCCGTCCGCCGCCGGCTGCGAATTCCGATTCGTGGTCCGCGCGGCCTAGACGCTGGGAGTATTGCTGTTGTCTCGCACCCGTGCCGCGCTGCTCGCCGCGACCCTTTCCGTCTGCGCGCTGCTGCCCCAGGCGGTTCCGGCACAGGACGCGGAAAGCCCGCCCTCGGCTTCTATCCGCGCCTTGGCCGGCGGGACCATTGCCGTGGTCCAGGTGCAGGGCAACCAGCGCATCGAGGAAGCCACCATCCGGTCCTACATACTGGTGCAGCCCGGCGACCCGTTCGACCCGGACCGGCTGGACCGCAGCCTGAAGGCACTGTTCGCCACTGGCCTGTTCAGCGACGTTGATCTGCGGCGCGAAGGCGGCACGCTGGTGGTGCGGGTGACGGAAAACCCGGTGGTCAACCGCATTGCCTTTGAAGGCAACAAGAAGCTGGCCGACGAAGTGCTGTTTCCGGAGCTGCAGCTGCGCGCGCGCTCGGTGTTCACGCCCAAGCTGGCGCAGTCCGACCGGCAGCATATTCTGGACATGTATGCCAAGCACAGCCGCTTCGCCGCCACGGTTGAGCCGAAGATCATCAAGCTCGATCAGAACCGCGTTGACGTGGTGTTTGAAATTCATGAGGGCGACTCAACCTCGATTAGCCGCATTGCCATGGTGGGCAACCATGCCTTCAGCGAATACCGGCTGAAGGAAGTCGTCGGCAGCCGCGAGGAGGCGTGGTGGCGCTTCCTGTCCACCAGCGACACGTATGACCCCGAGCGGGTGAACTTCGACAAGGAATTGCTGCGCCGCTTCTACTTGAAGAACGGCTATGCCGACATGGATGTCACCAACGCCACGGCGGAGCTTGTGCCGGACCGTACGGCATTCTTCCTGACCTTCACGATCAATGAGGGCGAGCGGTACAAGTTCGGCAAGATTGAGGTGGTTTCGACGCTGAAGCATCTGCAAGCCTCGGCGCTGAAGCCGTTGATCGATCTGATCAGCGGCAACTGGTATGATGGCGACGCTGTGGAGCGCAACGTGCAGGCGCTGACCGATGAGGTGCGCAATCGCGGCTTCGCGTTTGTGGAAGTCAAGCCGCAGGTCAAGCGCGACCGCAAGACTCACACCATTGATCTGATCTTCGAAGTCGCCGACGGGCCGCACGTGCACATCGAGCGCATCGACATCACCGGCAATACCCGCACCCGCGACAACGTGATCCGCCGCGAATTCCGGGTGGCGGAGGGCGATGCGTTCAATGCGGCGCTGCTGCGCCGTTCGCGCCAACGCCTGCAGGATTTGAACTTCTTCAACACGGTCACAGTGAATCCGGTCCAGGGATCCGCACCGGACCGCGCCGTGGTGAACGCCAACGTGCAGGAACGCTCGACCGGCGAGTTGACCATCGGCGGCGGCTATTCCAGTGACGTCGGACCGTTGGTGAACCTTGGCCTGCACGAGCACAATCTGGTTGGCACCGGCATTGACGGTGGTTTCAATGCGCTGGTGGCGCAGAAGGAAACGTCATTCGACATTTCCGTCTCCGACCCGGCATTCCTGGACCGCAATCTGGTGACGGCGTTCGATATTTTCCACACGGACAACAACAACCAGCAGATTTCGCAGTATAGTGAGCGGCGCAACGGCTTCACCATACGCGCCGGCTATGACTTCAACGAACATCTGCGGCAGGTCTGGTCATACTCGCTGATCCAGCGCGATGTGTACAGCATTGCCAGTGGCGCCAGCTTGTACATTCAAAACCTGGCCGGACAGTCGGTGGTGTCTGAAATCGGCCAGACCTTCAGCATCGATTACCGCGACAGTATCCTGGACCCGCATACTGGTTGGGTTACGCGGTTTGGTGCAGATTTCGCCGGACTTGGCGGCACGGAACATTTTGTCCGTACCAAGGTGGATGGAACCTATTACGTGCCGCTAGATGCCTGGACGGGCAACAGCGAATGGACGGTCGCGGTGTCGGGCGGCATCGGGTATCTGTTCAATCTGGGCTATCAGGAAAAGATCATCGACAATTTCTTCCTCGGCGGCGAAAACTTCCGTGGCTTTCTGGAAGGCGGTGTTGGCCCGCACGCGGTCAATGGCGGCGACAGCCTCGGCGGCCGGTTCATCTGGAACCAGTCCACCGAGTTGCGGTTTCCGTTGCCGATCTCGGCCGATCTCGGTTTGACAGGGCGCTTCTTTGTGGATACCGGATCGCTGTCGATGAGCGGGCAAGGCAACCAGTTTGGCTCCATCTATGACAATCCGGCGCCGCGGCTAAGCACCGGCGTGGGGGTGTCGTGGAAGACGCCACTGGGTCTGATCAACATCGACGTGGCCGACCCCGTCATCAAAAAGCCCTACGACCAGACCCAGATCTTCCGCTTCGGCTTCGGGACAAGGTTCTAAACACGATGCATCGTTCGATTGCCGCGCTTGCGGTGTTGTTGCTGGCCACTGCGGCGTATCCTGCCGCCGCCGCCGACACGCAGGACTACTTCATCCCCGGTCAGGCCAAGCCGCAGACCGGTGGCACCGCACCGCGCCCGGCACAGAAGCCGCAGCAGCGCCCGGCCACGTCCGCGCCCGTCCAGATCGCCCCGGCCGGTCAGCCGCAGGCAGGCGGGTTGGCCGGTGGCGGCGGCGAGGGCCAGGAGCAGGGCCCGGTGATGAATATCCAGATGCCGCCGCCGCCCGATTTGCCGCCCCTGCCGAAAGGCGAGGCGCCGCCGGTTCCGGTGATAGGGGTGATGGGCGTGCCTGAAGTGATGCGCACTTCGGCGGCGGGCCTGCAGGTAGAGAAAATCATCGGCGAGCGCCGCGCCAAGCTGAACGAGGACGCGCAGAAGGAGCAGGCCGCGTGGCGCGAGATGCAGCAGGCGCTGGCCAACGAGCGCGGCAAGCTCTCCCCGGACCAGTTGCGCGCGCGTGAGAAGGAATTGCAGGACCGCATCACCAATGCGCAGCGCCAGTTCCGCGACCGCAACCGCATCATTCAGGAGGCGGCGCAATACGCGCTGGCGCAGATCGAGCGCACGCTGATTGCGGTGATCCGGCAAGTGGCGGACGCGCGTGGCATGAATCTTGTGTTGCACCGCTCGCAAGTGGCGCTGAACGTCAACCAGTTCGACATCACTGAGCAGGTGGCGGAGCAGTTGAACAAGATTCTGCCGACCGTGCTGATCCCGCCGGATGGCGTCTCGCCCAACAGCCTGCCGGCCGATGTGCGCGCGCAGGCGGCGGCTGCACCGGCCGCAGCGGCAGCTGCTGCCGCAGGTGCAGCACCGGCTGCTGCGGCACCGGCTGCTGCAACACCGGCAGCCGCAGTTCCTGCCGCGCCCGCCAAATAGCGCGGGCGGCGGCAGGTCGCGGGCGTATCAGGCCGGGAACAGGGAGCAGGCGGCGTGGCAGAGCAGGTCTGCGGCGATGCAAGGTTCTTCGAACGGGCCGGGCCATTCAGTCTGGCCGATGTGGCCGCTGCGGTTGGTGCCCCGGTGCCCGAAGGGGCTGGCGGGGTATTTACCGGTGTTGCGCCGTTGCAGGTCGCCGCGGCGTGGCATGTGAGTTTTCTGGACAACCGGCGCTATGGGCCTGCGCTGCGGCAAACCGGCGCGGGGGCGGTGATTGTTCATCCGGACATGGCCGCACAGGTACCGCCGGGCAGCGTGGCTCTGGTCACGCGCGAGCCCTATG
>CAIPHQ010000367.1 GCA_903864895.1 uncultured Rhodospirillales bacterium
CGGCGGCTTCATCGCCGCCGTGCCGGGCTACACGCAGCACGCGGTGCCGATGAACGGGGCGAGCAACCTGAGCGTGGACGTGTTCGGCGACGCCGGGCGGCATTCCCGCACCACGATCGGCGTGGCTTCGTTGCCGCTCGACGCGGCGGTGGAGGTTGAGGGGCTGTTCCGTATTGCGTGAGCCCGGCCCGCGCCTATTTTAGCAACGGTGGGCGGCGGCTGAAGGGGCTGTGTGATGGCCGAGGTCAGTCTTGATCTGTTGCAGACGATGATGCAGCGCGTGCTGGACATGCTGGCCGCGCAGACGCGTGAGTTTGGCGACATCAAGAACCGGCTGAGCAATATCGAACACGGCGTTGCCGCGCTGCGGCGTGACGCCGCCATTGACGCGGAGGCGCGCGCGCATTTGCAGCACCAGATGGATCGCCTGACGGACCGCATGGCGCGGGTGGAGCGCCGGCTTGAAATCGTGGACGCCAGCTAGATCAGCATGCCGGATGGTTCCGCCGTACCCACACTGACGCTGCACAAACACATCGCGGAGATCTCCGCCGCCGATTGGGATGCGTGCGCCGGGGCGGACAATCCGTTCGTCTCGCACGCGTTCCTGTCGGCCGTGGAAGACAGCGGCAGCGCCAACGCCCGCACCGGGTGGCTGCCGCAGCATGCGGTGCTGCGCGATGCGCGCGGGCAGGTGGTGGCCGCAGCGCCGATGTACGCCAAAGGCCACAGCTACGGCGAATACGTGTTCGACCATGGTTGGGCACACGCGCTGGAACGCGCGGGCGGCAATTACTACCCGAAATTGCAGGTGGCGGTGCCGTTCAGCCCGGTGCCCGGCCCGCGTTTGCTGATCCGCCCCGGCACCGGCATTCCGCCCGCCGCACTGGCAGGTGCCCTGGTGAAGGCGTGCGGCGAGCTCGGCACGTCCTCGGTCCACGCCACGTTCTGCACCGAGGCCGAGTATGACGCCTTGGGCGAAGCCGGGTGGCTGCAACGCATCGGCGTGCAGTTCCACTGGTCCAACGCCGGGTATTCCACGTTCGATGATTTCCTCGGCGCGATGTCGTCGCGCAAGCGCAAGGTGCTGAAGCGGGAGCGGCGGGATGCCAATGCAGCCGGGTTGGAATATGTGGCCATTCGCGGCGGCGATATCACCAGGCGTGACTGGAAGGCGTTCTACGACTTCTACACCTCGACCGTGGACCGCAAATGGGGCAGCGCCTATCTGACCGAGAAGTTCTTCCCGTTGCTGGGCGATCGGCTGGGCGATGCGGTGGTGCTGATGCTGGCGCGGCACAACGGCACGCCGGTGGCGGGCGCCTTGAACCTGATGGGGGCGGACACGCTGTACGGCCGCAACTGGGGCTGCAAGGGCGACTGGCCGTTCCTGCATTTTGAGCTGTGCTACTACCGCGCCATCGACTTCGCCATCGAACACGGTCTGGCGCGGGTGGAAGCGGGCGCGCAGGGCGAGCACAAGATTCAGCGCGGCTACCTGCCGGTGCCCACCTACTCCGCGCACTGGATCGCTCATACCGGCCTGCGCCGGGCGGTGGCGGATTTTCTGGAACAGGAACGCCCGGCGCGCCTGCGCGAGATGGCGGAACTGGCCGAGGCATCGCCGTTCCGGCAGGAGGCGTAGCGGGCGGGCGTCCAATACGGCCGGGAATTGACATTCCAGATTGCGTATGACAATGTCATACGGTTTGCAGGAGCCGTATTGATGCCCATCGCCAATCCCCCGGTCAGCGTGCGCGTGACACTGGGTGAGCGCGACCTGCTGGAAGCCGCCGCCGCGCAGGCGCGCACCAATCTGAGCGACTTCATGCGCCGCAAGGCGCTGGAAGCCGCCGAGATGGAGTTGCTTGGCCAAAGCCAGGTGACGATTCCGGTGGCCGCGTGGGAGCGGTTTGAGGCCTGGGCGCAGGCCCCCGCCAAATTTGTGCCCGAACTGGCAAAACTGGCGGCCAGTGCGCCGGTATGGCAGGACTGACCCCGCCGCGCCCGCTGGCCGCGACCGATAACCGGGACGATTTCGACTGCGGGCGAGAGGCGCTGAACCAGTGGTTCCGCCGCCACGCATGGCGCAACCAGCAAAGCGGCGCATCGCGCACCAGCGTCATCTGCGAGGCGGCGACGGGGGCGGTCGCCGGATATGCCGCGCTGAGTGCGGCGCAAATTCAGCGCGAATTTCTGCCCAAATCCGCTCAGCGCAACCAGCCCGATCCGGTGCCCGCCATCCTGCTCGGACAGCTTGCCACCGATGTGCGGTTTCAAGGGCAGGGCTGCGCCCGCACGCTGCTGTGGTTCGCGCTGACCACGGCGGTCCGCCTGTCACGCGACGTGGGATGCTTTGGCGTGCTGACCCATCCGCTGGATGACGGGGTGCGTGCCTTCTACCGGCGCTTCGGCTTCGAGGATCTGCCGGGCGCGCCGCAGCGCAGCATGGTGGTGCGGATCATCGACTTGCAGCGCAGCGGGTTTTGAGCGGCGCTTGCCGTCCTACAAGTGCCAGCCATCCGCCCCGTTTGCTGCAATTTGTCGTGAATTGCCGGGCAGCCCCCCCTGCCCATGGCGCCCGGGCGGTAAATCTGGAAATAATTTCTGAACTGGGGCTGGATTGAATCAATGCCGAAGGCCGCCCCGGCGC
>CAIPHQ010000368.1 GCA_903864895.1 uncultured Rhodospirillales bacterium
CCGCCCGCGCACAGCGGCGCGCGTGGCCGCCGTGCAGGCGCTGTTTCAAAGCGAACAGGCGCAGACCAACCCCGAGACGGTGATTGACGAATTCGTCCGCCACCGGCTGGGCGAACTGCCCGGCAGCGGCGGCTTTGATGACGGGCGCGCGCCGGAGGCCAACGCCCCGCTCTTTGCCCGCATCGTGCGCACCGCCGCGCGCAAGCAGGAGGAAATCGACCGCCTGGTCAGCGAAAGCCTGCCGGAAGACTGGCCGCTGCTGCGGCTGGACCCGGTACTCCGCGCCATCATGCGCGCGGGCATCGCCGAGTTGCTGATGGCCGACGGGCCGCCCGCCCGCGTGGTGATCAACGAGTATCTGGACGTGTCGCACGGCTTCTTCGACGGCGAGGAACCCGGCATGGCCAATGGCGTTCTGGACCGGCTGGCGCATCAGTTGAAGCCCGCCGACTTCCCCGCCGCCCCCGCCTGAGCCGCGCTGCACCGTGGCGGCTGGCGAATTCGACCTGATCGCACGCTATTTCCGCCCGCTGGCCGGTCCGGGTTCGCTGTCGCTGACCGACGATGCCGCCGTGCTGGCCCCGCCGCCGGGGCGTGAACTGGTGCTGTCCGCCGATGCGATGGTGGAGGGCGTGCATTTCCTGCCCGCAGACCCGCCCGGCCTTGTGGCCCGCAAGCTGTTGCGCACCAACCTGTCCGATCTGGCGGCGATGGGCGCGCAGCCTTTGGGCTATCTGATGACCGTCTCCGCCCGGCATGGCACGCCGGACGCGTGGTTTGCCGGATTTGCCGCCGGGCTGGCGGTGGATCAGGCGCAGTTCGCTATCACGCTACTGGGCGGCGACACCACGTCAACGCCCGGCCCGGTCAGCCTGTCGCTGACGGTGCTGGGCACGGCCGCACCGGGCGCCGCCATCCGCCGCAACGGCGCGCGGCCCGGCGACGGGCTGTGGGTTACAGGCACGATCGGTGACGGCGCGCTGGGTCTGCGCGCCGCGCAGGGCCGCCTGCCGGACCCCACCGGCTATCTTGCGGGCCGCTACCGCCTGCCCCGCCCGCGCCTTGGCGTGGCGCAGCACGGCGTGGTGGCGGCAGCGCTGGATGTGTCGGACGGGTTGGTGCAGGACACCGGGCATCTGTGCCGGGCTTCGGGATGTGCGGCCGAAATCTGGGCCGAGGCTGTGCCGCGCTCGGCTGCGGCACGCGCCGCCGGGGCGGCATGGCTGCCGCTGTGCCTGACCGGCGGGGATGATTATGAACTGGCGATGGCCGTGCCCGATGCGGCGGCTCCTGCCCTGCGCGAAGCTGCCGCCGCCGCGCGGGTGGCGGTGACGCAGATTGGCCGCTTCATGGCCGGGCCGCCTGAAGTTGTGGTGCGCGGCCCTGCCGGTGCGCTGCTCGCGCTGGGGGCCGGCGGCTGGAGCCATTTCTAGCCCCGCCGCACGCCTAGAACGCGCTGTTCGACCCGCTGCTGCCAGCGCTGCTGGACGGCGAAGTGGTGTTGAAGCGCCCGACATTGCCCAGCAATTGCTGCACGAACGACGCCTCGGTGCCCGGCGACGGCGTGGTGCGGGTCACCACATCAACCTTCGACGCGTCCGCAAGGTTGCGCTTGGACAGCGCCGTCAGCACGCCCTTGGCGTCGAATGTCATCACGATCACGCGCTGGGCGTCCACGCCCTGATAGCCGCCAATGACCGGGCGGGTGATCTGCTCGGCGTAGATCCAGGTGTTTTCGTCGAACGCGCCCTTGGCCGTGGGCGAGCCCAGCAGAGCTTCGACGTCCTGGCGTGTGGATGTTCCTGCTACAAGTTGCGACAGATCGTCCGCGTCCACCTTGTTGCCGCGCACTTGCGGGGGGTAGGACAGGAAATCCGGCATCTGGCACCCGGCCAGCAGCACGAGTGCGGCCAGAGAGCGGAAACGGTACAAACGTGTTGGCACGAGCGGGCCTCATCGGCACAAGCCGCAGCCGGACCCAATTGACCCGAGCGGCGGCAGCGCTACGTGTCGGGTGTCATGGCTCGGCGGCCATGTCAACTCAAACGGCCGCCGGTTGCAAAGGAGCAAGTGGAGTGTTGAAGTTTTTGCGGGGCAACCGCCATGAGCGCGCTGGCTACGAGTTGTACGGCGCCTCGGTGGCGGCGGCGCGCGAGCCGTATTTTTACGTCGAACTCGGAGTCGCCGACACCATCGACGGGCGCTTCGATCTGGTGTGCCTGCACGTGTTCCTGCTGATCCGCGCGCTGGGCCGCCACAAGCCGCAAGGCCCGGAACTGGGGCAGGCGGTGTTTGATGCCATGTTCAGCGACATGGACATCAACCTGCGGGAGATGGGCGTGGGCGACATGAGCATCGCCAAGAAGGTGAAGAAGATGTGGGAGGCGTTCCACGGCCGCGCAGACGCCTATGAATTGGCCGTTGCGGCAGCCGATCCGGCCGCGCTGGCAGCGGCGCTGACCCGCAATGTCTGGCGCGGCACGGCCCCCGCGGGCAGTGCGGAACGGCTGGCCGGAATTGCGCTGGCGCAGGACACCTATCTGGCCGGACAAGCCTTGGACGGCCTTGCCGCCGGGCGGGTGGCGTTTCTGCCTGCGGCCACGGCGGGCCTGTGATGATCGAACCCGAATTCTCCCGCCCGCTGCCGATCGAGCGGATTCGCGCGGGCGGCCATGAGGAAACCGTGACCGCCACGCAAGCCGAGCGCGAGCGTCTGGCGCTGCGGCTTGGCATTCCGGCCCTGCTGGCGCTGTCCTGCCGCTGGCGATTGCGGCCGGGCACGGCCGGGCGGGTCGAAGCCAGCGGGCACATCTCCGCACGGTTGGTGCGCGACTGCGTGCTGACACTGGAGCCGTTCAACACCGAGTCGGTGGAGGATTTTCAGGTCGTCTTCGTGCCTGCGGGCACCGAGATCGACGATGAGGACCCCGAGTCGGTGGATGAGGTGCCGTATGGCGGCGTGGTGATCGATCTGGGCGAAGCCGCCAGCGAACAACTGGCGCTGACGCTGGACCCGTATCCGCAAAAACCGGGCGCGGTGCTGCCAGAGTTCGACCCGCCGGATGAAAGCGCCTCACCGTTTGCGGCGCTGGCGCGCAGGGCGAAGGATGTCTGAGCATCGCGGGCCTGCGCCATGCTGCCCGGACCCATGCTGCCCGGATGTGCAGGGGCCGGCTATGCAGGGGAATGCTTGCGGTGCCTGATTCCCTCTGCTAGACGCCCCCCCTCACGTTATTGCCAGACTGTGACCTCCACAGCCGGGCGGGTGGCTTTGCCGCCTTCCCTGCACCGGTCCACCAGATTGGCGTCATCGAGACCGGAGTTCGAGTTATGGCCGTACCCAAGAGAAAGACCTCGCCGTCACGGCGTGGCATGCGCCGCAGCCACGAGGCGCTGACGGCCGAAGCCCATGCCGAGTGCAAGAACTGCGGTGAACTGAAGCGCCCGCACCATGTGTGCAGCCATTGTGGCCATTACGACGGCCGCGAAGTGGTCGCCGTTGGCAAGGCGCTGAAGGCCTCCGTCCGCGCCTGATCCGGCACGTTCGGTAGCACCCCGCGCCGTGACCGAGACATTCACGCTGGCCGTGGATGCCATGGGCGGCGACAATGCGCCGGACATGGTTGTGGCCGGAGTGGCCATTGCTGCCGAACGGCATCCCAGCGCGAAATTCCTGCTGGTGGGTGACGAAGCGCGTCTGGCCCCGCTTGTGGCACGCCACAAGCGGGCCGTCGCGTCCTGCACCATTCGCCACGCGCCGGATACCATTGCCGGCGATCTGAAGCCCACGCAGGCGCTGCGGATGCGCGGCGCTTCCATGCGCGTGGCCATCGACGCGGTGGCGGCGGGTGAAGCCTCGGGCGTGGTATCGGCTGGCAACACCGGTGCGATGCTGGCGCTGGCCAAAATCTTCATCAAGACCCTGCCCGGCATCGACCGCCCCGCCATGGCCGCCATCGGCCCGTCGGCGCGCGGCGACGTGGTGATGCTCGACCTCGGTGCCAACGTGGTCTGCGATTCGCGCAATCTGGTCGAGTTCGCCGTGATGGGCGACGTGTTCGCCCGCACCGTGCTGGGTCTGACCTCACCCACCATCGGCCTGCTGAATGTCGGCTCGGAAGATCTCAAGGGCGACGAGCGCATCCGTCAGGCGGCGGACGTGTTGCGGGCCAGTTATCTGGCCAAGCAGTTCCACGGCTTCGTTGAAGGCCACGACATCGCCTCCGGCACCACAGACGTGATTGTCACGGACGGTTTTACTGGCAACGTGGCATTGAAGACCGCCGAAGGCGCGCTCAAGTTGATCGGCGGGCTGTTGCGGCAGGTGTTTTCCTCCTCATGGGCGGCGCGGCTTGGCTATTTGCTGGCACGCCCGGGGCTGGAGCGGTTGCGCGAATGGCTCGACCCGCGGCGCTACAACGGCGCGGTGATGCTCGGTCTGAACGGCGTTGTGGTAAAATCGCATGGCGGCACCGACGCTGATGGTTTCGCCCATGCGATTGACGTCGCCATGGACATGGTGGTTCACCGGTTCAACGACCGTATGCGCGAAGGGCTCGCGCGAATCGTCTCCTTGCAGCCCGGAGTAGGACCAAAAGATGCACCCGGGAGCGGAAACAGCGGGCCTGACACTGCTTCGGGCGGCTGAGGCCATGCCACGCAGCAGCGCAGCGGCGGTTCGCGCGGTGCTGGCCGGTATTGGGTCCTACCTGCCGGAAACACTGGTCACCAACGATGACCTGTCCCGCACGGTCGAGACGTCGGACGCGTGGATCCGGGAGCGTACCGGCATCCGCCAGCGTTACCTCGCCAAGCCGCACGAAACCTGTGCCTTCATGGCCACGCGCGCGGCGGAAGCCGCACTGCGCGATGCCGGTGCAAGTGCGTCTGACGTGGATGCCGTGATTCTGGCCACTGCCACGCCCGATCAGGCCTTCCCGGCCACGGCGGTGCGGGTGCAGGCGGCGCTGGGTGTGCGCGGCTTCGGCTTCGACCTGTCGGCGGCGTGCAGCGGTTTCGTTTATGCCGTGTCGATGGCAGACGCGCTGATCAAGTCCGGGCAGGCACGCGCCGTGCTGGTCATCGGCAGTGAAGTCTATTCCCGCATTCTGAACTGGCAGGACCGGGGCACCTGCGTGCTGTTCGGTGACGGTGCCGGGGCGGTGCTGCTGCGCGCGTCCGACGGCAGCGGCGCCGATGCAGGGCGGGGCGTGCTGTCCACCCATCTGCACAGTGACGGCGCGCTGGGCGATATTTTGTATGTCGATGGCGCGGTGGGTCAGCCGGACCATCCCGGCCATCTGATCATGAATGGCAAGGAAGTGTTTCGCCACGCCGTGACGCGGATGAGCGAAACGGTCGATGAGGCGCTGGCCGCCAACGGGCTGGACCGGACAGCCATCGACTGGCTGGTGCCACACCAGGCTAACATGCGGATTGTCGATGCGATCGGCAAGCGCCTGAATTTGGACGATAAAAAAGTGGTGGTGACGCTGGACCGGCACGCCAACACCTCGGCGGCCTCCATTCCGCTGGCGCTGTCGGTGGCGCATGCGGAGGGCCGTTTGCACCAGGGCCAACTGGTGCTGCTGGCAGCCTTGGGTGGCGGGCTGACATGGGGTTCGGCGCTGATCCGGCTGTAATTGCTGCGCCGCCGCACAGCCCGCACCGCCAAGGGTTTGCTTTTTATGCATTCTTGACGGGCCTGCATTGCCTGCTTACCGTCATGTCATGAACACGGTCACACGCGCGCATCTCGCCGAGACGATTTACGCCCAGGTCGGGCTGTCCCGCAACGAATCCGCCGATTTGCTGGAGACGGTGCTGGAACGCATGTCCACGGCGTTGGAGAGTGGAGAATCGGTCAAAATCAGCGGCTTCGGCACGTTTTCGGTGCGCCAGAAAGGCCAGCGCGTGGGGCGCAACCCCAAGACCGGCGTGGAAGTGCCCATTCTGCCGCGCCGGGTGCTGGTGTTCCGGCCAAGCCATGTGCTGAAGGCGCATGTCAACCACACCGCCGTCCCCACCCACGGGGGAGACGATGAATGAGCGGTCAGTCCACGCCCGGCAGCGGCGAGGCTGATCTGACGGACGCGGACGGCCCCGATGAGCCGGACATTGCCGCCGGGCGGCCCCGCAAGGCCCCCAACGCATTCCGCACCATCAGCGAAGTGGCGGACGATCTGCACATCCCGCAGCATGTGCTACGCTTCTGGGAAACCAAGTTTCCGCAGGTCAAGCCGCTGAAGCGCGGCGGCGGGCGGCGCTACTACCGCCCGGATGACATCGCGCTGCTGCGCCGCATTTCCGACCTGCTCTACACCCAGGGCTACACCATCAAGGGCGTGCAGCGCCTGTTGCGGGAGGGCGGCGGCAAGCTGTCCGACGACATTCCGCCGGCAACGCCGGACGAACGGGCGGCAGCGGCCGCCGAAGCCGCCGAGGCCGCGCGCGCCGTGGCCGAAATACCGGTGCCGGAATTGCCCATTCCGGGCCTGACCGCCCGGCCGAAGCCCGCCGAACCGGCGGCGCGCGCCGAACCGAACGCAGAAGTGCTGCGGCTTCGCGCGGCATTGACGCTGGCACTCAGGGAACTGGAAAGCCTGCGCGCGTTGCTGGCACCCTGAAACTGAACTAGGTCAACGAACGCACGGTCTGCCCCCCTCGTGCCCGTGCTCTGGAGCTTTTCGCGATGACGGCTGGCCGCTTTCCCACGACCCGTATGCGCCGCAACCGCCATGACGCCTGGACCCGGCGGTTGGTGGCGGAACACCGGTTGTCCGTGGATGACCTGATCTGGCCGGTCTTTGTGATCGACGGCACCGACACGGTCACCGAAGTGGCTTCCATGCCCGGTGTGTACCGGGTCACGCTGGACCGGCTTGCGGCGCATGTCTCCCCGGTCGCCGCCTTGGGCGTGCCCGCGCTGGCGCTGTTCCCCGCTACACCCACCGACCTGAAGGACGCCGAGGGCACCGAATCGGGCAACCCGGAAAACCTGATCTGCCGCGCCGCCCGCCTGCTGAAGCGGGAGTTTCCGCAGATGGGGCTGGTGGGCGACGTGGCATTGGACCCGTACACCGACCACGGCCATGACGGCGTGATCCGCCATGATTATGTAGCCAACGACGAGACGCTGGCGGTGCTGACCCGGCAGGCGGTCAATCAGGCCGAAGCCGGTATCGACGTGATCGCGCCGTCGGACATGATGGATGGCCGCGTCGCCGCCATTCGCGGCGCGCTGGATGCCGCCGGGCATATCCATGTGCGGATCATGAGCTACGCCGCCAAATATGCCTCGGCGTTCTACGGTCCGTTCCGGGAAGCGGTCGGCTCCGGCAGCGCGCTGCGCGGCGACAAGAAAACCTACCAGATGGACCCGGCCAACACCGATGAGGCGCTGCGCGAAGTGGCGCTCGACCTTGCCGAGGGTGCCGACATGGTGATGGTGAAACCCGGCATGCCGTATCTGGACATCATCCGCCGCGTGCATGAGCGGTTTGGCGTGCCCACCTTCGCCTATCAGGTGTCCGGCGAATACGCGATGATCATGGCCGCCGCCCGCAACGGCTGGATCGATCAGGACCGCGCGATGCTGGAAAGCCTGCTGGCGTTCAAGCGCGCGGGCGCGTCGGGCGTGCTGACCTATTTCGCCCCGGCGGCGGCGCGGTTGCTGCGCGCCACCTGATTCGGCGTTCTTGCTGGCTTCGGGCGGCTGGATTGCGTTGCAATAGCGTGAACCTCCCGCTCTGTTTCGCATGCTGCCCTTGCATCGCCCTGCTTTTGCGCTAAGTCCGCACGCCGTCTGACGGCTTCAAACGGAGTAGCGCGTTGTCAGCCCTGATCGAGATCGCCGGACTCACCAAACGGTTCGGCGCCTTCACGGCCGTGGATAATGTGTCGTTCGATGTTGCGCGCGGGGAAGTGCTCGGCTTCCTCGGCCCGAACGGCGCGGGCAAGTCCACCACGATGAAAATGCTGGCCGGTTTCGTCACCCCCACCAGCGGCACCGCGCGCATCTGCGGGCACGACGTGCGCAGCCACTCGGTGCAGGCGCGCCGTGAGCTTGGCTACCTGCCCGAAGGGGCACCCACCTACCCTGAAATGTCGGTGCTGGGCTTCCTGCAATTCTGCGGCCGCCTGCGCGGGTTCAGCGGGCGCGAACTGCGCGAGCGCGTGGACCACGCCGTGGCACTGACCACGCTGGGCGGGGTGCGGCTGCAACCGGTGGAAACCCTGTCCAAGGGTTTCAAGCGCCGCGTGGGTCTGGCGCAGGCGCTGTTGCACGACCCGGCGGTGCTGGTGCTGGACGAGCCCACGGACGGGCTGGACCCGAACCAGAAGCACGGCGTGCGCGAACTGATCCGCCAGATGGCACCCAGCAAGGCCATCGTGATCAGCACGCATATTCTGGAAGAGGTTGATGCGGTCTGCACCCGCGCCATCGTGATTGCCAATGGCCGCATCGTGGCGGATGCCACGCCCGCCGAACTGGCCAAGCGCCACCCGTCCGGCAAGCTGGATGACGTGTTCCGCGCCATGACCGCGCCCAAGACGGCGGAGGCCGCGTAAGCCATGTTTTCCATCCGCAGCATGATGGCCGTGACCCGGCGTGAGCTGAATTCGTATTTCGCCACCCCGGTCGCCGCCGTGTTCATCGTGATCTTTCTGGCGCTGCAAGGCGTGCTGACCTTCAACCTCGGCAATTTCTTCGCCCGCGATCAGGCCGATCTGGCGCCGTTCTTCTCGTTCATCCCGTGGGTGTTCCTGTTGCTGGTCCCCGCCATCACCATGCGCCTGTGGGCGGAAGAGCGGCGGCTGGGCACCATCGAATTGCTGCTGACCCTGCCGTTGCGGCAAAGCGAGGCAGTGGCCGGCAAGTTTCTGGCCGCATGGGCGTTCTGCGCGGTGGCGCTGGCGCTGACCTTCCCGTTCTGGATCACCGTGAACGTGCTGGGCACGCCCGACAACGCGGTGATTGCCTGCGGCTACCTCGGCGCGCTGCTGGTGGCGGGCGCGTTCCTGTCGGTCGGCGCCGCGATGTCGGCGGTGACCAAGAATCAGGTGATCGCCTTCGTGCTGGCGCTGGCCGTGTGCTTCATCTTCGCGGTGGCGTCCTACCCGCTGGTCACCGACTTCATCGCCCGCAGTTCGCCCGATCTGGCCACGCTGGCGCGGCGGATCAGCATGAACGACCGCTTCCTGAGCTTCACGCGCGGCGAGATCGAGTTGCGGGACGTGATCTACTTCTTTTCCTTCATCGGGTTCTGGCTGTTCCTGAACTCCGTCATCGTCGAACATCGCAAGGCGGACTGATCTGATGCGCAAGCTCTGGTCGTCGGTGGCTGGCGTGATCGCCGTGGCCGCCCTTCTCATTGGCCTCAACCTGCTGGCCGACACGTTTCTGGCCAGTGCGCGGCTGGATCTGACACAGCAGCGCATCTACACGCTGTCGGCAGGCACCAGGAAAATCGTCGCCGGGCTGAAGCAGCCCATCACCCTGCGGCTGTTCTATTCCCGCCAGTTGGGCGCGCAGGTGCCGGTGTATGGCACCTATGCCGACCGGGTGCGCGAGATGCTGCGCGACTACGCAGCCATTGCCAACGGCAACATCAAGCTGGAGTTCTACGACCCCGAGCCGTTCAGCGACATCGAAGACCGCGCCATGGGCTTCGGCCTGCAAGGCGTGCCGATGGATCGCACCGGCACGCAGGTCTATTTCGGCCTTGCCGGTACCAATCTGCTGGATGACCAGCGCACCGTGCCGTTCTTCCAGCCGGAGCGTGAGCGGTTTCTGGAATACGACCTGACCCGGCTGATCCACGAACTGTCCAACCCGAAGCTGCCGGTGATCGGGGTCATGACCTCCCTGCCGCTGGACGGCGACCAGCGCAGCATGATGATGCGCCAGCAGCCCGGGGCCGGGCCGTGGGTGTCCATGCTGCAACTGCGGCAGGCGTTTTCGGTAAAGACCATCGCGCTCGACGCGATGGCGATCCCGGACGACGTCACCGTGCTGTTGCTGGCGCATGCGCAGCATCTGAACGAGTCCGCACTGTATGCCATCGACCAGTTCGTCATGCGCGGCGGCAAGCTGATGGCGCTGGTGGACCCGAAGAGCGAGATGGAGTCCTCCACCACCGACCAGACCGGGGCACCTGTGGTGGATGTCAGCAGCGACCTGAAGAAGCTGTTCGATGCATGGGGCGTGGAGTACGACCCGTCGCGCGTGGTGGGCGACCTGAACGGCGCATGGCGGGTGCGCACCAGCAATCAGAGCGACCGCGTGCAGGCGGTGGACTATGTGCCGTGGTTCAACATCCGCGAAGCCGGCATCGCCCGCGATGATCCGGCGCTGGCCGACCTGACACAGATTTCCGTGGCCGCCCCCGGCGCGCTGGCAAAAAAGGATGGGGCGGACATCGAGTTCACGCCGCTGCTGTCCACCAGCGAACAGTCCGGCACCATCGCGCTGGACGATTTGCAGGTGACCCCGGACCCGGCCAAGGTGCTGGCCAATTTCAAGCCGGACGGCAAGCGCCGGGTGATTGCGGCGCGCGTGCGCGGCACGCTGAAATCTGCCTTTGCCGCCCCGCCGCCACTGCCCGAAGGCAAGAAGCGGCCGGATAATTTCCCGGCGCACAAACCGCAAAGCGACGCCCCGGTCAGCATGGTGCTGATGGCGGACTCGGACATCATGGCCGACCGGTTCTGGGTGCGCGTGCAGGACTTCTTCGGCCAGCAGCAGGCCACACCGTTCAGCGACAATGGTGCGGCGGTGCTGAACCTGACCGGCACGCTGGCCGGAAGCGACGATCTGGTGGGCCTGCGCGGCCGCCGCTCCAGCCTGCGGCCGTTCGAGGTGGTGGACGACATGCAGCGCCGGGCGGAAACGCAGTATCGCAAGACCGAACAGGACTTGCAGGCGCATCTGGCCGAGACGGAAAAGAAACTCACCGACCTGCGCACCGGGGCGGGCGACCAGACCAAGGCGGCGGTGATCACGCCCGAGCAGCGCGCTGCCATCGACGATCTGCAACGCGATGTTGTGGCCACGCGCGGCAAACTGCGCGGCGTGCAACTGGAACTGCGGCGCGAGATCGACGGACTGGAAATGCGGATGCGGCTGTTCAACATCGTGCTGGTGCCCGTCGTGCTGGCCGTGGTGGCGCTGGGCCTGGGACTTCTGCGCCGTGCCCGCCGTGCGCGGGCGCGGGCCTGAGCGGACGGGAGGCGCACGATGAAAGCTCGGACAGCCCTGTTGTTGGTGGTGCTGGCAGCCGCGGTTCTGGCGGCCGGCCTGTATTTCGGCACCGGCAACCGCGAGCAGGTGGCCAGCATTCCGCAAAGCCAGTTTGCCTTCCCCAATCTGGCGCAGCGCCTGCAAGATGCCGGACGCATCGAGGTGCTGCACCACGGCACCACGCTGGTGCTGACCCGCAGCGGCAATGTGTGGACCTTGCCCGCCCGCTCCGGCTACCCGGCCGATCAGGGCAAGGTGCATGCGCTGACCGCGCAGTTGACCGAACTGAAACTGGATGAGCCGCGCACGTCCAACGCCGACGACTACGCCCGCCTGGGTGTGGAAGACGCGCAGGGCAAGGATGCGGACTCGACGCTGATCCGCATTCTGGACGGCGCGGGCGCGCCCCTGGCCGAGGTGATTGCGGGCCATCAGCGCACCGGCAACCATGGCGGCGGTGATGGAACCTATCTTCGCCGCAGCGGCGAATCGCAGACATGGCTGGCGGCGGGGCGGCTTTCGGCCAGCACCGAGGCGATGGACTGGATCGACCCGATCATCGCGGACGTGCCGCCGCCGGACGTGACGTCTGTTGCCGTCACGCGGGCCGGATTGACGATGAATATTGCCCGGCAGGACGGCCATATGGTCATGACCGCGCCCGCCGAGCATCCGAAGCTGGACCAGTTCAAGCTTGAGGATATGGCAAGGGGGCTGGAGCGGCTGACCCTGACCGACGTGAAGCCCGCCCCCGCCCCCGGCAAGCCGCTTGGTGTGGCGGTGGTCAGCCTGAAAAGCGGCATGAGCGTGACCGTGGATGTCAGTCTGGACGGCAGCGATACATGGCTGACCCTGCCATCCGCGCAGGGTGAGGGCGCGGCGGCGCTGATGGCCAGGACCAAGGGCTGGGCTTACCGCGTGGGTGAGTGGAAACAGCAGGCATTGGTGCCGTCGATGGATGAACTGAAGGCCTATCAGCCCGCACCGGGTGAGGCGGGCAAGACGCCGGACCCCGCCGCCGTGCCGTTGAACGGCATTCCGGGCCTGAGCATCGTGCCGCCCACCCCGAAATCGGGCGGATGAGCCGGGAATATCCGCAGCGCCCCATCGTGGGTATCGGCATCGTTGTTCTGCGCCCGGATGCGGTGCTGCTGGTGCGGCGCGGCACGCCACCGAATATCGGCGCGTGGAGCCTGCCCGGCGGCGCGCAGGAACTCGGTGAGACGGCCGAGGCTGCGGCGCGGCGTGAGTTGCTGGAGGAGACCGGGCTGGCCGTCGGCCCGCTGCAGTTCGCCGCCCACGTCGATGCCATCCACCACGACAGCGCCGGGCGCGTGCGCTACCACTACACCATACTGGATTTCGCGGCCCGCTGGACGGGCGGCGAAGCGGTGCCCGGCGGTGACATTACCGAGGTGGCATGGGCCGAATTCGACCAATTCGACCGCTATGCGCTGTGGCAGGAAGCCCGCCGGGTGATCGGCATCGCACGCAAAATCCTGCCGTAAACCTGCCCAAGCAAACTTCAGCGCCCTTGCATGACGGCGCGGTGGCGTGAAATTGTTTGGCAACCGACTGTTCAGCCAATCAAAACAACGAACAGCGGGGCAGGAGAAGCAAGGTGAGTCTGTCCGTCATCGGGTCCGGTTTTGGTCGAACCGGCACCACAACCCTGAAACTCGCGCTGGAACATCTGGGCTTCGGCCCCACGCATCACATGGAGGAAGTTCTCAAGGATCCACCGCAGGTGGAGCGCTGGCGTGCCGTGGCGGCCGGCCAGCACGACTGGAACACGGTGTTCGCCGGCTTTAACTCCCAGATCGACTGGCCGGGCGCCCACTGGTGGCGCGAACTGGCCGCCGCCTATCCGAACGCCAAGGTCATCCACTCGGTGCGCAGCGAAGACTCGTGGTGGAACAGCTTTTCCAACACCATCGCCAAGATCGTTGCCGGATACCGTCAGGCCCCCATGCCGCCGCATGTCCGCGACATGATGGAAATCGCCGACACCTCGTTCATGAAGGAAACCTTCGGCGGCAACTTCATGGACAAGGACACCGCCATCGCCGCCTATCGCAAGCGGCAGGCCGATGTGGTGGCAGGCATTCCGCCCGAGCGTCTGCTGGTGTTCAACGTGGCTGAAGGCTGGGGCCCGCTGTGCCGTTTTCTAGGGGTCGCGGTGCCCGAGCGCCCCTTCCCGAAAGCCAACTCCACCGAGGAATTCTGGCAGGCGGTGCGCGGCGAGCGGCCGATGTCCGCCGAAGGCTAGCTGCGGCGGCGGCGGGACCGGGGGATGCTGTCACGCGACGCCAGCGTGGTGGCTCCCCCGGCCAGCAATACCCCCAACGAAACCGGCACCAGCCACGCCGGGCGCAGCAGCACCGGCAGCAGCAGGTTGGACCACGCCCAGCCCGACAAATGGCTGACCACGTACTCATGCGTGGCGAACAGCACATTGCTGTCCGCCATCGAGATCAACTGCGCCAGCGGCAGCAACGGCGGCAACAGGGTGGCGCACGCAAACGCCGCCACCATGAAGACCGCCGACAACACGGCCAGGATACGCGCAAGGGTCAAGCGAACAGACGCTCCTTTGTCAGTCCGGTGTACAGGCTGGCCACGAACGGGCCATAACCGTTCCAGATCTGTGTTTGCGCCACCGCACTGGTCCCGATCAACCGCTCCTGCGCCTGACTCCAGCGCGGGTGCGGCACGTCGGGATTGACGTTGGCCCAGAAGCCATACTCCGAATCTTGCAGGCTCTGCCAGAACGAGACGGGCCGCTGGTCGGTAAATTCCACCCGGATGATCGATTTTGCCGATTTGAACCCGTATTTCCACGGCAGGTTCAGCCGGATGGGCGCGCCATTCTGCGGCGGCAAGGTCTTGCCGTAGATGCCGACCGACAGGAAGGCGAGTTCGTTCATCGCCTCTGCCATCGTCACACCCTCGGTGTACGGCCACGGATACCAAGACTGCCGCAGGCCCGGCATGGTCTTGGGATCGGCCAGCGTGGTGAATTGCACGTAGGTGGCGCTGCCCAAGGGCTCGGCCAGCTTGACCAGATCGGACAACTGGAACCCGGTCCAGGGCACTGTCATCGCCCAGGCTTCCACGCAGCGGTGGCGGTAGATGCGCTCCTCCAGCGAGACCTGCTTGAGCAGATCCTCGATGCCGATCTTGCGCGGGGTTTTCACCATGCCGGCGATTTCGATGGTCCAAGGGTCGCTTTTCAGCGCAGCCGCACTCTCGTAAATCGACTTGGACAGGCCGAATTCGTAGAAATTGTTGTAGGTGGTGGCTTCCTTCTCGTCGGTCAGCGCCCGCCCGGCCTCGAATTTCGGGTTGCGCGGGGCATTGATCGGTTTCAGGTCGGCGGCAGGCCCTGCCTCACCGCTGCCGGAAAACAGTTTCCACGCCTTGGCGGGCGATGCGGCCAGCACGCCCGCAGCGGCGGCTCCGCCCAGCACAGCGCGGCGCGCAAGTGCCGCAGCCTCCGGCGTGACCTTGCTTTCGGGGATTTCCCAGCCTCGGCGGCGATGAATGAACATGGCGGCACTTCCTTCCCTGCTAACCTGTAGCCTGATGTCTCGGGAAGCCGGGGCGGCGTTACTCTGCGCGCGTCAGATTCCCACCGCAACGCCTGCCTGCCGCTCCGAAGGCTGCGAGCGGGGCTAGCGCGCCGGTGCCTCGGATATTTGCACGCGGTTGTCAGCCGCAATGGCGGCACTGACCGGCCACTGCACAAAGCCGCGTGCGGCCAGCGTGGGCAGATAATGCTCCAGCGCGTCAATGGTGCTGGCGCGCGGGTGGCCAATGGCGATGGCGTGGCCGTAATGCCGGGCGATGGCCTCCATCTCGGCCAGACGGGCGCGAATGGCGGCGGGCGACGGGTCGTTGTCCAGAAACACGTCCCGCGCCACGGCGGGCAGCCCGGCGGCCTGTGCGCGGCGCAGCGCCACGCTGTGCGGGATGGTCAGGCTGTCCACAAACGCCAGCCCGCGCAGCTTCAGTTCCGCCATCACCGAGTCCATCAGCGGCACCGACAGTGAAGCCACGCTGCCCTCATGCTGGTTCAGGCCCACGGCGCTGGGCAGCGAATCGAGGGCGGCGCGCAGATAGGCAAGATTGGTCTCCTCCGGCAGCCATGTGCGCAGCGCGTCGGGGCCGGGATACAGCCGCCCGATCGCCTCCATCGGCATGTGCAGCATGGTTTCATGCCCATGCAGCCCGGCGGTGGCGGCCTGCATGGCCACGTGCGGCGCGTAGGGCAGCCATGCCAGCGTGACCGGCGCGGGCAGCGCCACGGCGCGCGCCGTTTGCGCCGCGTTCATGCCCATGTCGTCGATCATGATCGCCACGGCCGGATGCCCCTCGGCAGCCGCCACCGGCACGGCATTGCGCCGCCATGCCGGAACCTCGTGCTGCGGCGTCTCGGCGGCGGCCACGGGTGGTGTTGCCGGCCCCGGCTGCGGCGGCAATTCGGGCGGCGGCGCGTCGCTGCGGGCTGCGGAGGGAGTTGCTTGCGGCAAGTCCCCGGCAGCCTCCGGCGGCAACCCCGTTCCAGCCTGCGGGGCGGCCGCCGTTTCAGCCTGCGCCAGCACCGCAGGCGGCGGCACCGGCGGGGCCGGGCCGGCCGGTCTGGCACACAGCGCCAGCACCACGCACAGCCACGCGTTCATGCGGCGGCACCCTCGCCTGCCACGCTGCCGCGCCCGCCTGCTATGCCCATGAATTCAATTGCCAAGAGCTGCCACCTGTCCGCCACCGCTCCTCCTCGCCCGCCCGAAGCCGCCGGTCAACCGGCATTGCGCCACACCGGCCGGGTGACCCGATTTGACCCCGCCGCGCGGCCCGCGCAAAATGTGGCGGCATGATCCTTCTCATCGACAACTACGACAGCTTCACCTTCAACCTCGTCCATTTTCTGGGGGAGTTGGGTGCGGTCTGTGAGGTGCGGCGCAACGACCATCTGAGCGTGGCCGAGGCCATGGCGTTGCAGCCCGAAGCGATTGTACTGTCGCCCGGCCCCTGCACGCCCAACGAGGCGGGCATATGCCTCGACCTGATCGAAGCCGCCGCCGGAACCATCCCGCTGCTGGGTGTGTGCCTTGGGCATCAGGCCATTGGGCAGGCGTTTGGCGGTGACGTGATCCGCGCCCCGGTGCCGATGCACGGCAAGGTGGACCGCGTGCATCATGGCGGCAGCGACGTGTTCGCGGGCCTGCCCAGCCCGTTCAAGGCCACGCGCTACCACAGCCTGATTGTCCGGCGTGACACGCTGCCCGAGGCACTCGTGGCGACCGCGTGGACCGAAGACGGGCTGATCATGGGCCTGCGCCATCGCACGCTGCCGGTGTTCGGGGTGCAGTTCCACCCGGAAAGCATCGCCAGCGAGCACGGCCACGATCTGCTGCGCAATTTCCTGGCGCTTGCCCGCGGCCATGCCGCGCCCGGCACGGCGGCCAAGGCAGCCTGAACCCGACAGGATCACCGTGACCACGAATCTGAAACCCATCCTCGCCCGCCTTGCGTCCGGCGA
>CAIPHQ010000369.1 GCA_903864895.1 uncultured Rhodospirillales bacterium
GCGGCTAGCGCCGACGCCGACGAACATTTCCACGAAATCCGAGCCGGAAATGGTGAAGAACGGCACGTTCGCCTCACCCGCAATGGCGCGGGCCAGCAGCGTCTTGCCGGTGCCCGGGGGGCCGACCAGCAGCACGCCCTTGGGAATCTTGCCGCCAAGGCGCTGGAATTTCTGCGGATCTTTCAGGAATTCGACGATTTCCTGCAACTCGCCCTTGGCTTCGTCGATGCCAGCCACGTCGTCAAAGGTCACGCGGCCCTGCTTTTCGGTCAGCATTCGCGCCCGGGACTTGCCGAAGCCCATGGCCCGGCCACCGCCCGACTGCATCTGGCGCATGAAGAACACCCAGACACCGATTAGCAGCAGCATCGGGAACCAGTTCAGCAGAATGTGCAGCAGCGGCGGCACATCGCTTTCTTCGGGCTTCGCCACCACGCGCACGCCCTTTTCCAGCAGATGCTGGCTCAGCGTGGCGTCTTCCGGCAGGAAGGTCTGGAAGGTGCGGTTATCGACCAGATGGCCGACCAGCACGCGCCCCTGAATGGACACTTCCTTCACCCGGCCGGCGTTCACCTCACCCATGAAGTCCGAATAGGCGATCTGCGAATCCGATCCTCGCCCGACCCCGGGCTGGAACAGGTTGAACAGCACCACCAGCAGCAGTGCGATGATAACCCAAAGCGCCAAATTCCGGCCGAAATTGCTCATCTCGTTCCCTGGCCGCACACGGCCATCCAGTCTGATCCCCGAAAGCCGGATTGCGCTACGCCGCATCCACCCTTCGGCCAGACCGCCGGGCGCGATTGCGCGACGGCGGTCATATGAAAGAAGTGAACGTGGCCCATCGGGCGGGCAAGCGTCAACATAGGGTGTCCCCGCCCACCATGCACCCCTGCGAAAACGTCCGGGCGCAATCTTGGCATCATTTCATGCCAAAGGCGAGAAAAGCCGCCGGACAGGGCGGCGTTTCCAGCGCGGGGCACAGGCGCAGCGGCCCCAGGCGGCCCGGTTTGCTGATGCCAAGATGCGGAATCGCGACAATTTCATCGTCTTGCCAGAGCGCAGGCAGCATCGCCAGCACTGCGGCGGGCAGCCCCGAGAGGTGGCGAACCTGCCGCGCCGCCGCGCCGAGACCGCCCAGCGTGGTAGCCGGCGGAAATTTCGCCGCAGACTCCAGACGGAACCGCCCGTCCCAGACTGCGCCATGCCCGGCGGGCACAGGCGGCTGCATCGCCGCCGCCTCGCGCACCAGCAGCCACCCGCCGGGACGCAGCCGCCCGGCGGGCAGCAGGTGCGCGCCGCCGAGTGTGGCCGGGTGCAATCGCGCGGCAAGGGCAGCGGTCTGCTCAGGTGAAGGCGGCCATGCTGCGCCGGACACGGCACGGATCAGGCTGGCCAGCAGCACAGGGTCGATGGGGCCGGGCGGCAGCAGGGCATAACCCTCTGCCGCAAGCCCCACCCGTGCCGCCAAGGCCGCGCGCCGCCAATCCCCCGCCGCCCGCGCCCGCCCGCGCGCCGCCGCAGCAGCGCCTGCCGCCAGCGTGGCTGGCCCCGCGCCGTCTCGGTCGCGCCGCGCCAGCCGCAAACGTGCGCGCTGCGCGGCAGGATCGGTGTTGGACGGGTCTTCGGCCCACGAAAGCCCGGCTTCGCGCAGCGTGGCGCGCAGCCGCCCCGGCGGCACCGGCAGCAACGGCCGCAGCAGCCGCACCTCGGCGGTCTCCCGCACGGCCGGCATCCCTGCCAGCCCTTCTGCGCCGCTGCCGGCCAGCAGCCGCATGGCAATGGTTTCCGCCTGATCGGCGGCATGGTGGCCGAGCAGCAGATGCAGCCGCCCGCTGGCCGCACAGGCCGCCCGAAGTGCTGCATAGCGCGCCGCCCGCGCCCGCGCCGCCAGACCGGGGCCGCGCGCCAGACCGTGCAACGGCAGAATCCGCGCGGCGATGCCGTGCCCGCGCAACCGGCCAGACGCTTCGGCTGCCTCGCCCGCCGACTCGGCCCGCAGACCGTGATCGACGATCAGGGCATCCGCCGCACCGCCCCGCGCCCGCGCCCAGCGATCCGCCAGCAGCGCCAGCGCCAGACTGTCGGCCCCGCCGGAGACCGCCACCGCCAGCACCGGGGCTGGCTCAAACGGTCCCAGCCCCGCCATCAGGGCATCGAACTCCTCCGCAGACAGCGGAGCCATGCCGGGTGGCTCAGCGGCAGTTCGCCGCCTTGCGCGCCGCTGCCGCCGGGTCTTTCAGGTCCGGGCGCTGCGTCGGGAACTCGGCCCGTAACTTGTCCAGCGTCTCGCAGGCCGCCTTGCGCTCATCCAGCGCGGTCAGCGCGTTGGCCAGACCCAGCAGGCTGTCCGGCGCGTGCGCCCCGGTGCGGCCGCGCTTGTAGGTATCGTCGAACGCCACCGCCGCTTCGGTGTATTTCTTGCGGCCATACAGCGACTGCGCCAGCAGGAACTGCGCGTCCGTGGTGCGCGGGCCCTTCGGGCCATCCAGCACTTCGTGCGCGGCGGCGTCGGCGGCCACATAGTCCTTGCGCAGCAGCGCCGCGTTGCCGTCGCGCAGTGCAATCTCGGGGGTGCGCTTGCCGGGCGGCGCGGGCGGCACCGGCAGCGGCGGCAGCGCCGATGGCGCGGTACCGAGGCTGGACGGCGGCGGGCTCATGGTGGCAGAGCCAGCCGCAGCCCCGGCCGCCGCACCTGCAGCTACCGGTGCGGCCGGGCGCGCGGGGGCTGCCACGCCGGGATTGTCGAGCCGGAAATTCAGATCGCCGATCTGCTTGGCCAGATCATCGGTGGCACGCTGGCGGGCGTTGCGTTCTTCGTCGATGCGGCCGCTGAGCGTGCGCGAGGATTCTTCCAGCCGCTGCACGCGTTCCAGCAGTTGCGTCATCAACTCCGGGTCCGCCGCCCCGGCCGCGCCCGATGACGCGCCGCCGAGCGACGAGCCGCCGCGCTGGCCCTGCTGGTCACGCAGCGCCTGCACTTCCTGCTGCAATTCCAGAATCTGGTCGCGCAGCTTGATGGCGTCACGGCTGTCCAGTTGCTGGGCCTGCGCCCCCGGAAAGCCTGCAAGCCCGGCCAACAGCAAACACACAGCCAGCAGTTTTTTCATTGCATCAACTCCGCGCAGCGCAGGCGACAGGGCTGCTTCAAACGTCAGACGCCAGACATGCAAAACCGCCAGCACGAGCCGGCGGGCGGGTGGTTGCGGCGGTGGCCGCCCGGAGGAGGCGGTTGAGCGGAAAATCTGGCGGCCCGAAGGCCGCCAGTTGAACCGCCAGCCCCGGCAGCGTTGCCGCCGCCGGAGCCGTTCCCTTCGGATCGGTCAGATCAGCCAGGAAACCGTATCAGCGAACCGAGGTGATGGCGTTGCGGTTCTGCTTCCAGGCGTCCACGTTCGAGCCGAGGGCGACCGGGCGGTCCTTGCCGTAGCTGATGGTGGTGATGCGGCCGGCGGCAACGCCCTTGGCCACCAGGTAGTCACGCGCAGCGCTGGCGCGGCGGGCGCCGAGCGCGATGTTGTATTCTTCGGTGCCGCGCTCGTCGCAGTTGCCGGCGATCTGCACGTTGTTGTTGCTGTACTTGGACAGCCAGGCCGACTGACGGTCCAGCGTCATCTTGGCTTCGGTGGCCAGCGCCGACTTGTCGGTGCCGAAGAACACGCGGTCGCCAACGTTGGCGACCAGGTCTTCCTGGCTGCCCGGCATGATGCCGGCGGCAACCGGGGCGGCCGGGGCCGGCTTGGCGGCAGGCGGCGGGGTGTCAGAGCAGGCGGCCAGCAGAGCCACAGCAGCCAACGCACCGAAGGTCTTGATGTTCATTTCATTTGCTTCCCTGGAAGTGGTCCGAACGGACGCGGCCCCCTGGGATGACCCCTTGGAGGCTGCAGGTGGATACAACCGGCTGTACTGGCGAAGCGAGGCCCCGGCAAGAGGCTTCGCACCCAGCGCACCGCGTGGCGCTTACTCCGCAGTAATAAAGCCGGTCAAGCCGTTGTAGCATTGCCGCTGCACATCCCAACCATGCTGCGGCGATTCGCCCGAAATTCCGTCTGTCACGTCAGCAGCGGCGACCATGCGGGCTCCGACGCATCGGTCGGCGTCTGCACCGCACGCTCGTTGAAGCCGGTGATGTCGATAGACACCAGCCGCGCCGAGAAGCCACGCCCGCGCGAGTCGGTGGCCGGGGTTTCGCGCCAGAACATGATCACGCGGCCGTTCGGCGCAAAGGTTGGCCCTTCCACATAGTAACTTTCCGACAGGATGCGCTCGCCGGTGCCATCCGGGTGCATCACGCCGATGGCAAAATTGCCGCCGCTGATGCGGGTGAACGCAATCAGGTCGCCGCGCGGCGACCACACCGGCGTGGCATAGCGGCCCTGCCCGTAACTGATTCGCTTCACGCCGCCGCCGTCACTGTTCATCAGATACAGTTGCTGGTCGCCACCACGATCCGAATTGAACACGATCTGCGTTCCATCCGGGCTGCAACACGGCGAGACATCAATGGCACCCGAATCGGTCAGGCGGCGCGGGCGCATGCTGCCCAGTTCCACCATGTAAATGTCCGACCCGCCGCTTTGCGTCTGCGCCATCACCACGCTGTTGCCATCCGGCGTGAAGCGCGGCGACAGGGTCATGCCGTTGAATTCGCCCAGCAATTGCTGACGCCCGGTGCCGAGGTCGAACAGATAGACGCGCGGGCGGTCATGAATGTAGCTCATGAACACAATCTGGTCGCGCGTGGGGTGGAAACGCGGCGTCAGCGCCAGCGCGCTGCCGTCGGTCAGGAAGCGGTTGTTCTCCCCATCCTGATCCATGATCGCCAGCCGCTTGATGCGCCGGTCACGCGGCCCGGTGCCCGACACGTACACCACGCGCGTGTCGAAATACCCCTTCTCGCCCAGCAGGCGTTCGTAGATCACATCGCTGATGATGTGCGCGATGCGCCGCCAGTTGCTGAGTGTGGTGGTGTAGGCGGTGCCCTGA
>CAIPHQ010000370.1 GCA_903864895.1 uncultured Rhodospirillales bacterium
CTGGCGGAGATCGTGTGCTCCGCCGCCAGCCAATCCCGCAACTCCGCCAGGGTGGCATCGGAATGCGCCTCGATCCGGGCTTCGATGGCGGCCATGTGCCCGGCCAGCTTCGGCATAACGTCACAGCGCTGCGGCCGGGCCGCCGTCTCGCCGATCAGCCGGCGCCGCGACAGCACCTTCGAGACGTAGGACTCGCTGACCAGCAATGCCTTGGCAATGTTGCCGACCTGCATTCCGCCGTCGGAATAGGCAAACACCCGGTCACGCAGCGCCTGCGGGTGTGGCTTGCCTCGATGCGACAACATGACTGCCTCCGGCGATAACCGGAGACCGATGAATCACACCTACACCGTGCGCCGGAAGGCAAAATCCAACCAGCCACGATTCCAGTCAGACGGAAACCGCTCTAACCGATTGGACCTTCTTCATGGAATGAGCGCTACCCGAGTCTGCCGGCGATCAGGCGGGCCGCCATCAAATCCAGGTGCCCGCCGCCGGCGTTCTTGAACAGGGTGATTTCGCTGTCGCTCGTTCTGCCCGGCACTTCCCCGCGCACCAGCTGGAACAGGTCGCCCAGCACATCCGCCTCGGCGATGACGCCGTCGCGCAACGGCTGGCAGATGTCGCCCGCATCCTTCAGCGTGAACCACCGCGTGTCCACGAACACGCGGGCGCGGCGCACCGCCGCATCATCCGCCTCCCGCATCGCGGGGGTGTAGCCGCCCACCAGATCCAGATGCGCGCCCGGCTTCAGCCACGCGCCCTGCACCACCGGATCGCAGGACGCGGTGACGCAGGAAATGATGTCGGCCTCCGCCACGGCTGACGCGAGGTCGGTCACCGCCTGCGCGCCGATGTTGCGTGCGAGGGCCACCGCGCGATCCGGCGTGCGGTTCCAGATCAGCACGCGGTCAATCGACGGGCGCACACAGCGCATCGCCTGCACCATCCACGCCGCCTGCGCGCCGGCCCCCACCACCAGCAGCGTGCGTGCATCGCGCCGCGCCAGATAATCGGCGGCCAGCGCCGAATCGGCGGCGGTCTTGCGCACCGTCAGCGGTGTGGCGTCGATCACCGCCTGCACGCTGCCGTCCGCGTCGCTGAACAGCACATAGACGCTGGCGATATTGGGCTTGCCGCGCGCGGCGTTGCCGGGAAACACGGTGGCGAGTTTGACGCCGAAGCCGCTGCCGCGCTGCCATGCCGCCATGGCCAGAAACGCGTCCGCATCGGCGTTCAGCAGCAGGCGGCCGGAATCGGTGATTGGCCCGCGATGCCCGTCGCGCAACGCCTCGATCAATGATGGAAAATCCAGCAGGCGGTCCGCCGTGGCGGCATCGACCAGCTTCATGGAATCAGCGCGTCCACCAGTGGCGTGCGCGACAACAGGCGGGTGCCGTTGGCACCGATCACCACCTGCTGCTCCAGCTTCACCCCGTCCGGGCCGCCGGCCTCACCGATATAGGATTCAACCGAGACGACCATGTTTTCCTCAAACATGCCGTCATAGCCCCAGTCCTTCCAGTCGGCCGCGTAGGCGATGGAGGGGTATTCGTCCACAAACCCGCAGCCGTGCACCATCATCATGTAGCGGTTGGGCACGTATTCTTCGGGCACGTGCCAGCACTGTTCAGAAAACTCGCGAAAACTCATGCCCGCTTTCAGGATGCTGCAATTGTGCAGAATCTGCTGCGTGGCGATGTCGTACAGCTTGCGCTGCCGGTCCGCCGGCGGTTTGCCGGGGCAGATCCACGTGCGGGAGATGTCGGCCAGATAGCCGAACGGCCCCACCAGATCGGTATCGAAGCCCACCAGATCGCCTGCTTCGATCACCCGGTCCGAGGATTCCTGAAACCACGGGTTGGTGCGCGGGCCAGAGGCCAGCAGGCGGCATTCAATCCATTCGCCACCATGGGCGATGTTGGTTTCATGCAGCAGCGACCACAACTGATTCTCGGTGATGCCCGGCACCAACGCGCCGCGCATGGTCTGGATGGCGGCGTCACACACATCCATCGCCGATTGCATGCAGGCCAGTTCCTCGGCGGACTTGACCATGCGGGCCTGTTCGGCGGCTTCCTGCACGTCGAACAACTGCACGCCGTGCGAATGCAGGCGCAGCGCACCCAGCGGGTCGCAGCGGTCCACGGCAAGGCGGCGGTTGTTGCCGCCATACTGGCGCAGCAGGCTGTCAATTTCATCGGCCCACAGATGCGCCTTTTCTTCGGTGCGCGGCCCGGCGAGAAAATAGATCCACGGCGTGCAGGGCCGCACCTCGTCCACCACCGGCGAGCCTGCCGTCACATGCATGGATGAGGTGAATTCGAACAGGATCACCGGCCCTTCGGTGGCCACGAACGCGTAGCGGGCGGGCGCGTGCGTGGTCCACACCGCCATGTTGCGGGTGCCGGTGGCGTAGCGAAGATTCATCGGGTCCGACAGCACTGCGCCCGCGTAGTCGCGCTTTTTAAGTTCCGCGCGCAGGCGTGACAGGCGGTAGCGTGTCAACGTGTCGAGGTCGATTTCGGCCATCCGCGCCATGATCGCGCCGTCAATCGGCACCACGCTGCGGGGCGCGTGCAGCGCTGCGGTGCTGGCCATGCCAAGAATGCGGCTGGTATGGCGCGGGGCGGCAGAGTCGGGCATGGCGGTCAATCCTCGGGGGTCAATCCTCGGCGGGCAATGCCGATGCTAGATCACAACACCGGCGGGCGCGAAGAGGCCGTGCGATCCGGGCGGCCCCAGCGCGCCACGGCAGCGACCGCTGCCAGCACGATCACCCCGCCCACAAGTGTGCTGGTGCCGGGGTCTTCGCCGAATGCCAGCCACACCCACACCGGGGCCAGCACGGTTTCCAGAATGGAAATCAGCCCGGCATCGGCCGCCGGAATCAGCACCACGCCCGCC
>CAIPHQ010000371.1 GCA_903864895.1 uncultured Rhodospirillales bacterium
CACCGGCACCGCGCCCAGATCGCGCAAGGCTGCCAGTGCCGTCTCCAATGCCGCCGCCACATCGTCCGAGATGCCCGCATCGAAGTAACTGTCGGGAATACCAACCCGAAGGCCGGTCAGTGGCGCGTCCAGCCCGGCCAGATAGTCCGGCACCGCCCGCGTGCTGCATGCCGGGTCCAGCGGATCAGCCCCGGCGATCACCTGCAACATCAGCGCGCAATCTTGCGCCGTGCGCGCCAGCGGCCCGACCGCGTCCAGCGAGAACGACATCGGCATCACCCCGTGGCGGCTGACCCGCCCGTTGGTGGGCAGCAGGCCGGTCACACCACAGGCGGAGGCCGGGCAGCGCACCGAACCGCCGGTGTCCGACCCCAGCGAGGCGGGCACGAACCCCGCCGCCACCGCAATGCCCGAGCCGCTGGACGACCCGCACGGCACATGGTCCGCCGCCCACGGGTTACGGCTCATTGGCAGATGCGCGTTGAAGCCGTGCGGCCCCATGGCGAATTCCACCATCGCCAGCGCGCCGAGGTCGATCGCCCCGGCGTCCGCCAGACGCCGCCGCACCGTGGCGGTGCTGCCCGGTACCCAATCCTTGCGGATCAGTGATCCGCAGGTCACCGGGCAATCGTGCTGATAATACATGTCCTTGTGCGCCAGCGGCACGCCGTGCAGCGGCCCCAGCCCGGCCCCGGCGGCAACCGCGCGGTCTGCCGCATCGGCTTCCTCCAGCGCTGCCGCGCGATGCAGCGCGACGAACGCGCCGAGTTCGGCATTCCGCGCGTCGATGCGGGCCAGACAGGCTTCCACCACAGCGCGTGAGGTGGTGCGGCCCTCGGCGATGGCGGCGGCGGTCCCGGCCAATGACAACAGGGCGGTCATGGCGCCAACTGCTCCAGCAGGGCGGCAAAGGCCGCCGGTTCGGCGTCGAAATCCAGCCGGGCGCGCACCGCCTCGGCAGCGGCGGACAATTGCGCCAGTTCCAGCGCCACATGCGGCACCCGCGCATCGGTCAGCGGCAATCGGGCGGTGTTGCGGTTCATGTCACGCAACGTGTCGTCGGTCAGCATCCCCTACCCCCATGCGCGCGGCTTGCTGCAATGCAACAAAGTAAGGCGCGGATTCGAGCAATGCGCCAGCGAAATTGCCGCCATGCGTGCCGTATCTGCCGCTGAGCGTGCTTCGCGGCGGGGGGCGGATCCCATATAAGCGCGCGATGGACGCTTCCTTCCTCAAGATGCACGGCTGCGGCAACGACTTCGTCGTGTTCGACGAACGTGCCGGTTCGCTCGGCCTCACACCCGCCCGTGCGGCGGCCATCGCCAACCGGCGCACCGGCGTGGGCTGCGACCAATTCATCGTACTGGAACCGCCGCCGCCCGGCAGCAAGGCCGACGTGTTCATGCGCATCCGCAACCCCGATGGCGGCGAAGCCGGGGCCTGCGGCAATGCCACCCGTTGCGTGGCATGGCTGCTGGAGCGGGAAAACGGCCACCGCACGCCGGTGATTCAAACCATCTCCGGCCTGCTGCCATCGGAAATCCTGCCCGGCGGACGAGTGCGGGTGGATATGGGCGCGGTCCGGCTGGATTGGCGGGACGTGCCGCTGGCCCGTGAGATGGACACGCTGCATGTCGATCTGGCCGAAGGGCCGGTGCGTGACCCCGCCGCGTGCTCGATGGGCAACCCGCACGCCACGTTCTTTGTGGACGATGTGATGGCGCTGCCGGTGGAAACGCTCGGCCCCCTACTGGAACACGCCGCCATCTTCCCCGACCGCGCCAATATCGGCTTCGCGCAGGTGCTGGCCCCGGACCGCATCCGCCTGCGGGTGTGGGAACGCACGGCGGGGCTGACACTGGCCTGTGGCTCGGCCGCCTGCGCCACCGTGGTCAACGCGGCGCGGCGCGGCCTGACCGGGCGGCGCGTGACGATGATCGTCGATGGCGGCACGCTGGACATGGAGTGGCGCGGCGACGGCCATGTGCTGATGACCGGCCCCACTGCGGTGTCGTTCCACGGCACGATGGATCTGGACCGTTATGCCGCATGACGGTTGAGATCCTCACCTTCGGCTGCCGGTTGAACACCTATGAGAGTGAGGTGATGCGCGGCCACGCGGCGCATCTGACCGATACCATCGTGGTCAACACATGCGCCGTGACCACCGAGGCCGAACGGCAGGCGCGGCAGGCCATTCGCCGCGCGCATCGCGAAAACCCCAACGCCGCCATCGTCGTGACGGGCTGTGCCGCCCAGATTGCACCTGACACTTGGGCGGCGCTGCCGGGCGTGGCGCGCGTGCTGGGCAATGTGGAAAAGCTGCAGCCGCAAAGCTGGGTGGCCGGGTCCGGATCATCGGTGTCCGACATCATGGCCGCGAAGGAGACTGCCGCGCATCTCGTCACTGAGTTTGCCGGGCGGGCGCGCGCCTTCGTGCAGGTGCAGCAGGGCTGCGACCATCGCTGCACCTTCTGCGTCATCCCGTTCGGGCGCGGCCCCAACCGCTCGGTGCCCATCGGCGCGGTGGTGGAGCAGGTACGCACCCTTGTGTCCAACGGCTACAACGAGGTGGTGCTGACCGGCGTGGACATTGCCAGCTATGGCCCCGACCTGCCCGGCGCGCCGCGGCTTGGCCAGATGGTGCGCCGCCTGCTGGCACTGGTACCGGAACTGCCGCGCCTGCGGCTGTCGTCACTGGACCCGGCGGCCATCGACGATGATCTGTGGCGGCTGATCGAAACCGAGCCACGCCTGCTGCCGCATTTGCATCTGTCGTTGCAGGCGGCCAGCGACCTGATCCTGAAGCGCAGGAAGCGCCGCCATATGGTAGCCGAGGCCGCAGCCGCCATCGACCGGGCGCGCGCGCTGCGCCCCGGCATCGCCATCGGGGCGGATCTGATCGCGGGTTTCCCCACCGAGACCGAAGCGCTGTTCGCCGAAACGCTCGGCTTCGTGGAACGCACCGGGATTCAATACGTGCATGTGTTCCCG
The DNA here is from genome assembly GCA_903864895.1 of uncultured Rhodospirillales bacterium. Taxonomy (GTDB): domain Bacteria; phylum Pseudomonadota; class Alphaproteobacteria; order Acetobacterales; family Acetobacteraceae; genus CAIPHQ01. Next base: position 2,995 of record CAIPHQ010000371.1, read on the forward strand.
TATAGCGAACGCCCCGGCACCCCGGCGGCGCGGATGCCCGCCGTGCCGGTGGCCGAGCGCCGGGCGCGCGCCGCGTTGCTGCGCGCGGCGGGCCTGACCAATGCCCGTGCCTTCTACGCCGCACAGGTCGGGCGCGAGGCCAGCGTGCTGGCCGAAACCGGCACCACCGGCCACACCGAACATTTCGCGCCTGTGCGCATCGTGGCCCCGCCGGGCACGCTGCTGCGCGCGCGCATCACCGCCGCCAACGATGACGGCTTGCTGGCGGAGCCTGCCTGATGGCGCTTGGTTTCCTGTCGCGTCTGAAGCAGGGCCTCGCCCGCAGCACCGCGAAAATCTCCGATTCCATCGGCGCGGTGTTCGTCAAGCGTAAGCTGGACGACGAGGCGCTGAGCGATCTTGAGGATGTGCTGGTCGGCGCCGATCTCGGCACCGCCGTTGCCGCCCGCGTGGTGGCCGAGTTCCGCAGCACCCGCTTCGGCAAGGAAGTCACCGACGCCGAGATCAAGGATGCGCTGGCCACCGAGATCGCCCGCATCCTTGCCCCGGTGGCGCAGAGCTTCGAGCCGGACATGGCGCTGAAGCCGCATGTGGTGCTGATGGTCGGCGTGAACGGCACCGGCAAGACCACCACCATCGGCAAACTGGCGCAGCAATACAAGGAACAGGGCAAGCGCACGATGATGGTGGCCGGTGACACGTTCCGCGCCGCCGCCGTAGAGCAGTTGCAGGTGTGGGGTCAGCGCACCGGCGCGCCCGTGGTGTCCGGCCCGGCCAACACCGACCCGGCGGGGCTGGCGTTTGATGCACTGACGCGGGCGAAAGCCGAGGGCGTGGATGTGCTGCTGATCGACACGGCCGGGCGCCTGCACAACAAGACCGCGCTGATGGAAGAACTGCGCAAGATCATCCGCGTACTGAAAAAGCAGGACGAGTCGGCCCCGCACTCCATCTTTCTGGTCCTGGATGCCACCACCGGCCAGAACGCGCTCAATCAGGTGGATGTGTTCAAGGAGATGGTGAACATCTCCGGCCTCATCGTCACCAAGCTGGACGGCTCGGCGCGCGGCGGCATCGTGGTGGCCTTGGCCGAGGAATTCGGGCTGCCAGTGCATTTCGTCGGGGTGGGCGAGCAGGCGGGCGATCTGCGGCCGTTCGACCCGATGGAATATGCGCGCGGGTTGGTGGGAGCGGCTTAGAAGCGGCTACTGCACGGCTTTCAGGGTCGCCTCCGTCTCCCGCTGCAACGCCTTCAGCAAATCCTGCACCCACTGCGGCGGGTTCGGCGCGGTGTCGAAATCCGGCACCTTCATCTCCAGCGCGCGGAACAGCGGTTCGGCCAGTGCCCGGCAGTCGGCGGGCGCGCGCAGGGCGGATTTTTCAAGCTGGCAGGCAGGTGCCCCGGCCAGCACCGTCCACGCCTGATCGGTCGCGCTGAGTTGTTTTGCGAAGGCCGGCAGGTTGGCCAGCCGGTTGCTGCCCGCCAGCACTTGCAGGCGGATCAGCGCGCCGATTTCGATGCGCATCGCGTGCAGTTCGCCGCGCGACAGCCCGGCATCCAGGCTTTCCAGCAGTTTTGCCAGCGAATAGCTCAGATCCGGCACCTCGGCGCGCGCCGGCCCGGCTGCCAGCGTCATGCAAGCCGCCATTGCCGCTGCCGCCACATGGCATGACCGCATGAAACCCCCCGCTGCCCGATTGCTGTGCCTGCGTGGTGGCACGCGGATTGCTGAAATTCAAGCAACGCCGGGACAGGACAGCCTGTCTCGCAGTTTGCATCGCCTGCCGCAATTCCCGGGAGCCACACGTGCCGCATCGCCTGCCAACCCGCGCCGCCACGATGGCTGCTGCCGCCGCCGCGTTCACCGTGGCCGGAGCTACCCAATCGCGCGCCCAGATCACCACCATCGGCAATCTGGAATACTCCACCAGCCTGTCTTCGCTGCCGTCGAACAGCGACGTTTCGACCGTGTATCTGGGCACGTCGTCCACGTCCGGGCTGGTGTCGAACGCGACCATCACCGAAGGCACCGGCAGCGAAGCGGCTACGATCTCGTTCAGCGGCACGTCGGGGATTTACAACGGCAACGTCAAAGGCGTGGCGGCCGCGCCCTACACGCCCAGCGGCGTGCAGACCACCAACTTCTTTGCCGCCGAACCCAAGGGGGCGGTCACCATCTCCTACGCCTCCCAGCAGCAGTATTTCGGCATGCTGTGGGGTTCGGTGGACACCTACAACACATTGAGTTTCTACAACGGCTCGTCCCTGGTCGGGCAACTCACCGGCTCGAACGTCAAGACCAACGCCAACGGTGATCAGGGCGCAAATGGTTCATATTTCGTCAACATCAACTTCTCCGGAGTCACCTACAACAGCGTGGTGGCGCAGGCTTCCAGCCCGGCGTTCGAGTTCGGGCTGATTTCGGCGAGCCAGACGCAGCAGGTGATTGTGGCCCCTGCCCCGCTGGGCCTGCCGGGCGCCACACCCGCCGGGCTTGCGGTGCTGGCCGCCGGTGCGGGCCTGCGGTTCTGGCGGCGCGCCGCGCCCGGCATTGCGCGGCCGGCCGCATGAAACCGGGCCTGCCAGACGCCGCACGGGCCACCGCGCTGTTGCTGCTCGCTGGCTGGCTGCACGGCGCGGTGCCGCGCGCCGAGGCTTTGTGGCAGGGTGGTGCGGACAATGCGGCGTCTGGCGCGGCCGGGCCGCGGGAGTTGCGGGTGGCCGGACTGGCCACCGCCGCCCTCTGGCGGGGCACGGTCCACAGCCTTGGCATCCCCGCCTTCGCCCTCGCCGCAGCCCTTCTGGTGCCAAGTGCCATGATGGGCAACGCGGCGCTGCTGCTGTTCGCCGTGTGGCTGGCATGGCGCAGCAACGCGGAGGCACGCGCGGGCGCATGGCTGTTCGCGGGGCTGGCAGCGTGCGGGCTGTGGTGGGGGCTTGGCGAACGATTTCTGGCAGGTGCGCCGCTGCGCGCCGATGCCGCCGTCACCGAATTCCTGCTCGGCCATCTGCTGCCGGGCGTCACGCGGGACGGCAACGTGGTGGGTGTGGCGGGCGGGCACCGGATTGTGGTGCTGGCCGGGTGTTCCACGCTGAATGGTCTGCCGCTGGTGCTGCTGGGGCTGGCCGCACTCTCGCTGCGGCAGGGCCGGTTGGCGGCCGGGTTCTGGTGGCGTGCGGGACTGACGGCGCTGCTCTATGCTGCGGCCAATATTGCCCGGCTTACGCTGCTCGGGGTCTCTTCCGGCTGGTATCACTTGGGCCATAGTCCGGACGGGCAGATGGCGTTCGATGCCTTCGCCACGCTGTTGCCGCTGGTGCTGGCAGGCCGTGGAGGCGCGGCCCGGTTGCACCCCGCGCCAACGCCCGGCCCGCGCGCCGGGGCATGGCGGCTGGCCGTAATGGCCGGACTTGCCGCGCTGGGGCTGCTGCTGATGGCCCAACGGATCACGCGGCCGGCCGGTACCCCGCGCGAAATGCAGGCCGAACAGAGCCTGCAGGGGTTTCTGGCGGCGCATGGCTGGACATTGGCCGGGCGGCAGATGCTGACCGGCGATGGCAGCAGCTTCGCGATGCTGTTCTCCCATGATGACTGCCCGGCAAGGCTGGCCGTGGCCGCCGTGCCGCATGGCGCGGAGGCAGCCTCCATGACTCAGGCCGCTTTGGGGGCCGGGACGCGCTGGCTGGCAAACGGCGAATTGCTGGCCGCGCCGCCGCTGCGCGCCCAGTTCTGGCAGGAAACACAGCCCGCCCTGCTGGCCCGTCTGGGGGCCGGGCCGGATCGCACGATGCCGCTGGTCGCTGTCGCACTCAGCAAAGCCACCCCGCAGGCTGGCTGCGCACCGCCGCCGGACGCGGCCTGGGTGCAACTGGCGCAATTGCCGTAAGGTGCCCTACTTCACACCGCACCAGTTCACCGCCACTGCCGCCAGCGTCTCGGCCACGGCCAGCATCGAATCGACCTCCACATACTCATCCGGCCCGTGCAGCCCGTCGCCGCGCGGGCCGAAGATCACGCCGGCGATGCCCACGCCCGCGTAATGCGCCGCATCACACACGGCGGTGAACCCCTTGATCTCGGTCTCCTCACCGCGCGACGCCCGGCTGTCGATGAAGGTGCGGACCAGCTTGTGATCCAGCGGCGTGTTCAGCGGCGGGAAGTGCAGGCCGTACAAATCCCACTGCACCACCGGCGGGTTTTCGCGCAGCCATGAATCCTGCTGGGCGAAGGCGTTCACGAAATCCTCGAAATCGGCGCGGATGTCGGCGCTTAGTTCGTCGGGCAGGAATTTCAGGTCGAAGTCGATCATCGCCACATCCGGCACGATGGCCGGATTGGTCAGGATCTGCGGCATGCCGTTCGCCGCAAGCCCGGCACCCGCCAGCATCACGCCCGGATGAATGGTGTTCACGCCGGGCGGCAGCAACGGGTGCGGCTTTTTGCGGGTGGTCCAGTCGCGTTCCAGATGCTGCACTGCCAGCACGAAGCGCGCGGCGATTTCCAGCGCGTTCACGCCCGGTTCGGGACGGCCGGGGACGTTGGCCTGCGGGAAAATCTCGTTGTAGCGCCATGCCGAATGGGCGTTGCGGCCCCGGAAGGTCACCCGCACCCATTCCAGCCCACCCTCGGCGGGCATCAATGCCTCATGGGTCGGTTCCATCACGACCAGACCGGAGGCGCGGCGGCCACGCTTGACCAGATCGCGTGCGCCGAAGCCGCCCGCTTCCTCGTCCACCACCGCGTGCAATTCGAGCCGCCCGTCCAGTTGCACCCCGCTGAGCCGGATGGCGCGCGCCACCGCGACGGCGGCAGCCAGACCCGCCTTCATGTCCATGGCGCCGCGCCCGTACAGCTTGCCCTTGCGGATCTCGCCCCCAAACGGCGCCACGCTCCATTTGCTGCGGTCGCCCACCGGCACCACATCGACATGGCCGCACAGGATCAGGCTGCGCAGATCCTTGCCCGGCATCGTGGCAAACAGATTGGGCCGGCCGGGAAACACCTCCGTGGTCTCGGTGCGCATCCCGAACCCGTCCAGCACCGTGCGCAGATAGTATTGCAGGTCGGCTTCGTGGTTCAGCGCCGGATCGGCCTCGAATTTCGGGTTGACCGTGGGGATGCGAACCAGTTGTTGGGTCAGGTCGATCAGAAATGCCTCACTGCGGCGCAGTTCGGCAATCACGGCCTCAACGGCCGCGATCATGTGGCCACCGCCGCCGCGACCGCCGCGGCGAGCGTGCCGCCCCATGCCTCGGCCCCGGCATCAGTCTCGATCAGGTCCTGCCGCACCTCGAACAGCGCGGTGGGAATGCCCCGGCAGTCGCCCTGCCACGGCACGGTGTAGTCACCTTCCAGCGTGACGGTGTACGGGTCGTTGTCACCAATGGTCAGCGCCGGGTTTTGCGTGCGCAGGGCCTCGATCAATGCGTGGCCGAACGCGCGGGCCTGCAAATACAGCACCCCCGCCTGCCACACCCGCGCCACGCCCAGATAGACCGGGGTGAAGCTGTGCACGCCGATCAGCACCGTCCGCTGACCGGCGGCCAGCCGCGCATCGAGCATGGCGGAGACACGTTCGCGGAATGGCGCAAAATACAGCCTGTCACGCTCGGCGCGTTCTTCGGCACTGAGGCCGATATTGCCGGGAATGTCGGTGGCCTCACTGCGAATGGGGATCAGGCTGGGGGCGGCCTGCGGGCGGTTGCAGTCGATCAGCAGGCGCGAATAGCCCGAGGCGATCAGCGGCGCGTCCAACAGCACCGCCATGCGCCGCGCCATCGTCAGCGCGCCGATGTCATAGGCAATGTGGCG
>CAIPHQ010000372.1 GCA_903864895.1 uncultured Rhodospirillales bacterium
CATCTGACGCAGGCGCGCAGCCCCCGTGGCACCCTTCAACGCCTCCCGCCACTGCGACTCGGCCACGCGCTGATGCGCGGTGATCGCCTCATCCGCCCCGGTGATCATCGCCACGCCGGTGGTGGCATTGGGGGCCGAATCCGGGCGGAACGGGCTCATGGCGATGGTGGCGCGGTCGCGCACGCGCAGGATTTCAAACGACCCGGTCGGCTCGGCGGCGGGTAGCAGGCCGAACTGCAGGCCCATGGGCTCGGCTTCCATCAACTCGGCGATATGGGCAATCTCGGTCGCCGCCACCTGCCGGCAGACCCGCCTTGTCTGCTCGCTCAGCGGCAAGGCACCGGCGGCACCGGCGGTGAGGAAATGCTGCACGCGCGGGGCCGAAATCATGCAGATGATGTTGGGCCGCCGTGCCGCATACATCTTCTTGCGCGCCACCTGAATGCCGCGCACCTGCTCGGCGGCGGCCCGATTCGCGGCCCGGTCGCCGCCCGCCGCTTCGGCCACGTCCTCGAAAGCTTGCGCCAGCGCCAGATCGAACGTGTCCGAGGTTGTCAGATAGCACAACGCGCCGTTGACCAGCAGCATCTGGTCGGCGGTTTCCTCCAGCTGGCGGATCCGCTCAAAATAACCGACCGGGCGATTGTAGTATTCAACGCCGATCCCCAGCAGCGACAAGGGCGAGATTCGCAGCAATTCGGCGAGCCGCTTGATGGTGTCAAGCTTGATTACCTCGCCTTTTTCATACCGGTACAACGCAGCCCGCGACACGCCGAGCCGTGCCGCAATTTCCTCGGCGCGCAGGCCAGACTCCAGCCGGTAGGCCCGCAACTGCTGACCGATTTCCGTAAACCGCATGCAAGCGAATCCCGGCTAGGCGCGTGCCAGCGGTGGACACATTCCACCGCTGCCGCGACAGCGTCTCAGAAAAGGCGCAAACGCACGGGTCTTGTTAATTTATTCTCAAGAAAATCCAAGCCTTCGGCGGTGCCGTTGCGGTCAAGAATTCGTGACGGACCTTAGTCGGGCAGCCCCGCCATACGCTCCACCGCCGTCACCAGCGCGGAATGGTCCATGTCGGCCCCGCCCTGCGACACCACCACCGAGAACATCTGCTGCGCCATCGCGGTGTTGGGCAGCGCCATGCCCATCTCCCGCGCCGCCGACAGGGCCAGATTGAGGTCTTTCTGGTGCAGGCGCACCCGGAAGCCGGGCTTGAAGGTGCGCGCGGTCATGCGCTCGCCATGCACTTCCAGCACGCGGGAGGACGCGAAGCCGCCCATCAGCGCCTTCCGCACCTTGGCCGGGTCGGCCCCCGCCTTGCGCGCGAAGGTCAGCGCCTCGGCCACCGCCTGAATGTTCAGTGCGACGATGATCTGGTTGGCGACCTTGCAGGTCTGCCCGGCGCCGTTTTCGGCACCGACATGGGTGATGTTCTTGCCCATGGCGCTGAACAGCGGCATCGCACGCTCAAACGCGGTTTCCGGGCCGCCCACCATGATGGTCAGCGCCGCATTGCGCGCCCCCACCTCACCGCCCGAGACGGGGGCATCCAGATACTCGCAGCCCAGCGCGTTGATGCGGGCGGCGAAGCTTTTGGTGGCAATCGGGCTGATCGAGGACATGTCGATCACCAGTTTGCCTGCCGTCAGCCCCTCACTGACGCCGTGCGGGCCAAACAGCACGGCCTCCACGTCGGGGGTGTCGGGCACCATCAGGATCACCACGTCGCTGGCCTCGGCCACGGCGGTGGCGTCGCCCAGCACGGTGGCGGCGGCGCGGATGTCCTCGGTCAGGCTGGCGCGATCCGGCACGCACAGGTCGTGGCCCGCCGCCTTCAGGTTCAGCGCCATCGGGCGGCCCATGATTCCAAGGCCGATAAAGCCGATCTTCATTGTCAGTTCCCTTGAATTGCCGCGCTCAGACGCCGTAGCGCGTGCGCCATGCCAGTCCGGCCACCGTGCCCGCCGCGGGGCGGTATTCGCAGCCCACCCAGCCCTGATAGCCAAGCTCGTCAATGCGGCGGAGCACGAACTCCCAGCCGATCTCGCCGGTGCCGGGTTCGTTGCGCGCGGGCACGTCGGCGATCTGCATGTGCGCGATCACCGGCATCAGCGCTTCCATGCGCTTGGTCACGTCACCCTGCGTGACCTGACAATGATAGATGTCGAATTGCAGCCCGATGCGGTCCACGCCGATGGCTGCCACGATGGCAGCCCCCTGCTCGACCGTGTTCAGGTGGAAGCCCGGCATGTCGCGGTGATTGATCGGCTCGATGGCCAGACGCTTGCCCGCGGCCAGCGCCTGCTCGCCCGCCCAGGCCAGATTGGCGGCATACAGCGCCGCTGCCGTCACCGGGGCGACGCCGTGCGGGATGCCGGCCATCACGTGTACCAGCGGACAGTCGAGCGCCACGGCATAGTCGAGCGCGCGGGCAATGCCGTCGCGGAACTCCTGCTGGCGGCCGGGCAACGAGGCCAGACCGCGCTCACCACCGGCCCAATCACCGGGCGGGGCGTTGAACAGCACCTGTTGCAGCCCGGCGTCCGTCAGCCGGGCGCGCAGGTCGGCGGCGGCGAAATCGTAAGGGAAGAGGTATTCCACCGCCGTGAACCCGGCGGCGGCGGCGGCCGCGAACCGGTCGAGGAACGGCACCTCATTGAACATCATGGACAAGTTTGCGGCCAGTTTCGGCATGGCGTCCCCCTTCGGTGGGCGGAAGCTAGCCGGGGCGGGCGGGATTGGCCAGAGACCCGCGCCAAAGACGTGCGCCGAAGACGGGCGCCAACGGCCGGCGCAGCACCGTCAGGGCGTGGTGTCGATATCCAGCGGCGCGGCCATCAGTTCGGCGCGCGCCTGCGCGGCGCAGTGCTGCAAGGCCGCAGCCAGTTCGGCATCGGTGGCCGCCGCGCCATGCCGGGCCAGCGCCGCGCCGATATAGGCCAGAATGGCGCCGTCATGCCCGGCGCGGTCGGAGATATGGATCACCCCGTCCACCAAGGCGGTTGTTTCGGCGTCCGGCAATCCGGCGCGCCCGGCCGCCCAATGGGCAAACAGCTTGTCGCGCCGGGCCCCCGCCCGGAAGCGCATCGCTTCATCCAGCGCGTATTTCGCCTCGAAAGCCCGCTCACGGTCGTCGAACATTGTGCTCATGGTCAATCACCGGACGTGATCAGCACGTTGATCCTGCGCCGCGCCCCGGTGCGGTGCAAGGCCGCCGCAAGAGGGCGGCGAGGTTGAACTTCGCCTGCCATTGGCCGATATCGGGCGCCAGCGACACAAGGCGTCCGAGGCGATGACAACAGAACGCGTGCTGATGGCACTGCTGCTGGGCGGCATTTCCATCGGCTGCGCCCAGGTGCTGACGCCGTTTTTCTCGGCGCTGCTGTGGGCGGCCATTCTGACCTACACGACATGGCCGATGTACATGTGGCTGCGCGAGCGCCTGCCGGTGGCACGCGCGTGGGTGTCATTGCTGATGGTCACCGGGGTTGCCGTGGTCGTGGCCCTGCCGCTGGCCGTGGCCGCGCCCGGCGGCGCGGACGAAGCCAACCAGTTGCGCGCAATCATCCAGGACTCGCTGGCGGCGGGGCTGCCGGGTGCGCCGGACTGGCTGGCCGATGTGCCGCTGATTGGCGGCACCATCAGCGACCTGTGGAACTCCTGGGCCGCCGATCTGTCGGCGATGGTGCTGTTCTTCAAACCGTATTTCGGCATGGTCGCCGAAGCCGGGCTGAAATTGCTGCTGGGGCTGGCCAATGGCGTGCTGAGCTTCGTGCTGGCGCTGGTGCTGTCGTTCTTTTTCTATGGCGCGGGCGAGCGGATGGCCGAGGTGATCTCGGCGCTGCTGAACCGCATCGCCGCCGAACAGGCGGGCCGCCTGATTGAGGTCACGGGTGCGACGATCCGTGGCGTGGTGTACGGGATCCTTGGCACCGCGGTGGTACAGGGCATTCTGACAACCTTCGGCCTGTGGATTGTGGGCGTGCCGCGCCCGTTGTTGCTGGGTGTGATTGCAGGCGGCCTGTCCGTGCTGCCGATTGGCGCGCCGAGCGTGTGGATTCCCGCCTCGCTGTGGCTGCTGGCGCAGGGCCATACGGTCAAGGGGCTGATCTTGTTCGGCTATGGCCTGGTCGCGGTCAGTGGCGCGGATTCGATCATCCGCCCGTTCTTCATCGCGCGCGGCGCGCAATTGCCGTTTCTGCTGACCATGCTGGGCGTGCTGGGCGGAGCCATCGCCTTCGGCCTGCTGGGCGTGTTTCTGGGCCCGGTGCTGCTGGGCGTGGGATTCACGCTGGTCAAGGAATGGGCGGTGCCGGACATGCCCGGCAAACATCGCAGCGATGGCGGATTTTCGCCTGCGTCAGAGCCGTGATAGAACCATTGCGCACCGCGATCAGGGTACAATGTTCATCCGATTTGCCGCGACACGCTTTCTGCAAGCCCTGCCGGTCCTGCTGATTGCCAGCCTGGTTGCCTTTGCCGTGCTGCCCGCCCCGGACACGGCGGGGCAAGGCCGCGGCGCGTCCGGTTTGCTGCCGGAGCGCTATGCACAGTTTGTGATTGGCGCGGTGCAGGGCGATTTCGGTCTGAGCGTTGCGGCTGGCAAGCCGGTCGGCGTGTTGCTGGGTGCCAGCCTGCCCGCAACTGTCACGCTGATCACGCTGGCGCTGGTGATTTCACTGGCTGTCGGAGTCCCGGCGGGGCTTGCGGCGGCGGCCGCGCGGCGGCACCGCGCTGGCTCGGTGATAGCCGCGTTTGCCAATCTGGCCGGGTTGCTGCCGCCGCTGGCCACTGGTGCGCTGGTTTGGCCGGCACTGGCTGGCGGTGTGGCCACGGGCAAGATCACCACGGCGGACAATGCCGGCTTTCTGCCCATCCCGGCTGATGGCACGGTTCCGGTGATCGTGCCCGCGCTGCTGGTTGGCCTGTTCCTGTCCGCCCCGCTGATCCGTCTGCTGCGGGACGGCATGGGCCGCGCGATGGAAAGCGGCTTCATCCGGTTTGCGTGGGCGCGCGGCCTGCCCCGCTATTTCGTGTTCCGCCACGCCATCGCCAACGCCCTGGTCCCGGTGGCGACATCGGCCACCGCGCAGCTTGCCGCACTGATCGCGATTTCGGCGGTGGCCGAGGCGGTGTTCCACCGGCCGGGCGCCGGGCTGATGCTGTTCAACGCAGTCGCAGCGCGGGACTGGGCTGTGCTGTCGGCCATGCTGCTGCTGGCGTCGCTGACCTTCACGTGTACGAGCGTCGCGTCCGATCTGGTCAGCTATGCGCTGGACCCCCGGACGCGCCCGGCCCGCACCGTGCTGCGGACCGCACGATGAGGCTGCTGGGTGCCCTGCTGCTGGGCGTGCTGGCGCTGCTGGCCTTCGGGCCGGCCGGGCTGGCGTTGACCGGGCAAGTGACGCTGGATGCCTTCCCGAAGGATTCGTCCGTGCCGCTGGCCCCCGGCACATTCGTGCCACCGCTGCTGCCCGCCTATCTGCTCGGCAAGGACCCGCTGGGCGGTGACCTGCTGGTGCAGGTGCTCGGCGGGTTGCGCCGGAGCATCACGGCCGGTGCCGCCGCGCTGGCGCTGGCCATGCTGATCGGCATTCCCCTCGGTCTGCTCGCCGGGCAGACATCCGGTGCCGCCAGCCGTTTGGTGCTGCGGCTGGCCGCGTGGCAAACCCCGTTTCCGCCGCTGGTGTTGGCGTTGCTGGGCATTGGCGTGTCCGTGGCCATCATCCCCACGGCGCGCCCGGCCTCGGCGGGCACGGTGCTGATGGTCATCATGATCGGGCTGAGCCGCTGGCCCGGCGATGCCACGCTGATCTGCCGGGCCATCCGCCATGAAACCCGCCAACCCTACGCCGATGCCGCCCGCCTGCTCGGCGTGCCGGAAGCCGGGATTCTTGTGCGCCACATCCTGCCCAACGCCATCGCCCCCGCACTGGCGCTGGTGTGGACCAATGCCGGGTTGTGCATCGCCGATGAGGCCATCCTGTCCTATGCGGGGGCCGGGTTCAGCCCGGCGCGCCCGTCTCTGGGCACGCTGATCCGGCTGGGCCAGTCGCAGGATTTTGCCGCGCAGCCCCTGTGGCTGTTGCTGCCGTGCCTGTTGCTGACGCTGGTGCTGGCGGGCGTGTGGCTGATGGCCAACGCGGCGGGGCGGCCGCGATGAGCCTGCTGGAAGTCTATGATCTGCAAATCGCCGTGCGCGACGGCATGGCCGTGGATGGTGTGTCGTTCCGGCTGGAACGCGGGCAGGTGATGGCACTGATGGGGGAAAGCGGCGCTGGCAAGTCGCTGACCGCCGCTGCGGTCATCGGCCTGCTGCCGCCGGGGTCCGGCGTGAAGAACGGCTCGATCCTGCTGGAAGGCAAGCGCATCGAGCACCTACCCGCACCGGCATGGCGGCAGGTGCGCGGCAAGCGGCTATGCGCGGTGTTTCAGGACCCGTCCGGCGCGCTCGACCCGTTGCAGACCATCGGCAAGCAGATGGCGCAGACGCTGGCGACCCATCATCAGAACCTGCTGCCCGCGACACTGCGCGAGCGCGTGGGCGACTGGCTGGAGGCGGTGGGGCTGGAAGCCTCATTGGCGCAAGCCTATCCGCATGAACTGACCGACAGCGAGCGCCAGCGCGCGGCGCTGGCGATGGCCATGTGCCCTTCCCCCGACCTGCTGATTGCCGATGAGCCGTCGGCGGGGCTGGACATGCAGATGCGTGCGCAACTGGCCGCCCTGATGAGCCGCCTGGCGCGCGCGCAGGGCACCAGCGTGCTGGTGATCTCCCACGACGTTCGCACCGCGCTGGCGGCGGCGGACACGGTGGCGGTGATGTATGCCGGGCGCATCGTCGAGCTTGGCCCGGCGGCGGAGGTGCTGCGCCGCCCCCGGCATCCGTATGTGGCGTCACTGCTCGCCTCCATGCCCGGCTTGCCGGAGCGCAAGGGCCGCTTGCCCGCCGTGTCGGGGCGGATGCCGTCACCGGGCACGGCACCGAAGGGCTGCGTGTTCCGCATGTCCTGCGAATACGCCACCGAACAGTGCCGCACCGACCGCCCGTTGCAGCCGGAAACCGGTGCTGCCTGCTTCCACCCGCTGCCGGTGCCGTCCGATGAGTGAAACGCCGCTGCTGGTGATGGAAGATATCAGCCACAGCTACGGCGGCGCGCCGGTGCTGTCGGACGTGTCGCTGGTGATCCCGCGCGCCACCACCCTGGCACTGCTGGGTGAGACTGGATCGGGCAAGTCCACGCTGGCGCGGATTGCACTGGGGCTGGAGACGCCGGCTGGCGGCAGCGTGCAGTTCGATGGTGACCCGATAACCGGCACCCGCATCCGCCGCTCTGTCCGCCGCCGGATGAGCATGGTGTTTCAGGACGCCCGCGCCTCGCTCGATCCGCGCTGGACGGTGCGGCAAAGCATCGCCGAACCGCTGGATGTGTTCCGCCTGCTGAGCCGCGCGGTGGACCCGACCGACCGGGTGGCCGAACTGATGCACATGGTCGGGCTGCCACCGGAACTCGGCAGCCGCAAGCCGCATCAACTCACCGGCGGGCAGGCGCAGCGCGCCGCCATAGCGCGGGCGCTGGCCAGCGACCCGGTGCTGCTGGCCTGCGACGAGCCGACCAGCGCGCTGGACGTGTCGTTGCAGGCGCATGTGCTGAACCTGCTGCGCACGTTGCAGGAGCGGCTGGGCCTGACCATGCTGTTCATCAGCCACGACGTGGCGGTGGTGCGGCACATGGCCGATCTGGTGGCGGTGCTGCATCGCGGACGGGTGGTGGAATATGGGGCAGCCGACGCGGTGTTCGCCCGCCCGCGCCACCCCTACACCCGGCAGGCACTGCCGCTGAAACCGGACGCGCAGGCGCAGCGCGTGCTGCACGGGGTTGGCAGCCAGGACGGCTGCGCCTTTCGTGCCGCCTGCCCGTTTGCCTTCGCCCGCTGCGCGCAGGAAGTCCCCGCGCTGCACTTTGCCGATGGCGTCGCCGTGGCGTGCCATGCTGTCGAGGACGGGACCATCTGACGGCGCGTGATCCTGCCCCCGGGCCTGCCCCCGGCCCGAGCCCGGCACGCGGCCGCCGCGCCCATCATGCCGGCGTGGCCGCGGAGGCGGCCGCCTGCGCCGCGCTGGAGCAGCAGGGCTGGCGCATTCTGGCCCGCCGCCTGCGCACCGAAGCCGGTGAGATCGACGTGATCGCCGAACGGGACGGGCTGCTGGCGATTGTCGAGGTCAAGCACCGCCCTACGCTGGCAGGCGCAGCCTTCGCGTTGACGCCGCGCCAGCAGTCCCGGCTGATTTTGGCGGCCGAGATTGTGCTGGCCAAGCATCCCGGATGGGGCGCGGCGGGCGTGCGCTTCGACGTGCTGGTGGTGGACGCGGCCGGGCAGGTGCGCCGCATTGCCGACGCATTCCGCCGCGAGGCCTGAGGCCGTGCTGCGCTGCAATACGCGTGGCACAGGCACGCCCGGCGGGAGTATGCACCGCACACACATCGAAACCTGAGCCAGAGGCGATCCATGACCCGGACCTTCCTGACCGTCAGCCTGATTGTGGCATCGCTGCAAGGTGCCGCGCTGTTGTGCCCGCCATCGCAGGCCGCGCAGACCGTGGTGATGAGCCCGCAGCCCGCCCCGCTGGGCAGCGTGCCCGCCGCCGCAACCGCCCCGGCCCAAGCTGCCGCCGCAGCACAGCCCGACGGCGTGCCGCTGACCGGCCTGCCCGCCCCCGCCGTGGACGATGACGCGCCCCCGGTGGCGTTTCTGGATGCCGCCCGCCGCGCCATAGCCGCCAACCGCACCGGCGAGGCGCAGGAGGCACTGGAGCGGGCGGAAAGCCGGGTGCTGAGCCGCCCGGTGAAACCTTCCAAGGCCGGGGAGCCGAGCACCCAGAAACTGGTCAAGGAGATCGCGCAGGCCCGGCAGGCGCTGGGTGAAGGCGACCGCCTGCGCGCGGTGCAACTGATTGAGGCGGCGATGGCGCTGCCCGAGGCCAGCGCCGAAAAATAGCCTACACGGTGCGGCCCGGCGTGCGGTGGCGATAGGCCAGCGCCTCGGCCACGTCGGCACGGCGAATGGCAGCGGCCCCGGCCAGATCGGCGATGCTGCGCGCCACCCGCAGCGTGCGGGCATAGCCGCGCGGTGACAGCCGCAGCTTGTCCGCCGCCTGCTCGGCCAAAGCCCGCGCTTCGGGTTGCAACGCGAAACCGCCCACATCGGCCTCGGCATTGGTCTGCACCCCGTCCTCCCCGCCCCGTTCGCGCTGCAACTGCCGTGCGGCGGCCACGCGGGCGCTGACCACCGCGCTTGGCTCGCCCAGCGGCGCACGGGACAGTTCGGCGGGGGCGACCGGGGCGACCTGCACCGACATGTCGATACGGTCCAGCAGCGGCCCGCTGATGCGGCCCTGATAATCCTCGCCACAGCGCGGCGCGCGGCCGCATTCGCGCCCGGCATCGCCCAGATAGCCGCAGCGGCACGGGTTCATGGCCGCGATCAACTGGAACCGCGCCGGGTAGGTGATGTGCGCCATCGCGCGGGCCACCGTGGTGCGGCCGCTTTCCATCGGCTGGCGCAGCGCCTCCAGCGCCACGCGGGGGAATTCGGGCAATTCGTCCAGAAACAGCACGCCGCGATGTGCCAGCGAGACCTCACCGGGCCGCGCCCGCGCCCCGCCCCCGATCAGCGCTGCCTGGCTGGCGCTGTGATGCGGCTCGCGATACGGCGGGCGTTTCACCAAGCGCCCGCCCTCCAGCAACCCGGCGACGCTGTGGACCATGCTGACTTCCAGCGCCTCACGCGGGGTCAGGTCGGGCAGCAACCCGGCGAGACGCCCGGCCAGCATGGATTTGCCCGCGCCGGGCGGGCCGACGAGCAGCAGGTTGTGCCCGCCCGCCGCCGCAATTTCCAGCGCGCGCTTGGCGGTCTCCATGCCGCGCACGGCGCTCAGGTCGGGCACCGCGCCGGGGTCGGCGACGCCGCCCGGCTCCGGCGGGGCGAGCACCTGCAAGCCGCGAAAATGGTTGATCAGGCTCAGCAGGTCGGGCGCAGCAAGCACCTGGATGCTGCCCGCCCACGCCGCCTCCCCGCCCTGCGCCGCCGGGCAGATCAGCCCCAGATCGGCGCTCGCTGCGGCGATGGCGGCGGGCAGCACGCCAGCCACGGCGGTCAGTGTGCCATCCAGCGCCAGTTCGCCCAGGGCTGCGAACTCGCCGAGGTCCTCACGCGGCACAATTTCCATCGCCGCCAGCACGGCCAGCGCGATGGGCAGGTCGAAATGCGAGCCTTCCTTCAGCAGATCGGCGGGGGCGAGATTGATCAGCACGCGCTTGGGCGGCAGCGACAGCCCCATCGCGGTCAGGGCCGCGCGCACCCGTTCGCGGGCTTCGGCCACGGCCTTGTCGGGCAGGCCCACCACCAGAAAGGCGGGCACGCCGCTGGAGATTTGCACCTGTACCTCCACCGGATTTGCCTCGATGCCGGAGAAGGCGAAACTGCGGAGTCGGGCGAGGGACATGGGCTGCAGCCGGTCTTGTTACGGCAGAGGATCGGGCCCGCGCCTGCGTCCGTCAACCGGGGAACGGCAGACCCGCCGCTTGCGGGCGCGACAAGCGATGCGATAGGTGGCAAAACAGCCTCTCACAGAGCGAGCCGCCTGCCTTGCGCCAGCTACTCCTGCTCCGTCACGCCAAGTCTGCCTGGGACGACCCGGGGCTGTCGGACCATAGCCGCCCGCTGAACGCGCGCGGCCGGGCGGCGGCGGCGGCAATGCGGCAGGCGCTGCTGGGCCTTGCGTTGTCGCCGGACGTGGTTCTGGTGTCCTCCGCCCGCCGCACGCTGCAAACGCTGGAAGCGCTGGAGCCGTGGGAGGAGATGCCGATCATCGAGCCGATGGACGCGCTGTATCTGGCAAGTGCGGCGCAACTGCTGAAGGTGCTGAACGGCGTGGCCGAGACCGCGCGCAGCGTGATGGTGATCGGGCATAACCCCGGCCTGCATGATCTGGCGGTGCAACTGGCCGGCGGCGCGCGCGACCCCGGTGACGCGCGGCGCTTGCAGGAGGGCTTCCCGACCGGCGCGCTGGCGGAATTCGTGGTGCCCGGCGCGTGGCGCACGCTTGGCCGCGGTGGCGCGCGGCTGCACCGGTTTGTTTGCCCCCGGGATTTGCCGCAACTGGCGCTGTAGCCGTGACGCCGGACGAAGCCGCCGCACAGCCCCAGACTGACGCGCCTTCCCCGGAACCTGCACCGGTTGCAGTGGCCGAACCGGCCCGGCTTGAACTGCGCCTGCATCCGCAGGATCTGGACCGGATGCAGCGGCTGGCAGCATGGACGCGGCTGCGGCTTGGCCGGGCGCGCACCAGCAAGCTGCGGCTGATCTGGCATGACACGGTGGCGGGTACGCTGGCCCGCGACGGGCTGGCACTGTGTGAGCGCCATACCGGGCGTGACACAGTCTGGCGGCTGGAACGGCTGCGCAGCGCGCCGGGCGCGCCATTCTCACCGGGGCAGCCCGCCCCGCTGGTGGCCGAGGCTGCCACGCTGGACGCATTGAACCTCGGCGCGATCACCCCGCTGGTGCCGGTGGCCGCCTGCGATGCCGCGCTGCGCAGCTTCGCCCCGGCAAGCACCGCCGATGGGCTGCGGGTCCGCATCCTGACCGGCACGTTGCGCGCGGTGGCCGGGGAGCAGCCCGTGTGCCGCCTGCTGCTGGCCGGTGCGCCCGGACAGATCGAGGCCCTGGCGCTGGCCCTGGCACAGGAGGTTCGGCTTGCCGTGCCGCCGGCGGCACTGGCCGCCGAGGCGCTGGCCACGGCCGGGCGCGAGGTGGCACCGCGTGCGCTCGGTGCGCCGATGCTCGCCCGCAGCATGACCGCAAGCGACGCCTTCAGCGCCGTGGCGGGGCACCTGACCGATGTGGTGCTGCACTGGGCGCCGCACGCCGAAGCGGGCGTGGCGCCGGAGCCGGTGCATCAGATGCGGGTGGCGCTGCGCCGCCTGCGCTCCGCCCAGTCGCTGTTCCGCCGGGCGCTGACCACCACGACTGCCGATGCGATCCGGCATGATCTGAGACTTTTGCTAAATGCACTTGGTCCATGCCGGGATTGGGATGTGTTCGTTGCCGGCAACGGCCGCGCTGCCGCCGCCTGCCTGCCGGACGACCGGCCGCTGGCCCGCCTGTTGGCCGCCGCCGAGCGGAAGCGGCAGGACAGCTATTCTGCCCTGCGCGAACAACTGGGCAGCCCGGCCTTCCGGTGCCTGGGGCTGCGGCTGGCTTGCCTTGCCGCGTTCCGCCCGTGGGAGGCGCTGGCCGAACCTGCCGCCCCGGCACCGCATTCAGTGCCGGTGCTGGCCTATGCCGCACAGGCGCTGGACCGGCGCTGGAAGCGTGTGCTGGAGGCGGGTGACGACATTGCCGCCTTGCCGCCGCACGAGCTGCACGCGCTGCGGATTGAAGGCAAGCGCCTGCGCTATGCCGCTGAATTTTTTGCACCTTTGTTTCCCGGCCACGGTGCCCGCCGGTTTCTGCGCCGGATTGCCACCGTGCAGGACCGGCTTGGCCGTCTGAATGACAACACCGTCGCCGGGCAGCTGATGGCCGATCTGGGCGGCGCCGGGCGCAGCTATGCGTCCGGGCTGGTGCGCGGCTTCATCGCGGCGGGGCAGCGCGGTGCGCACAGCAAGATGGAGCGGGCGTGGAAGAAGTTCCGCCGGACCGATTCTTTCTGGCACTGAAATAACCGGCCGCCGGTCACAATCTTCTACATTCAGTGAATAGCATGGCGATTCGCAATAGCCGGTTGCGGAGTCGCGGGCGGCGCGGTAGGCGTTGACTCAAGGTCAACCACCGCAGGGAGTTCTCGCGTGCCCCTAGGTCGCCCGCGGCGCATTTTCCGATCCGGGTACAGCCCAGCGCACCGCCGCCGGAGCGGCGTGAGCCCGACGGTGCTGGCAGGTGTGCTGGGTGCCGTTGGCGGTGCCATGGTGATGATTGTCTCCCTGCCGTCCGACCTGTTCGGCCGGGTGCCGACGCTGTCGGGTGTGGTGGAAGCAGATTCGCCGCAAGTGGCCGTGGTGGATGCGGGCACGCTCAAGCTCGGTGAGACAATCGTTCGATTGCAAGGCATTACCGCACCGTCCCGATCTCAGGACTGCGGTCTGGGCAGCGAGCGCTTTGCTTGCGGCGCTTCGGCCACGCAGGCGCTGGCCGGGCTGGTGCGCGGCCATATCGTCACCTGCCATCTGGCCGGGCGCGACGCGGCCGGGTTCCCGCAGGGCCGCTGTGAGGCGGGTGGTGCGGACATCAACCGCGCGCTGGTGGCTGGCGGCTGGGCGCGCTCGGACGCCGCCGATCTGGTGGAAGTGGAAGCCATCGCGCGCAGCCGCCGCGTGGGTGTATGGCAGCACGGCGAGACGGCTGCATTCTGAGCGGCCCGGTTTGCTGCAACCGCGAAGGTTGCACGCCTATTCCTGCCGACGTAGGTTGCGCACACGCCGCGTATGGGGAGCGGGATCTGCCGTTCTTGCAGCCACATGCCGCTGGCCCACACCCTCGCCGCGCCGCGGCAAGAAGGAACGACGCATGAGTGGCTCCGCTGCACCCGGCAATCAGACCGTCACGATCACGCTGGACGGTGCGGACCGTTCAACCACCCTGCCGCTTCTGGCGGGCACCGTTGGCCCGTCGGTGGCGGATATCCGCAAGCTTTACAACGATTTGGGCATCTTCACCTTCGATCCGGGCTATGGCGGCACCGCTGCTTGCGAGAGCAAGATTACCTATATCGACGGCGACGAAGGCATTCTGCTGCATCGCGGCTACCCGATCGAGCAACTGGCCGAGAACTCCACGTTTCTGGAAGTGGCCTATCTGCTGCTGAACGGCGAACTGCCGAACGCCGGGGAACGGCATGATTTTGAGCAGGGTGTGATTCGGCACACCATGCTGCACGAACAGCTTCGCAGCTTTTACAACGGCTTCCGCCGTGATGCTCACCCGATGGCGGTGATGTGCGGCGTGGTGGGCGCGATGTCGGCGTTCTATCACGACAGTCTGGACATCAACGACCCGCACCACCGCAAGATCAGCGCCTTCCGCCTGATCGCCAAGCTGCCGACCATCGCAGCCTGGGCCTACAAGTATTCCATCGGTCAGCCGTTCATCTACCCGCGCAACGACCGGGGATATGCGGAAAACTTCCTGTACATGATGAACGCGGTGCCGACCGAGGATTACAAGGTCAGCCCGATCCTGACGCGCGCGATGGACCGCATTCTGATTCTGCACGCTGACCATGAGCAGAACGCCTCTACCAGCACGGTGCGCCTTGCCGGGTCCACCGGGGCCAACCCGTTTGCCTGCATTGCCGCCGGGATTGCCAGCCTGTGGGGGCCGGCGCATGGCGGTGCCAATGAGGCGGTGCTGAAGATGCTGGCCGAGATCGGGTCGGTGAAGAACATCCCGGACTTCATCAGCAAGGTGAAGGACAAGAACAGCAATGTGCGGCTGATGGGCTTCGGCCATCGCGTTTACAAGAACTATGATCCGCGCGCCAAGATCATGCAGCGCACCTGCCACGAAGTGCTGGGTGAGCTTGGCATCAAGGACGACCCGTTGCTGGAACTGGCGGCAGAACTGGAGCGGATTGCGCTGCACGACGAGTATTTTGTCGCGCGCAAGCTCTACCCGAACGTGGACTTCTATTCGGGCATCATCCTGAAGGCGATGGGCTTCCCCACCAGCATGTTCACCGTGCTGTTCGCGGTGGCACGCACCGTGGGGTGGATCAGCCAATGGAAGGAAATGATCGAAGACCCGGCGCAGCGCATTGGCCGCCCGCGCCAGATCTATACCGGTCCGGCGCGCCGGGAGTTTGTTGAACTCGCCGACCGCACCTAGCCCGCCTTCGCCCCGCACAGTCCCGCCGGAGTCTGTCCGGCGGGATTTTTTGTGCCTGCAGGGTAACGTAGCGTTAAACATTACAATTTTGTTAGGCCGGAAACGGCCATAAACCGCCCCGTGCCACGCAACCGGGCGTTATTGCGATTCAGATCAAAGTTCAACTGCACCGGCTAAACGATTCAGCAGACTCTTGTTTTCGGCCGACATCCCAAATTATGGCCAAACGGAATGTCCAAATTGACGAAAATATCATGCCGCAAGAATGCTGGAACAACGCCGTATATATATCAGGCTTGCGGTGGCATACATTGGATACTGAGTGGCGCACGGTTACATGGCTGTTTTCAACAGTTTATCGGTGATAATGCAGATGTGACTAAGCTTTCCAGCTTATGTTCATGGGGAACTGCAAAATGGCTGAATATCGATCCCTCGACGCTCTGGTCCGCGCGCGCTTGCGCCGGTGGCCGCAGCACCCTCCGGGCTTGAGCACCCACGCCGGGGCACCGACCCAGTGGCTGCGGGGCCGCCCAAGTGAGGTGGCCTGCGGCAGCTTTCCGTTCCTGAAACTGCCGGGCAGCGAACGCCTGCGCACGATGCCGGACGGGTTGTGGCTGCATTTCGGCGGCACGCCGCTGGAGCCTTACGTGGACATCCTTGCCATCGAGGCGTGCGGCTCGATGTCCAACCTGCTGGACAAGCGGGCGCGGTTTTCGCCCAGCACATCGTCGCTGCTGGCGGTCTGCCCGGTGCAGTGGCTGCTCAGCCCCACCTCACCCGAAGATGCCACGCCGCGCTGGCAGGCCATTGGCGTGTTGCGCCACGAGCCTGTGGTTTCATTGGTGCTGCCGGTGCGCGACATGCGGGTGATGTTTGCGCTGAAGGAGCGGCATTATAACGGCATACGGCAAAGCTGCGTGGCGCACCCGCACGAATACTTCCTGCCGATGGACAAGCTGGTGGACAAGAACGCCCCGGATGACCCGGCCATCCGTGCGCTGGTGTGCCGCGCGTCCAGCACGGCGCATTTCCTCACCCCCGCCTAGCGCGGCGGCGGCAGGGGCAACCCGGCCTCGGCCATGGCGATGCGGGCCAGATCGGGCCGGTCGGTACATAACCCGTCCACGCCGGCAGCGATCAGGCTGCGCATCGCCGCCGGCGCGTTGACGGTCCATGGCACCACGCGCAGACCGAGCGCGTGGGCGGCTTCGATATCGGCGGCGGTCAGGCCGTCATAATGCGGGGCCCAGAGTGGCACCCAGCCGGGCGTGTCTGCCGCCCGGGCAACCGCGTCCACCGTGGCGATCCCGCCGGGCGGGGTGGTGATGTCCCACCACAGGCCCGGATCCGCCGCCGTCTCGGCGTCGGTCAGCCATGCCAAGGGCAGGCCGGGATGGGTGCGGCGCAGCCAGGCCAGCCCGCGCCAGTCGAACGAGCGCACCGAGATATGCGCCAGCGCCCCCGCAGCCGCAGCGGTTTGCAGCACGGCCCCGGCCATCGCTTCGGGCGTTGCGGTCAGATGCGGGGCGCGCGGGTCGGTTTTCAGTTCAATGTCGAGCCGCACGCGGCGGAACGGCACCAGCGCCAGCACCTCGGCCAGTGTGGGAATGCGCAAGCCATCCTGCCCGGCCTGATCGGGAAATTCGGCGGCCAGGGCCGAGCCGAGGCGGATGCGCCCCACGTCGAAGCGGCGCAACTCGGCCAGTGTCATGGCCCCCACCGGCGGCAGGCCACCGCCGATCCAGTGGCCATCCGGCCCGCGCGTGATGTCCGGGTCCAGCACCGCGTCGTGCAGCACCACCGGAACGCCATCCTGCGTGATGATCACATCGAGTTCGATGGAGGTCACACCCAGCGCGAGCGTGCCTGCAAACCCGGCCAGCGTGTTTTCGGCAAACAGCCCGCGCGCGCCGCGGTGGCCTTGCAGGTCGAACACCGGCACCGCCGTGGCGTCAGTCGCAGCCACAATCCGCCGTTGGCCCCTTCTCGGCCCGGACCACGTGATGGTCGATCCACTCCGCCACCAGCCGCCGCGCCTCGTTCAGCGAGGCTTCGGGGTGATGAATGCGGTACAGGGTGGTGCAGGCGAGGAAGGCGTTCACGTCGTCCGTGCCGTGCAGGCGCTGCTCGCGGTAGGCGGTGACCACCGCGCGCTCGCAGTTCCGAGCGATATGGCTGACGTCACGGACCATGGGTTGCTCCCGCGCAGCCATCCCGGTGCGCAAGCCCAAATCTAGTGCGCTCCACCGGCCTTCGCAATCACACGCAGCACGTCAATCTATTGGAAAACGGCGCAATATTTCTTCCGCCACCCGCCCGGCCTCATCCAGCCTGCCGCGCGGCCATGCGTTCAGGTCGTTGCCCAGCGGGCGGACCAGCGCGGCCTCGTGCAGGGCACCGAGCAGGCGGCGATGGCGGGTGCCCGCCAGTTCCGGCACGGCCGAGAACACCGGGGCGGAGGTGGCGCAGGCCTCGCTGAGCATGGACACCGAGTCGGCGGTGACCACCACCGCGTCCGCACTGGCCAGAAAGCCCAGATACGGGTTGTCCCCCGGTTCCCCCCAGCGATACAGCAGGTGCATGGAGGCCGACAGCCCGGCGGCCAGCGCATCACTGGCTTCCCGCCCGGTGCGGCGGCTTGTGGTGGCCAGCACGCTGCCGCCGCGCGCCGCCGTCATGCGGGCGACCTTGCGGCCCAGCAGATGTGCCAGCGCCGGTTGCATGTCCATGCCGCGCACTGGGCCGCCCACCAGCAGTGCGACATGGGGGCGCGGCAGATGCGCCAGCCGTTCATGCCACGCCGCCGCCGCATGGCGCAGCGCCAGTGGAGAAACGCGATGCGGCGCGCCGAGCACCGGGAAAATATTGGGCTGCCGCGCCGGGCGGTCGTGCTCGGGCAATACCAGCAGGTCATAGGAATCGGCGCGCAGCAGCCCGGCGAGGCCCGGGCGCATGCAATGCACGACATGGCAGGCAAACCGCTGCTTCAGCCACAACGCCACCGCCGCCGAGCGCGCGCCAGAGGAAATGACCAGCTTCGGCCCCTCCCCCAGCATCGGCGTGCCGCGCAGCCACGCGGCAGGCCCCGACCCGCGCGTGAGGGTCTGCACCTGCTCCTCACCACGCATTGGCTGGGCCACGCCCAGCAGTGAGCCGTGCCGGGCGAGCCCCGCCACATGCGCCATCCAGTTCCACGACAGTGCAATGCGCCGGAACGGCACGCCGAGCCGTTCGGCGATGCCGATGGCCTGCGCCGAGGTACCGGCGCGCGGGTCGTCCAGCACCCACACCGTGGCATCGGGCCCGCCCGTCATCGCGGGCCGCACGCTTGTTCGCATTGTTGCTTCAACGCCATCTCGATCCATCCGCAAGGCTCAGATGGACGCTCGCCTGGCCCGGCGCTAGACCGGGGCGATGAGAGCGGGATGTTTGTGATGACAAAGCTGCATATGACTGACTGGGACCGGGACGCCGCGCTGACCACGGCGCGCATCCTGCTGGAGATCAAGGCCGTCAATTTCCGCCCCGCCGAGCCATACACGTTCACCTCGGGCTGGAAGTCGCCCGTCTATATCGACTGCCGCCGCATCATCTACTTCCCGCGCGCCCGGGCCAAGATTTGCGAACTGGCGGTGGAGAAACTCAGCCGCCACATCGGCTACGAGAGCATTGACGCGGTGGCGGGCGGCGAGACTGCCGGTATTCCGTTCGCGGCCTGGATCGCCGACCGGATGCTGGCCCCGATGGCCTATGTACGCAAGCAGCCCAAGGGATTCGGCCGCAATGCGCTGATCGAGGGCGACGTGCCGGAGGGCAAGCGCACGCTGCTGGTGGAGGATCTGACCACCGACGGTGCCAGCAAGATCCGCTTCACGCAGGCACTGCGCGATGCGGGTGCCATCTGCGACCATGCCTTCGTGGTGTTCTTCTATGGCGTGTTCCCCGGCAGTTTCGAGACGCTGAACAAGATGGGCATCACGCTGCACCATCTGGCCACGTGGTGGGATGTGCTGGAGGTCTGCCGCGACCAGCCGTATTTCGATGAATCGGCACTGGCCGAAGTGCGCCGGTTTCTGGAAAACCCGGTGGCGTGGTCTGCCGCGCATGGCGGTGTGGCCAGCGCCGAGGAAGCCTTGTCCCACAAGACAGCCAAGGCATAATCGCATTTGCGGCGCCAGACCGGCGCCCGGAGAGCGGCCATGGATGCACCGGCGGGACTGAGCACGGGACTGGGCGCTGATTCAACGCCGGTGGACTGGGTGGCGCGCGCCCGCGCGCTGCGCCCGCTGATTGAATCCGCGGCCCCGCATTCCGACACGGCGCGCGAACTTGCCCCTGCGGTGGTGGAAGCACTGCACGACGCCGGGCTGTTCCGCCTGTTGATCCCGCGCGCGCAGAACGGCGCGCAACTGGATCTGGCGGCATTCGTGCAGGCGGTGGAGGCCATCGGGCAGGCCGATGGCAGTGCGGCATGGTGCATGGCGCAGGGGTCGGGCTGTTCGTTCGCCGCCGCCTATCTGGCCCCGGAGGCCGCATGGCAGGTGTTTGGCAGCGACCCGCGCGCAGTGCTGGCATGGGGGGCCGGGGTATCGGGCCGCGCCGTGCGCGCGCCGGGCGGGTGGCGCGTGACCGCCGGGTGGAGCTATGCCAGCGGCTCCCGCCACTCCAACTGGCTGGGCGGGCTAGTGCCGATGGTGGAAGCCGGCGGCACGCCGATGACCGAGCCGGATGGCAGCCCGAAGGTGCGCAGCTTCCTGTTCCCGAAATCACAGGCGAAGGTGGTGGACGACTGGCAGACCATCGGCCTGCGCGGCACCGGCAGTGACAGCTACAGCGTGACCGACGTGTTCGTGCCCGACGCGCTGCAGTTCTGGCGCTTCGTGCCGTCCGGCCATCCCGGCACGCTGTACCGCCTGCCGCTGGGCACCATCTATCCGATGGGCTTCGCCGGCGTGGCGCTGGGGCTGGCGCGCAGCACGCTGGATGCGTTCATCGAGATGGCGCGCGGCAAGACCCCGCGCGGCGGCACGCGGATGCGCGACAACGCGGCCATTCAGTCGCTGATCGGCCATGCCGAAACCCGGCTGCGCTCGGCCCGCACCTTCCTGTTGCAATCACTGCGCGATATCTGGGCGGAGCTGGAGGCGGGCGGCAGCTACACCGACAGCATTGCGCTGAGCATTCGCATGACCACCACCTTCGCCATTCAGGAAGCCATCGCGGTGGTGGACATGGCGTATCATGAGGCCGGGGCGACCGCGGTGCAGATGTCTGAACCGTTCGAGCGCCGGTTCCGCGACATCCATGCCGTGGGGCAACAGGTGCAGTCGCGGCGGGCAAATTTTGAGCTCGCCGGGCAGGCGCTGCTGGGTGTGCCGACCGGGCCGCTGTTTCTGTAGCCGCCCAGCCCTGTAACCGTCCGGCCCTGCAGCCGCCTACTCCTGCGCCACCGCCGCCGACCACGGCGACATCGCATCGCTGATCCCGGCGCGCAGGCCGTCCGGGCGGATCATGATGAAGTTCGGGCAGGCGAAGTTGATCGGCTGCGCCACATGCTCGGCATACTCCGCCGGGCCTACGGCGCGCAGCGCGGCCAGCACGTCCGCGCCCAAACGCCGGTCGGCCAGCATGGTTTCCAGCCCGGAGACATCGATGCGCGGCTGATGGGCCGCGGTTTCGGCATCCATGCCGAAGCCGGTGATGAACTCCATCACCTGCAGCACCGAGCCCAGAATCCGCCGCCCGCCCGAGGCCCCGGCCGCCAGCATTGGCCCGGCCGAGTCGCGCATGATGATCGGGCACATGTTGGTCAGCGGGCGGCGGCCCGGCGCGATGGAGTTGGCGCGGCCGGGGCGCGGGTCGAACCACATCATGCCGTTGTTCATCAGCACGCCGGACGTGGGCAGCACCAGCTTGCTGCCCATCACCGACAGCAGCGTGGTCGTCAGTGCCACCATGCCGCCATCGGCGTCGCACACGGTCAGATGCGTGGTGCACCCCTCCGCCGCGGCGGGGGACGCAGCACCCATGCCGGACAGGCGCTCGGAATACGCCCCGCGCAGCGCCCGTGCGGTGCCCGCGTACCATGCCGCCCCCGGCGTGGCCCCGCCCAGATCGGGCATATGGTCCAGCAGGCGCGCCAGCGTGGGGCCTGCGGTCAGACCGCTGGCATATTGCAGCACACGGCCGCGCCACGGCAGTTCGGCGGCCGGCGTGATGCGCGCGGCGCAGTTCTGCAAATCCTCGAAACTCAGCGCCCCGCCCCGGCATTGCGTGTCGGACGCGATGGCGCTGGCCACCTCGCCCTCATAGAAATCGCGCAGACCGGCGATTTGCAGCCGCTCCAGCGTGTCCGGCAGGTTGCCCAGCCCGAAAAACGGCGCGTCGCCGCGATAGGGCGGCACCGGCGGCAGGCCGTCCTGCAAGTAGATGCGGGCGCTTTCCGGGTAGTGCCGCAGCAGCGCCGCGCAGCCTGCCACCACGACCGTGGTGAACCAGTCCTGCGGCAGGCCGCGCCGGGCCAGTGCGATGGCCGGTTGCAGCAGATCGGCCATCGGCATGCTGCCCCAGCGGGCGTGCATGGCGCGGTAGCCTTCCACCGCGCTCGGGATGGCAAACGACAGCGGGCCGTGAACGTTCAGGTCACCCGCCACTTCCGGCCAGCCGAAGCCGCCCTGCGTGGCCTGCCCGGTGAGTTCAAACAGCGCCGGGTCGATGCCGGAGGGCGCGGCCGGGCCGAAATCCACCATCTCGGCCTGCGCGGCCCCGGCGGGATGCACCAGTGCGAAGCCGATGCCGCCAAGGCCGGAGTTCCACGGTTCCACCGCGGCCAGTGCGAAGGCGGCGGCCACGGCGGCATCCACCGCATTGCCGCCCGCATCCAGCACCGCCACGCCCACTTCAGCGGCGGCGCGGGCCTGCGAGACCACCACGCCCTTGCGCCCTTTGGCGGATGGTTTGCTGACCTGCCAGGATTGGGTGACGTGCGGCGCGGGAACGAAGTCCGTCAGGTCAGGCATATGGGCGTCCTCCGGGCAGGCTGCACCGACGTTAGCGCAGCGCCGCCCGGGTGGAACCCCTCACCATCCTCAACCGGCGCGATACAGGGCCGGAGACACCAGGTTCGGCCGTGCCAGCGGCATGGTCCAGCCGGTGGCGGGCGCGTCGTGCAATCCGGCCGGGACCATCTGCGTCTCGGTGGTCAGCCGGTAGCCGCC
The DNA here is from genome assembly GCA_903864895.1 of uncultured Rhodospirillales bacterium. Classification (GTDB taxonomy): domain Bacteria; phylum Pseudomonadota; class Alphaproteobacteria; order Acetobacterales; family Acetobacteraceae; genus CAIPHQ01. The sequence continues at coordinate 22,113 of CAIPHQ010000372.1, forward strand.
CGATTCGCTGATCAGCAGCGGCACGCTGCGCGGCGTGGGTTCGATCTTGCGGCGCAGGCGGTAGATGTGCGTCTCGACCGTGTGCGACGAGGTTTCCGGGCTATAGCCCCACACTTCGCGCAGCAGCGTCAGGCGCGAGACCGGGCGGCCATCGCCGCGATACAGCCGCAGCAGCAGCGCGGTTTCCTTCTCGGTCAGCTTCAGCGGGCGCGCCACATCCGGGTGGATCAGCGTGCGCGAGGACGGGCGGAACGTCGCAGGCCCGATGCGCAAATCGGTTTCACCGCGTGCGCCACCGGCCCGCAGATGGGCGCGCAACCGGGCACCGAGTTCGCGCTGCCGCATTGGGCGGACCATCACGTCATCGGCCCCGGCATCCAGCCCGCCCACCACGTCATCCTCGGCGGCTGAGTCGGTGATGAGGATGATCGGCGTGCCCACGCCGCGCCGCCGCAACCGTGCCACCAGATCGCTGCCTTCGATGTCCGGCAGGTCGCTGTGCACCATCATCAGGTCGATGCGCCCGCTGCGGCTCATGGCCAGCGCGGTGGCTTCGCTGCCGGATGCCGTCTGGGTGACGGTGTAGCCCAGCCCGGCGAGTTCGGCGGCCAGCGCCGCGCGCTCGGTGGTGTCCGGGTCCGCAATCAGGATATGCCGCTGTGTGCTCATAACATGCCTCGTCGGTTTGCGTGGCGGCACACTCGGCTTCCGGGCGCTCACAATCTGTGACGCCGTTCACACTTTTTTGGCATTTTCTGAGATCGCTGCTGGCGTGTGCCCGCTTGCGCGCAGGTTGTTGCGCCCCGGCCCGTAAAACGGTTGACACACACCGGCGCATGGCCTGTTATGCAGGCGCAAGATAGCTGCTGCGCGTAGCGGAGTGATCACTGTGAAGTTTCGTGAACCCGCCGAAGCTGAGCCCATGACCGTCGGCGCGGTGACGTGCCAGCAGGAACCGTCGCAGAGCGAATGGCAGGTCAGCGGTGCCGATGGGGCACTCTCCAACCGGGTGAAGCGGTTCAGCGGCGCAGATGCAATGATCCGTTCGCTGACCTACGCGCACAACGAATACCCGCGTGTTCGCTGGCTGATGCGCTGACTCTGTTGCTCGGCTGAATGGCACCGCCGCTGGGCGGATGGTGCTGCACGACAGGATTGAACTGTCGACCTCTCCCTTACCAAGGGAGTGCTCTACCACTGAGCTAGTGCAGCGAGCCAAGCCGCGAAGCGTATGCTGCGCGGCGGGGGGTTACTAACGCCCGCGCCTTGCGGGCGCAACCCCGAACCTGCGGGGCAGATCAGCGGCCGTGAAACACCGGCGCGCGCCTGGCCTTGAAGGCGGCTTTGCCCTCGGCGTGATCCTCGGTCAGGAACAGGGCTGCCTGATGGTCACGCTCCTGCGCCAGCAGCGACTCGAGCCCTTCGGACAGCAGGGCGCGGGTGACGGCCACCGGCAGTGGTGCGCGGCTGGCGAGTTTGTCTGCCCACAGCATCGCCGCATCCCACGCGCCCCCCGGCTCGCAGACCTGATCGGCCAGCCCGATTTGCAGTGCGGTGGCGGCGTCCACAGGCTCGCCCAGCAGCAGCATCCGGCGCGCCTGCGCCTGCCCCACCCGGCGCGGCAGCGTGTGCAGCAGGCCCAGATCGCCGATCAGCCCGACATTGCCGAAGCTGGCGGCGAATCGGGCCTCCTGCCCGGCCACCACGATGTCGGCGCACAGCGCGAGGCTGAGACCGGCCCCTGCCGCCCAGCCTTCCACGGCGGCCACCACCGGCTTCGGCCCGGCGGCCAATGCCCGCACCAACTGGTGTGTGGCGGACATGCGCGCCCGGCCCTCGGCCAGACCGCCCACGTTCATCTCGGTCAGGTCGCCGCCGCTGCAAAAATGCCCGCCCGCGCCCTGCAGCACGATGGCGCGCACCGCCGGGTCGCTGGCGGCGTCCGTGACCGCCGCCAGCAAATCCTGCCGCAGCGCCAGGGACAGCGCGTTGCGCTTGGCAGGCTGGTTCAGCGTCAGCACCAGCACCGCGCCATGCCGCGCGGCCAGCAGCAGGCCGCTCATTCGGCGATCCGCACGTATTCGAAGTCGCCCGGCTTGCTGTCGATGCCGGTGCGGGGCGGGGCGATCCAGCCTGCGTAATGGCCGGGCCGGGTTTCGGCCACCATCAGCGAATCGAGGAACGCCGCATCCTCGGCGGATGGCAGGTAGCGGTCGCGCTGCCGCTCCCACGCTTCGGGGCTCAGCAGCGCGCCATCCGGGGTGACGTGCGCCCTGGAAAACTCGCCGATGCGGCGGTTGAACGCCACATGCGGCAAATGCAGGCGGAAATTCACGCCTGCCTGCTCGATCACCCGGTTCCAGCGGCCCAGACCGCTGTCGCAGTCGTCGGTAAAGTCGTCGCGCAGGCGCATGTTCAGCGCCGACAGGGCGGGCACGTCCTGGGCGGCAACCTGCCCGTCGATCAGGCGCAGCACCGGGTAGGTATCATCGATCAGGCGATGATCGTCGGCCAGCTTGTCTTCCCGGTAGCGGCCCTTGATGCCCGCGTTGAACGCATTGGCGGCGTTGGTGCTGATCTCGTTGCCGAACAAATCCAGCGTCAATGAGTAGTGCAGGTTGATCTTGCGCTGGATGGTGGGCAGGTCGATCACGCCAAGCGCCCGCACGGCTTTGGCATCGGAGGGGTCGTCAATCCCCGCTTCCTTCATGGCCTGACAGGTGCGCTCGATCACCCGCATCAGTCCGGTTTCGCCCACGAACATGTGGTGGGCTTCCTCGGTCAGCATGAAGCGGCAGGTGCGGCTCAGCGGGTCGAAGCCGGACTGCGCCAGGGCTGCCAGCTGCATCTTGCCGTCGCGGTCGGTGAAGGTGGTGAACAGGAAAAAGCTCAGCCAGTCCGGGGTGGCTTCATTGAAGGCGCCCAGCATGCGTGGCGTGTCACGGTCGCCGGAGCGGCGGCGCAGCAACTCGGCGGCTTCCTCGCGCCCGTCGGCTCCGAAGTATTTTTGCAGCAGATACACCATCGCCCACAGATGGCGGCCTTCCTCGACATTCACCTGAAACAGGTTGCGCAGGTCGTACAGGCTCGGCGCGGTTTTGCCCAAATGGCGCTGCTGCTCCACGCTCGCCGGTTCGGTGTCGCCCTGAATCACCAACAGGCGGCGCAGCATGGCGCGGTATTCGCCCGGCACCTCCTGCCAGACCGGCTCGCCCTTGTGCTGGCCGAACGGGATGGTGCGGCCTTCCACGGCGGGGGCCAGCAGGATGCCCCATTTGTAGTCGGGCATCTTCACGTAATCGAACTTGGCCCAGCCCTGCGGATCGACGCTGACGGCGGTGCGCAGATAGACCAGCGAGTCCTGAAACCCCTCCGGCCCCATGTCCTTCCACCAGTCGATGTAGCCGGGGTGCCAGGTTTCCAGCGCCTTGCGCACGCGCAGATCGGCGTTCAGCCCGACATTGTTCGGAATCAGGCCGTCGTAATCGACATCCATGCCGTGGGGCATCTGTGCCTCCCTGTCCTGCGCTTACACCCGCGCCGGATCGTAGTCCGGTTGCAGCCCGGTGCCGTAGCGTTTCAGCGCCCCGGTTTCGCCCACAGCGCTCGGGCGCTGGAACACCCAGTTCTGCCACGCGGTCAGGCGGCCGAAAATGCGGGTTTCCATGGTCTCCGGCCCGGCGAAACGCAGATTGGCCTCCATGGCGGTCAGCGCGTCCGCCGAGAAACTGGCCCGCTCGCGCAGCAGGATACGCACCTCGTCGTCCCAGTCGAGTTCGTCATAGGCCAGCGTGATCAGGCCCAGCGCCTCGGCGGCGGCGGCATCCAATGCGACCCCGGCGGCCCCCTGTGCGCGGCCCACACTGTCCGCCTCGCCCAGAAAGCGGGTTTGCAGCCGGGTCAGGCCGTTGGACATCGGATACGTGCCGAAATTCAGCCCGCTGAGCGACAAAGTGGCCTCCGGGCGCGGGTCGCCGCTGCGCCGGCCGGCGAACATCACTGCGCGGTCGGCAGCAAACGCCAGTTCCGCCAGCGTGCCCGCGAAGCAACTGCCCGGCTCGATCAGCGCGATCAGGCTGCGAGAGGTCAGATCCAGCCGCTTCAGCACCCGCTTCAGCAGCAGCCGGATTTCCCGCACCAGCCAGTCAGCTTCATGTTCGCCCAGCAACGCATCGGCGGCCAGCACGGCGGCGGGATCGCCTTCGGTGCGCAGCAGCAGCAAGCCGAGTTCCGGCTCGTTCAACCGCAGATGCAGGATGGCGTCGTCCAGTTCGCGGGCCATGGCCAGCGGCCAGAATGCGGCGCTCTCGGCGTGGATTGCGGCCAGATCGCCGGGCAACGCGGACGGGCCGCGCACGGTGATGGTGGCGCGGCGGCCGGGGCGGTCCAGCACCACGCGCACATGGTCATACACGATGCCCTCGTCGCTGAACGCGCGGGCCAGCATGGGCAGCGCGATGCCCTGCGCGGCTTCAGGCCGATCGGACAGCGCAGCGAGGTCCAGGGCCCGCGCCCGCACGGCGGCATCCCAGCGGGAGGGCGGCACCACCTCGTCCACCAGCCGCCACTCCACCGCGCGCTTGCCGCGCACGCCTTCTTCCAGGGAGCAGAACACGTCGGCCAGATCGCGCCGCACGCGCCGCTTGTCGGTCAGGCGGGTCAGGCCGCCGGTGCCCGGCAGCACGGCCAGCAGCGGCATTTCCGGCAGGGACACCGCGCTGCGCCGGTCATCGACCAGCATGATGTGCTGGGCCGTCATCGCAATCTCATACCCGCCGCCCGCACACGCGCCGGACACGGCCGCCAGATACCGCTGGCCCGAGTTCTCGCCCGCATCCTCGATGGCGCAGCGGGTCTCGTTGGTGAACTTGCAGAAATTGACCTTGTGGGCGTGGCTGGCGCGCCCGAGCATCCGAATGTTCGCGCCCGCGCAGAACACGTTGTCCTTGCCGGAGCGCAGCACCACCGCGCGCACTTGCGGGTGTTCGAACCGCAGGCGCTGCACCGCGTCGTGCAGTTCGATGTCCACGCCCAGATCGTAGGAATTCAGTTTCAGTTCATAGCCACCGAACAGCCCGCCCGCGCTGTCCACGTCCATGGTCAGGCTGGCCACCGGGCCATCCACGCTCAGCCGCCAATGGCGGTAGCGGCCGGGCTCGGTCTGGAAGTCGATGCGGGACATGGGCGGCTGGTCTCTCCGGGCCGGTGATGATGCGGGCAGGCTAGGGCTGGGGGAACATCCCGGCGGCGAACCCGGCCACCGCGCGCAGCACCGCATCCGCCGCCTCACCCTGCGGCGCATGGCCGATGCCGTCCAGCAGCAACGGGCGCACCGGCCCGCCGAAATTGCGCTGCGCCGCCTGCACCTGCGCCGCCGAGCCGTACGGGTCGGCCAGACCCTGCACGATCAGGCTTGGCACGTGAATGCCCGCGCAGGCGGCTTCGATATTCCACGCGCGAAAATCCGGGTTCAGCCACGCGCCGTTCCAGCCCCAGAACGCGCCGTCCACATCGGCGTGATAGCGCGCCAGACGCGCCCGCAAATCGCCCTGCGTGTAGCGGTCGCGCGCGGCTTCGATGCCCGCGATGGTGATGTCCTCGACGAGGAAGTGTGGGGCCAGCAGGGCCAGACCGCGCACGCGGGGGTCGGCTTGCGTGCCCGCGTACAGGGCCGCGATGGACCCGCCATCCGAATGGCCCAGCAGGATGCAGTCACCCACGGCGGCGGCATCCAGCACCGGGCGCACCCAATCCTGCGCCTCGCGGTGCATGTAGCCCACCGGGCGCGGCGGCTTCACGGCGGAGGACTGGCCGTAGCCCGCCCGCGACCATGCCAGTACCCGCATGCCCGTTGCCTCGGCCAGACGGGCGGGAAAATCGCGCCACAGCGCCAGACATCCGAGGCCCTCATGCAGCAGCACGATGCAAGGTCCCTGCCCCGGACCCCACCACGCACACTCCAGCCGCCGCCCGGCGATCAGCAGATCGAACGCGCGCATCAGGCCAGATCGCGCAGCTTGAAGCGCTGGATTTTGCCGGTGGCGGTTTTGGGCAGGGTTTCCACGAATTCAATCCAGCGCGGATACTTCCACGGCCCGGCGCGGTCTTTCACGTGCTGCTTCAGCGCCTCGGCCAGCGACTCTGCCGCCGCGTCAGCGTGCTTCAGCACCACGAAGGCGCGCGGCTTGATCAGGCCGTCTGCGCCGGCATGGCCCACGACGGCGGCTTCCAGCACGGCTTCATGGGCTGCGAGTGCCGCTTCCACCTCGAACGGCGACACCCAGATGCCGCTGACCTTCATCATGTCGTCGCTGCGCCCGCCGTAGCGGTAATAGCCCTGCGCGTCGCGGCTGTAGGTGTCGCCGGTATAGGTCCACTCGCCGCGGAATGTGCGGCGGCTTTTGTCGCGCTGGTTCCAGTAGCCTTCTGCGGCACTCGGCCCGCGCACGATCAACTCGCCGCTGTCCTCATCCGGCACGTCGCGCCCCTCGGCATCGACGATACGCAAGTCATAGCCGGGCACCGCGCGGCCCGTCGTGCCGTAGCGGATGCCACCGGGGCGGTTGGACAGGAAGATGTGCAGCATCTCGGTGGAGCCGATGCCATCGAGAATCTCCACCCCCACACGCTCGCGCCAGCGCAAGCCGATGGTTTCCGGCAGCGCCTCCCCCGCCGAGACGCACAGCCGCAAGCGCGCCGACCCCGCGCCCGGCCCAAGCCCGGATTGCGCGAGCAGCGCTGCGTAAAGTGTCGGCACGCCGCAGAAAATCGTCGGCTGGGCGGACAGCATCAGCCCCATCACCGCCTCCACCGTGGGCCGCCCCGCGAGCAGCACCGAGGATGCGCCCACCGACATCGGGAACATGGCGCTGTTGCCGAAACCGTAGGCGAAGAACAGTTTCGCGGCGGAATACACCACATCGGTTTCGCGGATGCCCAGCACCTGTGCGGCGTAGGTGTCCGCCGTGGCGCGCAGGCTGCCGTGGACGTGCTTCACGCCCTTTGGCGCGCCGGTGGAGCCGGAGGAGTAGAACCACATCGCCACTTCGTCCGGCGAGGCCGACACCGTTTCGGCGTCAGGGCCGCCTTGGGCGAGGAATGCGTCCCAGCCGGACTCCCCCGCTGCGCCGGTCCGCACCACGCGGCGCACCCCCGCAAGGGTGGCGGCAAGCGGCGCGTAGAGTGGCTCGGAAACAAACACCGCCTCCGCCCGGCAATCGGCCAGAATGTAGCCCGCGAGTTCCGGCGGCAGCAGCGTGTTGATGGGCACCGGGATCACGCCCGCGCGCAGGCAGCCCCAGAACACGGCGGGGAACTCCAGCGTGTCGAGCAGCAACAGCCCCACCCGGCGCTCCCGCCCGATGCCGTTGGCGGCCAATGCGGCAGCGACGCGGACTGTTTCGGCCTGCAATGCGGCATAGGTCAGGCTGCGGGTGCCGTCCGAGAACGCCACGCGCGCGCCGCGCCCCTCCCGCACATGGCGGTCGAGAAACCAGTCTACGGCATTGCCGTTCGGGGTGAGGCTCAATTGGCCCGCCCGATCAGCCTGGCCGCAATTTCGCCAACCACATACGCGGTCAGGTTCGTGTTGTGCATCACGTTGTCCGGGTAAATCCCGGTATCGGCGACGCGCAGATTGTCGAAGCCATGCACCCGCAAATCCGGCCCGACCACGCTGCGCGGGTCGCTCGCCGGACCCATGCGGCAGGTGCCCGCCTGATGGTGCGCGGCCCCCATGCCCTCGGCCAAGGCCTGCGCGATGGGGATGGCGGGGTCATCCAGCCATGCGGCCCCCAGTTTCTGCATCGCGGGACTGGCCAGCATTTCCACCATGAACGCCCGCGCCCGGCCGAAGCGGATGCGGTCCTGCTCGCGGGTGTTGTAGCGGTGGTCGATAAGCGGGCGTGTGGCGGGATCGGTGGAGACAATCCGCACCTCGCCCTGCGCTTCCTGACGGGTCAGGTAGGTCCAGAACCCGGCGATGTGTTCTTCCTCGTCAATCGGGAACGGGTGCGTCTGCCATTCCGGTTCGCCATCCGCGTTGGCCGGGCCGCGCACGTTGGAGGCGAACAGCCGCCCGGTTTGCGTGCCCAACCCATCGGCACGGAAGCGCATGCCGAAGCCGGGATGATCCAGCAGGTTGTGCCCCACCGGCAGGTCAGCGGCGACGCTGATGCCCAGCGGTGCCAGCCACGCCGACGGGCCAATGCCGGAGCGTTGCAGGATGGCGGGGGTGCCATACACCCCGGCGCATACCAGCACCTCGGCGGCATGCGCGGTGTGGCGCTGCCCGTCGCTGCCCGCATAGACCACGCCGGTCGCCTTGCTTCCCTCCAGAAGCACCCGG